>JAYPXD010000097.1:0-11919 GCA_038135395.1 Alphaproteobacteria bacterium | reverse complement strand
GCACAAGATTGTGGCACTGCAAAGCGCGATTGGCCTTTTATATTCTTCGATAGACTCACTTTGAGCGCTCTACTAAGCTTTCATTGTAACCAAGTCCGCAAACGGAGGAATACGCCAAATGACAACACCTGGTTTTAGAATGCCGATGTGGAATCGTCGCAAATTCTTGCAAGCCAGCGCTGCTATGGGCGTCGCCGCCTATGGCCTGGGTATGGGGCGCGCAACGGCTGCCGTTCCGATGGAGATGTACGGGTCGAAGTTCAAACTGACAGCGCCCGAACCGAACGCCAAACGCGGCGGCGTGCTGCGCTACGGCATCACCATGCGGCCGCCGCACCTGGACTTTCATCAGTCGGGCACGGTCAACAACCTGGGATCGCAAGGTTGCATGTACGACAACCTGATCCGCCGCAACCCGAACGACAGCGGCAAGACCATTATTCCCGACCTGGCGCACAGCTGGGAAATCTCGAAGGACGGTACGTCCTATACTTTCCATCTGCGCAAAGGCGTCGAGTTCTCCGACGGAGGCAAACTGACATCGGCCGACGTGAAGGCCACGTTCGACCGCATCGTCAAGCCGCCAGAGGGTATCAACATCCCGCGCTCCGGCTTGTTTAAGTCGGTGGAAAGCATCAACGCGTTGGACGACCATACGGTCCAGTTCAAGCTGTCGACGCCCCGTCCGGCCGACTACATCATGGGCGCCATCGCCAGCGGCTGGAACGGCATCGTCCGCAAGAAGACGTTGGAGGACAACAACTACAACCTTCGCAAGACCCTGGATGTTCCCGGCACCGGCCCGTTCCAAAGCGTGCGCCGCGACGAGCAGTAAGTCTGGGTCATGAAGCGCAATGACAACTACTGGAACGAAGGCCTGCCCTACCTGGATGGCATCGAGTTCTACCACGGCCTGCCGTTCTCGCCGGAATTGGGCTCGGCCCTGTTGTCCGGACGCGTCGACTATGCCCGTCTGATCGACCCGGTCACCCGGCGGGAAGTTAACAAACGCAAGGACATGACTGCTGTCGACTACTACCAGTCGGTCATCCAGGCCACCTGGATGAACGCCAAAAAAGGCCCCTTGGCCGATCCGCGCGTTCGCAAGGCCTTCCATCTGGTGCTGAACCGGCCGGTGTTGGTCGACGTCGTCAAGGACGTCGCGCCAATGATGGTTGGCGGCTTCATCTATCCGTTCTCCGCCAACGCAACGCCGATTGCCGAGTTGAAAAAGCGCCTCGGCTATATGGACAACACCGACGCCGCCATCGTCGAAGCGAAAAAGCTGATGAAAGAGGCCGGCTACGCCAATGGCATCAACGGGCTGGACTTCCTAGTCCGCGAAGTCGCCAGCTTCAAGCTCTGGTCGCAGGCCATCCAGGCGATGTTGGACCAGGCGCTGAACGTGAAGTGCAACCTGCGTACGGTGGTCGAATCGGTCTGGTTCGACGATGTCCGCTCCGGCAACTACGACATGGCCATCGGCGCGATCGTGTCTACCCTGATCGACCCGTCGGATTATTTCGGCGCATGGTATTCCAAGGGCGGTCCGCAGAACTATTCGAACTGGGAAAACGAAGAGTTCCAAAACCTGCTGAAAGTGATCGACAGCGAGGTGGACCCGGTCAAACGGCAGGCGGCGATCACCAAGGCCGAAATGATCATGGAGAACAATCCTCCGCTATTGCCGGTCGCCTGGGAAAAGATCAACGACGGCTGGTACAACTACGTCAAAGGCCATCGTCCGAACGACTATTTCGGCATCTACGATGTCGTCCGGTTCGATACCTTCTGGCTGGATAAGTAACCCAGCGCATTGCAGTGTATCGGCCTCGGCTGATACGCTGCTTTGTACACGGTCAGCGCCGCCGGAGCGTCGGTTCCGGCGGCGCTGCTGCTCTATGCGCGATGGATCATCGCCTCCAACGCAAGGATGCCGCTGTCATGCAAATTGTCGATGCCCAAATCCACATTTGGGGTTCCGGACTGCCCAGCAACATGGCGCACCGGCAGGTCACCTCGTTCACGGCGGAAGAAGCGGTCGGCATGATGGACGAAGGCGGCGTCAATGCTGCGGTCATCCATCCGGTCGGCTGGGACCCGAATTCGACCCAGATGGCGCTGGACGCGGTCCGCAACTATCCCGGCCGTTTCGCCATCATGGGCTCGCTGCCGCTCGAAGAGGCTTCGTCCCGCGAGCGGATCGGCGAATGGCGCAAAACCCACGGCATGCTGGGCCTGCGCTATCTGTTTCTCAGCGACGCCGCCCGCGCGCAACTGGATAGCGATACGCTCGACTGGTTCTGGACCGCGTGCGAGGCCGCCAATGTGCCGGTCGCCGTGCTGGCGACGGACAGTCTCGCCCGCCTCGGCCAGATTGCCGAGCGGCATTCGGGCCTGCGCCTGACCATCGACCATCTGGGCGGCCGCGGCGGCAACACGACCCTCAAAGATGCCGCCGCCATGACCCATATCCCGGAACTTCTCAAGCTGGCCCGCCTGCCGAATGTGGCGGTCAAGGCGACCGGCGCGCCCGGCTATTCCAGCGAGAGCTATCCCTTTCCGGCCATGCACACCTATTTGCGGCAGATCTACGACGCCTTTGGGCCACGCCGCATGTTCTGGGGAACCGACATCACCAAGATGCCCTGCTCGTGGCGGCAATGCGTCGAGATGTTCACCAAGGAGCTACCCTGGCTTCGCGCCGAAGATCAGCCGCTGGTGATGGGGCAGGCGATCTGCGATTGGTGGGGCTGGGACCGGCAGGCAGGGTAAGGCGGCGATGCAGCTATCCCTCTCTGTCCGCGTCGCCGAATCGGCCAAGCGCAAGGACGTCGCCGACGTTCCGATCGAAACCCTGGCGCCGCTGGCCAAAGGCGCTAGCTTCCGCGCGCTGTCCATGCGCGCATCGGTGGTATCCGTGACCTCGCCGCCGACCCGGGTGCAAGCCGTCCGGCAGGTATTGGCAGACCAGGGCCTGCGCGTGTCTATGGTAACGGGCGACATTCCGCTGGCGGCCAACAATGCCCAGGCTACCGACGCGATCCGCAACATCGCCCCCTACCTGGACCTGGCGGAGGCGCTGGATTGCCGGTTGGTCCGCATCATGGCCCAGCATGAGTCCGACATCGCCCTGGTGCAACGGGCTGCCGACACGGCGGCGGAGCGGGGTCTGACCCTGGCCCACATGACCCACTGGGGCACGCTGATCGAGACCGTCGACGACGCATTGCGGATGGTCCGCGCCGTCAACCGCGCGAATTTCGGCGTGGTCTACGAGGCCGCCAACACCATGGCGTGCACCGCCGACTTCGACCCTGAGGCCGTGCGCCGGCTGGCGCCGCACCTGGTCAATGTCATGTTCCAGAACGTGCACAAGGACCCGGCGTCGCCCATTGGCTTCCGGTCGAACCGGCTGGGCCAGGTCGGCTTGCGCTACGTGCCGCTGGATGACCGGACCGAGCTGGATGCCGCCGCCATGGTCGAGGCCCTGCGCAGCGAGGGCTATGCCGGATGGGTGACCGTGCACCAGCCGCTGCGCGACCGCCAGAGCGTACCGGACGCGATTGCCGAGGCCGCAGCCGTTTTCGGCCCGCTGGTCGGCTGACCGCTATTCGATCGGCACAAAGATCGAATGGCGCAATTGCCCGGCAATCGCCTTGGAGCAATGGCCTTTGCCGTGGGTGTCCTCAACCAGGATCACCTCTCCCGCCCCGATCACCCGGGCCTCGCCATCGCTCGCCGTGATCTGGACGCCGGCGTCCAGGTTGATGATGTATTGCCGCCGCGGCGCCGGATGCCAGTCGTAGTCATAGCTGCCGGGCGTTTCGCGAAAAATGATGCCGGTAGCCGGCAATGTCGCCGATGTTTGGCCGCCTGGCCCCTGGTTCTTCCATTCCACCTCAATATCGCGGAAATGGGATTCGCCCTGGTCATCGACGTAGAGATTATGAATGCGCATGCCTGTGGTCCTTGTCTGAATGGGATACCGGAGCTTATCCCAATTGCCAGGAAGCGCCAGCCCGACGCGACCGTCAAAAAATTTTCAAATAACTGAAATATTCCCATTGACTCACAACCACAGTGTGACAACATTAGTATACAGATCAACCGGTTCCACTCCATCGCTGAAGAAGCGGTCAGACAATCCAGGACAACGGTCGATCTGAAACGCGGGCATGACAGCATGTCCGCATCCGATACCAGGAGGTATGCTAGCCGCATGAGTCCACCTGCTTATCACCTGGGGTTGCTCTGAACAGATCGACCCGGCCCGAACGATGATCGCGTCAGCGTCAACGATACGGGCAAACGAAACACAGGATATTCCGTAGCCTGGAGGATGCTTCAGCATGATTCCACCGGAACAGAACCTGGGGCTGCTTTAACGAGTTCAGCCCGCCTTAACCGCCGGTTGCAACAGCGCTGACGGTAGGTCTTGAGATTTACAGTGTTCCGTTACCAGGAGGGTGCGTTTCGCATGACCCCGCCGGATCAGGATCACCGCCCTTACTAAAGCGTAAGGGCAAAAGCGCGGTGCGCACGCCGGAGGATTGTCCCGGCAGTGCCACCGCGTTTTTTATTGCGTTGTAACACCTCACCCCCAGCGAACAGACCACCCGACGATATCAAGTGCGCCCTGCTGCTAGAGGCGCTCCGCCCGTAGGCGCAGCGCATTGCCGATGACCGAGACGGAGGAGAGGCTCATCGCCACCGCCGCAATCATCGGCGACAGCAGCAATCCGAAGACCGGATACAATACGCCCGCTGCAATAGGAACGCCGACGCCGTTGTAGCAAAAGGCAAAGAAGAGGTTTTGCCGGATATTGCACATCGTTGCGCCCGCAAGCCGCCGGGCCCGTACGATACCCGTCAAATCACCCTTTACCAGTGTAATGCCAGCGCTTTCCATCGCCACATCGGCACCGGAGCCCATCGCGATGCCTACATCGGCGGCGGCCAAAGCCGGCGCATCGTTGATGCCGTCACCGGCCATAGCCACTTTGAATCCCTGCCGATGCAAGGTATCGACCAACTCCCGCTTCGCCGCCGGGCTTGCATCAGCGTGAACCTCGTCTATGCCAAGTCGTCCTGCAATGGCATTGGCCGTGCGCTGGCTATCGCCTGTCGCCATGACGATGCGCAGACCTGAGGCGCGCAGGCCTGCCAGAGCCTCCGGCGTCGTGGTTTTGATCGGATCCGCAACCGCCACCAGGCCAGCCACCGCGCCGTTTACCGCCACGAACATGACCGACTTCCCTTCGGCCTGGAGCATCGCCGCCCGCTCAGACTGGCCAGGGCTCACGCCACCATAGGCCTGCATCATCGCCTGATTGCCCAAGGCCACGGCGCAACCATCCACGCTGCCGCGCACCCCCTGCCCGACGATCGCATCGAAATCTGTGGCCGGTAATGCCTCGGCACCGCGCGCCATTGCTCCGGCAACGATTGCCTCGGCCAACGGATGTTCTGAGCCGCGCTCCAACGCAGCCGCCAGACTCAGCAGGCTCTCCTCGCTGATGGTTTCAAAGACGACGACATCGGTCAAAGCCGGCTTGCCTTCGGTCAAAGTGCCGGTCTTGTCGACGACCAGCACGTCCACGCCGGCAAACCGCTCCAGCGCTTCGGCATCGCGGATCAGGATGCCGGCCTGCGCCCCACGCCCTGTCGCCACCATAATCGACATCGGCGTCGCCAGGCCCAGGGCGCACGGGCAGGCGATGATCAGGACGCTGACCGCCGCAACGACAGCATAGCCAAGTGCCGGCGTCGGACCGAACGCAGCCCAGGCAGCGAACGCAAGCGCAGCGATGCTCACCACCGCCGGCACGAACCAACCGGCGACCTTGTCGGCCATCGCCTGGATCGGCGCCCGGCTGCGCTGGGCGCTTGCGACCATGGCGACGATCCGCGACAGCATTGTGTCGGCGCCGACCCGCTCGGCCACCATGACGAAGGACCCGGTCCGGTTGAGCGTGCCGCCGGTAACCATGTCGCCCACGGCTGTTTCCACCGGCATTGCCTCGCCTGTCAGCATGCTCTCATCGACAGTGGAGCGTCCCTCGGCAACGCGGCCATCGACCGGCACGCTCTCGCCCGGCCGGACCCGCAGGCGGTCGCCGGCCCTGACCTGATCCAGCGGCACGTCCCGCTCGCCCGCATCCGACACCAGCCGCGCCGTTTTCGGCGCAAGGTTCAGCAAGGCCCGAATGGCGTCGCCGGTGCGCTCCCGGGCCGTCAACTCCATCACCTGCCCAAACAGCACCAGGATCAGGATCACCGCCGCCGCCTCGAAATACACCGGCGGCATGCCGTGCGCCGTGTGCAGCGAGGCCGGAAACACGCCGGGCAGCAGCACGCTGGCGAGACTGAACAGATAGGCCGCGCCGGTACCGATGGCGATCAACGTCCACATGTTGAAATTGCCGGTGCGGATCGACGACCAGCCGCGCTTGAAGAACGGCGCGCCGATCCAGACCACCACCGGCGTCGCCAGCAGCGCCTGCAGCCAGACATGCACCTGCGGACCCAGCCAATGGGCGAAGGGAACGCCCACGTGGCTACCCATTTCCAGCACGAACACCGCCAGCGCCAGAGGCGCGCCCAACCAGAGCCGCCGCCGGAAATCCAACAATTCCGGATTGGGTCCGGCATCGGCGGTCGGCGTCATCGGTTCCAAGGCCATGCCGCAGATCGGGCAATCGCCGAATTCCTCGGTGACGATCTCCGGGTCCATCGGGCAGGTGTATAGGGTTCCCGCCGGCAACGGCTCCGGCTCCGGCCGGTCGCCCAGCCAGGCCTCGGGATCGGCTTCAAAGCGCGATTGGCATCCGCCCGAGCAAAAATAAAAGCGTTCGCCAGCATGCTTGGCCATGTGTTCGGCGGTGGCGCGAAACACGGTCATGCCGCAAACAGGATCGGTAGCCTCGATAAACGGCTCCGGCTCCGCCACGAACCGGTCATGGCAGCGGGTTGCGCAAAAATGGAACAGGTGCCCAGCATGCTCCGCCGAAGGCTTGCCTGAATGCGGATCGACGGTCATGCCGCAGACCGGATCGCGCGTGACGGCTTCAGACGGGTGAGCAGATGGGCACACGGGCAAGTTCCTTTGGCAATACGTGCAATTCATAGGAGGGTTGCAATGCGGCGCGCGTCAAGCCCTGGCGCTCCTATGCGGCGGCCCATTGACGGACAACCGCCAATGCCGGACACTTTAACTCAGCCCGCCATGCAATGCAGGAGTCCGGTCCGGTGAAGTTTCTTTGGTTCCATCTGATGCCCTACACGGAATTGCCGGACGATTTCCGCGACCACAATCCCTCGGTCTGGGTCGATATCCATTCGACCCTGTTCAAGCCCGAACGGGCCCACCTGATGTACAACGACTTTCTGGATGAGCTGGAATACGCCGCTGACGTCGGCTTTGACGCCATCTGCTGCAACGAGCACCACTCCAACGGCTATGGGCTGATGCCGTCGCCGAACCTGATCGCCTCTGCGCTAGCCCGGCGGACCAAACAGGTGCCGATCTGCGTCATGGGCAACAGCCTAGCCCTCTACGACCCGCCGACCCGCGTCGCTGAAGAGTTCGCGATGATCGACGTCATCAGCGGCGGCCGTCTGATCGCCGGCTTCCCTGTCGGCACGCCGATGGACACCTGCTTCGCGTACGGACAGAACCCGTCGATGTTGCGCGAAAAGTATATGGAGGCGCACGACCTAATCATTAAGGCCTGGACCGAGCCGGAGACGTTCAGCTTCAACGGCCGCTTCAACCAGCAGCGCTACGTCAACATCTGGCCCCGCCCGATCCAAAAGCCGCACCCGCCGATCTGGATCCCGGGCGGCGGCAGCGTCGAGACTTGGCGTTGGTGCGCAGAGATGGACTACGTCTATTCCTATCTGTCTTACTATGGCTACAAGGCTGGCATGGCGACGATGAAGGGCTTCTGGGACGAGATGAAGACCCTCGGCAAGGAGCCGAATCCCTACATGGCCGGCTTTGCCCAGGCCATCGGCGTCGCCGAGACCGAAAAAGAGGCGCTGGAGCTTTACAAGGAACCGGCCGAGTATTTCTTCGATAAATGCCTGCACGTGGACGCCCGCTTTGCCGGCCCGCCCGGCTATGTGACCGAAGCAACGCAGCGTGCCGGCCTGGAAAGCCAGATCGGCCGCGCCTCGCAGACGGTGAATGCGGCGGCGGCGCAGCGCGCCATCTCCAAGACCGCACGCGAATTCCCCGCGATCCTGGAAAACGGCTACATCATCTGCGGTAGCCCGGACCAGGTGGCGGAGCAGTTGCGCGAACTGGCCAAGGAGTTGCACGTCGGCCACCTGATGTGCCTGCTGCAATTCGGCAACATGGGCAAGCAACTTACCCAATACAACACGCGCCTGTTCGCGGAAAAGGTCATGCCGCAACTGCAAGACCTGTTCAAAGATGAGTGGGAGGACCGCTGGTGGCCCAAACCGCTGGCCGCAGCCGACGCCGCCACTCCGGCGCGGACGACGCTAGCCGCGGAATAGAAGATCGGCCAACCGGCAATGGAATGGCTGTTGTGCGCCGGAAGCGTCTGGTGCAACACTTAAAATGCGCTAGGTGTGGCGGCTTCTGTTTCGAAACGAGACCGCCGCCATGACCCAGAACCAGCCGCTGCCGCCACGTCTCGCCTTGTTGTTGCAGGCGCCGTCGGCCCGCGTGTTGTGGCGGCTGGCGGCGCCCAACGTAGTGACAGCGGCTCTAATGGTCGCTGTCCCCATCGCCGATGCGTGGTTTGTCGGCCAACTCGGCACGGAGGCACTCGCCAGCCTTGCGCTGGTGTTTCCTCTGCAAAGCCTCATGCTAATGATGGCTGGTGGCGCGATTGGCGGCGGTACGGCCTCAGCCGTCGCGCGGGCATTGGGCGCCGGCGATCAGGCTGCAGCCGACGCCGCGGCATGGCATGCCATCGTGATCGGACTGGTCATGGCCACCCTGTATATGGTGGTGCTGGGCCTGTTCGCCCGCCCGGTATTTTCCCTGTTCGGCGCTCAAGCTGCAGTACTGGACGGCGCCGTTGCCTATGCTTGGATTGCCTTCGGCGGCGCGGCGAGTGTTTGGGCGCTACAGATTTGCTTTGCGATCCTGCGCGGCTCCGGCGACACGGTGACGCCTGCACGCGCCGCCATTGGCTCCAGCCTGGTGCAGGTCTGCCTGTCCGGCGCACTGACGTTGGGGTGGGGTCCATTCCCGAAAATGGGCGTCATCGGCCCGGCAATCGCCATTGTCATCGCCATGGCAGGCGGCGCTGCCTATATGGCCTGGCAACTGGTGCGGTCTGGCGGATCGAGCCAGCGGGTTGTGCGCCTGCGACCGCACCGACTGGCCTGGAAGCCGGCCAGATCGATCCTGCAGGTTGGCGCTATCGGACTGCTCAACAGCCTGACGATTGCGTTTACCGTGGTGGTCGTGACCCGGCTGGTGGCGGAATACGGCACCGCGGCTTTGGCCGGATACGGCCTCGGTAGCCGGTTGGAACTATTGTTGACCCCGCTGGTCTTCGGTATTGGCGGCGCGCTAACAGGGGCGGTAGGCGCCAACATCGGCGCCAAGCAATACTCTCGGACCCGCCGCCTCGCCTGGAGCGGCACCGTTGTCGCCGGGTTGGTGACCGGCGCCATGGGCGTGACGGTGGCGATTTACCCCAGCCTGTGGCTGAACTTGTTCACCGCCGACGCCGCAGCTTACGCGATGGGCGGCCTCTACCTTCTGATCGCTGGCCCGTTCTTCGGATTGTTCGGGGCCGGCCAGGCGCTGGGTGTCGCCAGCCAAGGCACCGGCCGCCTGGGTCTCCGGGTCCTCGTCGGCGGACTGGGCTTCGCCTGCGCCGCTGGCGGCGGGCTGATGGTCGTCAGTCTGTCCTTGCCGGTCGGATGGTTGTTTGCGTGCGTTGCAACAGGTCTGGCGGTCACCGGCATTGGCCTCGGCCTATGCCTGCAATTCTCTCCTGGTTGGCGCGGAGACGAGCAGCGGTAATAATTCCTATAAGCCGACGCGGCGATTAAGGGACGACCGCGCCGGATTGATGCCGAACGCGCCCTGCAGGTCAGTGACTCGCGCCCGGCGCCAGCCTGAGCGCCAGCGCCTCCAATGCCGCCTTGTCGCTCAGATAGAGGCTGCGCCCCTTGCGCCGGATCTGCTGGCTTTCCTGCAACTGGGTAAACACCCTTGCCACGGTCTCGCGCGTTGTCGATGCCCTGGCGGCGATCTCGCGCTGCGCCGGACAGGGATAAATGACCCACGAGCCTGCCGTGATCGGATCGGGCTTGGCCAGCCGGCACAGCTCCATGATCACCCGCTGCATCGCGCCCAGGGTGGACAGATCCATGATCCGCTCATCGCAAGACCGTACGATCCCGGCCAGCCGCCGCATCACGGCCAGGGCAATATTGGGATGGCTCCGCATCAGGCCGACAAATGCCTCCGGCGCGAGGGCAGCCAACTGGCTGTCCTCATTCGCCACCACCCAAGCCGAACGCGGTCGACCTTCGATAGCGGCCAACTCGCCAAACTAGGCCCAGGCCACAGCCGTGGCATAGGCCACGGGGCGGCCTGACAGGGAATAGTTCACAATCCGCACCGACCCCTTGACCAGGAAATAGACGTCCCGGTCGTCCGATTGGCTTTCCACGACCAGCTGGTTTTTGCGGAACGTCCGCCACGAGCACCGTTTCGCCAGGTCCTCGCGATCGTGCGTACCCAGTTCGTCCAACAATGATACCGCCGCTAACCTGTCCATTTATGTCCCTTTTTTTCATCTCTGCGTGCTAAACTGGTTCCAATCTAAAAATCACGCTATGACGTTCATCACTATACCAGGATCAAGCTTGGATGACACAGCATCGGAAGGGTCCCGCCTTGCTAAAGCGCTCTGTGATGTGTTTGGCCCTGGGTCTCTGCCTCGCCGTAACCTCGATGGCGCCATTACAAGCGCGTCGGGGCCAGACCGGAATACAAGGAAACGACGACCGGGAAATCGTCGATAGCCAAGGCCGCGCCTGGCAGAGCATCGGCCGCGTCAACAACAACGGTCGCAGTTTCTGCACCGGTGTGCTGATTTCCGATAGAGAGCTCCTGACTGCCGCGCATTGCTTGCGCAGCCATGTCGCGGGGCGTGCCTGGGCGCCGCCAAGCGCCCTGCATTTTCTAGCCGGCTATACCCGTGGCAGCTATCTGGAATACAGCGGTGTCTCTGCCATTTCGATCGTGCCTGGCAAACCTGGCTTGTCCAAATACGACAGCGACTTCGCCATTTTGACGCTGACCAGCAGTATTGGCAGAAAAATCGGCTTTCTGCCGTTGGAAAAGTTCGACCGGGCGCAATGGTTGGCCGATCAAAAGCGGAGCATAACCTATTCTCAGGCCGGCTATAGCCAGGACCGGGCGCACATTCTGACCCGCAATGCAAAGTGCGCAATCACAGGGTTCTCCGAGGACGGCAATTTGTTCATGCACAATTGCGACGCGACCCATGGCGACAGCGGTTCGCCGATTCTGGTGCGCCGAGGCTCCGCCTATAGTATTGTCGGCATCCATGTCGCCAGTAGCCGGACCGGCGGCAACAGCATTGCGGTAGCTGGCGTCACCATTGCAAAAGGCCTGATGGCGATGGTGCCCAGCCTGCCCCTGGCTCAATTGCGGTAAGGTTCTCTATAGTGGCGGTACCATCTGTCGGATTACCGCCCGAGGACCAGCCACCATGAACCTGGCATCCCTGTTACATCGCGCCGCCCGCACCCGGCCCGCAAGCCCCGCGCTCTATTGCGGCAAAGCCCTGCACGCGTCCTATGCCGACTTCGGCGCCCGCGTCGCCCGCCTTGCCGGCTGGATGCGCCGGCAGGCAGGCTTGGCGCCCGGGGATCGCGTCGCCTTTGCGATGT
>JAYPXD010000096.1:1153-11964 GCA_038135395.1 Alphaproteobacteria bacterium | reverse complement strand
GAATGATGCCTAAAATCGCAGTATGGTTGACTCATTCCAGTGTTTAGGGCTGCTTCGAAGCTCCACCGCCGCCAGGAGCACACCATGCGCATTGTGCAGTCAATCGCTTTTGCCATCTTCTTCGCCCTGGCTGCCTTGCATGGCGCAAAGGCAGAGGATCGCCACGTAGGCTATTACTATCCTAAGCCTGCGGTTATCGAAGAGTATGAAGCGCGGGCTCCGAATTTGCCGGAAAACAACCGGGGGCGACGCCTGACCTTCGTCTCAGGCCTGATCCGGCAGATTGCAGACGAACCCTACCCGCCAACCTACGCGATTTTCGCGAAAGGCGACGAAGCCGAGAAGCTGATTATCGTCGGCATGCGGGACGGCTTTTACGACACAATCTAACGCACGCGGGCGCTGCTCGCCGCATTGACGGCTTTGTCGCGCGCAACCCCGCTGTTCCAGCAGTACGACCCGGAGCAGCGCTATACCTTTTTCGACCTGTGCTACATGCTGGGGTTTCAGCAGTTGACCATCACCAATGGCCGCGAGTTCGCCCATCAGGTGATCTTGGTCCCGCCCACCGTCGGCAGCGATGCGGATAAGATCGCCAATCCGACGATCAGGAAATAATTACGCGTCCTGACGGCAGCGCAGCAGCTGGCTCAACGCTAACGCCATAACCTCTGCGCTTTCGAGCATGTCGGCGATGCCGACGAATTCATCCGGCTGGTGGGCAAGATCCAGTATGCCGGGACCGTAGGCGATGCAGTCGTGCAGGTGGCCGATGCGGGCGATATGCTTCTGGTCATAGGTGCCGGGCGAGACGACAAATTCAGCCGGTTTCCCCAGAACCCGCTCAATCCCCAGCGCGACCGCCTGCACCACGGCGGCATCCTCTGCCGTCTGCGTCGGGATCACTTCGAAGATATCGCGCAGGTCATAGCGGAAGTCCGGGCGGGTCGCGGCCAACCGGTCGAGCAGCGCCCGGACCTCACCCTTAACGTCCTTCAAGTCCTCTTCAATCAGAAAACGCCGGTCAATCACCATACGGGCGCGATCCGGCACCACAGGCGCCGGCAGGCCTTTGACGCCCTCTGGCGGACCCGCGTGAATGGAGTTGATATTCAAGGTCGATGACCGCGCGCCCTCCGGCACGACCGGCATGGCTGTCCTGCGGGTTGTCAGCGCGGGATAAAGTTCGGTCTCGAACGCCTGCAGCACCGCACCCATGTGGCGCACCGCATTGTCGCCTAAGAATGGCATGGAACCATGGGCAATATGACCGTGCGTTTCGATCTCTGCCCACCAAACGCCGCGATGACCAAGGCAAATGCGATCCTTGTTCAGCGGTTCCGGAATGATGACGTGATCGACCCGCGGCCTGGAGAACAAACCCATCTTGGCCAAATGCGCGACACCGCCGTATCCGCCGGATTCCTCGTCGGCTGTCCCGGAAATCTCGATTGCGCCGGGAAAATCCGGCCATGCCTCGATCAGCGCTTCCGCAGCGATGACCGAAGCAGCGAGCCCACCCTTCATATCGCATGCGCCGCGGCCATAGAGCAGACCGTTCTTAACGACGCCAGCAAACGGATCGACCGTCCATCCGTGCCCAACTTCCACAACGTCGATATGCGAATTGAAGTGCACGCAAGCGCCGCCGCCCCGCCCTTCCCGCCTGGCGATCACATTCCAGCGGGGATAGCGGTCGGAGTCGCCCGGCGCGCCCTCGCCGCGGATATACTGGACCTGGAACCCCCTCGCCTTCAGACGGTTGCCGAGGACCTCACAGGCTTCCAAATAGGCGTCGCCGGGAGGATTCAGCGATGGAACCCGGATCAGGTCCTGGGCGAACGCAACCAAGTCCTGCTCTTTGGAGCGGACCCGCGCGCGGAGCGTATCGAGATCACATGTCATGCTGCCGTTATAACCAGATTTGACGCGCCGCGCGAAGCCCCCGGGGCGCACATAGCCGTCGCCTCGAATAATTTGCGCCCTCCATCAAACAAGAGGGATCACGCATCGAGGAAGGGAAGCACCGCCTCGCAGAACGCCTTTGGCTGATCGCGGAACATGCTATGGCCCGCATTCGGGATCATCGCCTTTTTGGCGCCGGGTACCGCCGCCGCCAGGGCATGCAGGATGATTGGCAGCATGCCGGGGGTCGACATCCCCCCGACAAACAGGGTCGGCGCCGACAAAGCCTCCGCCTCTGCCCTGGCATAGGCCTGACGGCCCTCGTTCACCTGGGCAATCAACGTATAGGCATTGTCCTCGCGCATCGCGCGGTCGGCTGCCGCCAATCGGTCCCACGCGCCCGGGCCGTTGATGCCATCGATAAACACCTGCAATCCGCCCTCCAGGTCGCCGGCGGCAATCTTCGCTGACGCTTCCGCCACGTGCGCGCGGGAGCCAGCGCCCGGCGGCAGGTCTTTCGCTTCATCCGGCAGCAGCGAATCGTCCAGCGTCCCGCCAGGCTCGGCCAGCACCAACCGCCGCAGCAGGTCGGGCCGTTTCAACGCCAGCCGAAATGCCAGATGCCCGCCACGGCTATGCCCGATCAAATCGACAGGCCCAAGCGACAGAGCCTCGATGAAGGCGATCATGTCATCGACATGCTGGGCCATTTTGAATTGCCCGCCCTGGCCATTCCAGCGCTCCGGAAAGTAGTGGCGCAGACTTGGGATGATCAACCGGCGGCCGGCCGACAACGGCCCCATGACCGCCGCCCAGGCGCGAAAATCGTTCAACGAACCATGCACGCACACCAAAGGCGGTCCCTGGCCGATGTCGAGGTAGGACATGGTGTAGTCGTTGACTTTCAGTGTCTTCATTGGGGAATCCGATCCGGAGCCATGGGAGGTGGTTCATATTAACATGCCGGCAATGGCAATGTCCGCAGCCTTTGCGGCCATCGTGCGCTTGATTGCATTGCGGCAAGACTCCTAAAGTGGCCGCTTGAAACGCCTCTCCAAAAAAAGGATTCGCCCGATGGATGTCGGCTTGCAAATGGTCTTTGCCACCTATGGCTGCCCCGCAGATGTGACCGACCAGCAATGCTGGGACGAGGAACTGAAGATCGCCGCCATCGCCGCCGACGGGGGCTTCGATTGCCTCTGGGCTGTGGAGCATCATGACGATTATTCGTTCTGCCCCGATAACCTGCAACTCATGAGCTATCTGGCGGCCAAGCATCCGAATGTGGACGTCGGTACCGCCGCAGTCATCCTGCCCTGGAATGACCCGCTGCGCGTAGCTGAAAAGGTCTCTGTGCTGGACCACCTGACCAATGGCCGCCTGCGGTTCGGCGTCGGCCGGGGTCTGGCCCGGCGCGAATTCAATATCTTCCGCACTTCCATGGATGAAAGCCGCACGCGCTTCGACGAAGCCGCCAAGATGATCGTCGAGGCTTTGGAAACCGGCTTCATGGATGGTGATGGCCCGCACTATCCGCAGCCGCGCGCCGAATTGCGCCCGCGCCCGCGCTTCCCGATCCGCGACCGGCTGTATGCGGTCGCGTCCAGCGACGACTCGGTGGTGTCCGCCGCCAAGATCGGCGCGCGCATGGTGATGTTCTCCGACCGGCCATGGGCCACGCGGTTGCCCGCGATCCAGAAGCATCGCGACCTGTTCCTGCAAATGCATGGCCGCAAGGCGCCGCCGCCGCTGATGGCGGATTTCTGCGTCTGCACCCCGACCATGGACGGCGCTGAGGAAAAGGCGAAGGATTGGATGGGCAAGTTCGTCATGTCGAACTTCGACCACTATGAATTGTTGGGCGACCATTTCGCCAACGTAAAGGGCTATGACGCCTATGCCGCCAAGATCGCCACGGCGAAGGAAATCGGCATGGATGGGATCATCGCCGGCTTTATGGAAGCCAGCGTCTGGGGCACGCCAGACCGGATCCTGCGGGTGCTGGAGCAGCGGCGCGAATTGGTCGGCGACTATGAACTGGCCACCAGCTTCCGCTTCGGCGGCATTCCGTACGCCGATGCAGAAGCCGGTTTGAAGCTCTATATCAAAGAGGTTCTGCCCGTGATCAAGCAGTGGAAGATGGACGACGAATTGTCCGCAACCCGCGTTGCAGCGGAGTAGAAATCCTTGCGCCTATTGACCCTTGCCGCCGGGATTTTCCTGGCGGCAATTCCCGCCGCCGAGGTTGTGGCCGCCCAGGCCGATGCCGTCCCCCCGGCTGTTCACCATCCCGGCCAGGCGCAAGGAAAGCATCACCATACCGGCCAGGTGCCCTATTCCAACCAGGGCGGCGGCGCTGGGCTGGGAGCCAAGGCGCCGGCGGGCGCCGCCAAGGTTCCGGGCGAGGTCGCCGTCGCCTCCCACGCCCATGGTCACGTTGGGGCGACACAGCCCTATGCCGATCTTTCCTCCCGCTCGATTAAAGCGCTATCGAAAGAGGAAATCGACGGGTTACTGGCTGGAACCGGAATGGGGATGGCGCTGGCCGCCGAACTAAATGGCTATCCTGGGCCGCGCCACGTCTTGGAACTGGCAGCGAAGTTAGGCCTGACCGAACTCCAGCGCGAACGGACAGAACACGCCTTCAAGGAAATGGAGGCAAAAGCGCGGCCGCTTGGCGAAGCGGTGATCATGGCGGAGCGCGAACTGGACAATCTATTCGCGTCAGGCACGGCGACCCATGACCTGGTATTCGCCGGCACTGCGAAGGTGTCTAAACTGCAAGGCGAATTGCGGGCGACGCATCTGAGCTATCACCTGCGCATGGTTGAGATTCTGACGTCCAAGCAGATTGAGGAGTACAACCGTTTGCGCGGCTATGGCACAAAATAGAAGGCCTTCCGATCAAATTGACCAGACATCACAATCAACTTGCAGGGAAAAATAGGTCTAAAGCCCCGCCGCAACCAGCTCGGCCAATCCCGGCTTAACCGCACTCAGTCCGCATAAAGGCAGGCTGCCGAATATGCCTAGTTCCCGATGACGCCGCAGGCGATCCGTCCGGGCGTGCCTTTCGTCCTTCCTTGGTGCCGTGGCCGGAACCCGTTGGGATCAGTCATGTATAGAATGGTGGCATTCTTGCCCGCGCCAAGAGCGCGGCTAATACACTCTAGCGCCGCGCAGCCAGGTCAGCCCGCAACGCCTTGATCTCTTCGCGCAGCGCGCGGACCTCTTTGCCGATAGCACTGCGCTCAGCGTGCGCTTCGGCTTCTATGGCCCGGCGCTCTTCGTGCGCCTGCTCCTCGGCTTCTTTGTTCTCGGCCTGGTGCACGGCCTGCATGCCGTCCACGATAATGGCGACGAACAGGTTTAGCACGGCGAATGTCGTCACCAGGATGAAGGGAATGAAGAACAGCCAGGCAAAGGGGTAGGCATCCATTACCGGGCGGACAATTCCCATCGACCAGCTCTCTAACGTCATAATCTGGAACAGCGAATACATACTGCCGCCAATCGTGCCGAACCAATCCGGGAATGACGCGCCGAACAGCTTGGTCGCCATCACAGCGGCGACGTAGAAAATCAGCGCCAACAGGATCGCGACAGTGCCCATGCTGGGGATTGCCGCCAGCAGCGCGCCGACGACTGTCCGCATCTGCGGCACGACCGAAATCAGGCGCAAAACACGCAATATCCGGAGCGAGCGCAGAACGGACAGATTGCCTGCCGCCGGGATCAGCGAAATGCCGACGACTATAAAGTCAAACCAGTTCCACCCACCGCGAAAGAAACTGGGGCCGAAGGCGATCAGGCGAGCCACGAGTTCAGCCACAAAAATCGCAATGATCAGTTGGTCGAGGGCAAGCAGGAATGGCCCATAGCTCGCCATCACGCTGGCCGACGTCTCCAGGCCAAGCGTGACCGCATTCAGCAGGATCACACCGACAATAAAACGCTGAAACGGCCGCGAGCAGACAAAGTCTGCCAGCTTCCGCCGCACCCCTTGGCTAGGGTAGAAGGATGACATTGAAGCCTGCTGTGAAGTGAGGGGCGTAAGGGTCAGTCGTCGTAAGCAACCAAGGCGCTGAACGGCACGTTCACCTTGTTGCGCCCATTTAGGAATGTCAGCTCGATGATGCAAGCTGCGCCTGCAACCTCCGCCCCGACCTTACGGAAAAGCTCGATGGCCGCCGCCATTGTGCCGCCGGTTGCCAGCAAATCGTCCAGCACCACAACCCGCTGACCTGGCTTTACCGCATCGCTTTGAATCTCGATGGTATCGCTGCCGTATTCCAGATCATAGGAATAGCTGACCGTGTCGCCCGGCAACTTGCCTTTCTTGCGCACCATGGTAAAGCCGCAGCCAAGCGCCGAGGCAAGCGGGGCAGCCACCAGAAAGCCGCGGCTCTCGATACCGGCCAGCACATCCGGCTTCAACGGGCGCACGATCGAGGCCAGGGCGTCTATAGTCTCCCGCCACGCCTTGGGTTCGGCCAGCAAGGTGGAGATGTCGTAAAACAAGATCCCCGGCTGCGGAAAATCGGGAATGCCGCGAATGTGGTCTTTCAAGTCCATCGTGTGGGGTCTGGCTCCGGCAAAGGCGAACAGGCAAACCCCGACCATAGCGAAGCCGCATTCTACAGGCTAGGCTTGCACGCACAGTCAAAGGAGCCTCCGCCATGCCCGACCATGTCTTCCCCCGTTCTTTCGTCGCGCCGCCGCTTGTGGCGGTGGCTGCCGAGGGCTCATTCATCATCGACAGCCAGGGCAAGTGCTATCTCGACGCCTCCGGCGGGGCCGCAGTGTCCTGCCTGGGACACGGTCACCCGAAGGTGGTTGAGGCAATCCGCGAGCAGATAGGCCGTCTGGACTACGCCCACACCGGCTTTTTCACGAATTCGGCGCAGGAAGCGCTGGCCGACGACCTGATGGCCCACGCGCCATCGAACATGGCGCGGGCGTTTTTCGTATCCGGCGGGTCTGAGGCGATCGAAAGCGCGATCAAAATGGCGCGCCAGTATTGGCTGGAAAAAGGCGAGCCGCGGCGCAGCCGCGTTATTGCCCGGCGCCAAAGCTACCATGGCAATACGCTGGGCGCATTGGCGGTCGGCGGCAACGCTGCCCGGCGCGCGCCCTATGCGCCGTTGCTGAGCGACGCCACAAGCCATATCGCGCCTTGCTATCCCTATCGCGATCGCCTCGACGGCGAGAGCGAGACTGATTATGGCCTGAGGGCGGCGAATGAGCTGGAGGCGGAAATTCAACGCCTCGGACCGGCGAACGTCGCGGCCGTTGTGGCCGAGCCCGTCGTCGGCGCGACGCTCGGCAGCCAGCCGGCGGTCGCAGGCTATTTCCAACGCATCCGGCAGATTTGCGACGCGCATGGCGTGCTGCTCATCGCGGACGAAGTGATGAGCGGCATGGGACGCTGTGGCACGCTTTACGCTATGGACTATGAGGGGGTCGTCGCTGACCTGATCGTCATGGCCAAGGGCCTGGGCGGCGGTATGCAGCCCATCGGCTGCGTCTTGGCTTCGCACGGCGTCGTCGAAGCATTCCAGAGCGGATCCGGCGCGTTTACCCACGGCCACACCTATATGGGCCACCCCGTCGGCTGCGCGGCGTCGCTGGCGGTCCAGCAGGTATTGCGCGACGAAGGATTGGTCGATCACGTGCGCAACAACGGACCCCGCCTGGAAACCATGTTGCAAGACCGATTCGGCAATCACGCCCACGTCGGCGATATCCGCGGCCGCGGCTATTTCTGGAGCCTGGAATTCGTCGCCGACAGGGCATCGAAGGCGGGGTTCAATCCCAAGGAAAAACGCGCGGCCAAGCTCGGCCAGGAGGCGCTGGCTCGCGGTCTCATCTGCTATCCGATGGGTGGCACCATCGATGGCTTGCGCGGGGATCATGTAACCCTCGCCCCGCCCTACAATGCCAGCGACCGTGAATTGGAACTGGCGGTCAGCCTGCTGGGAGAGGCAGTTGATGCTGTCTTGGGATAACGCAAACCTGGGCCAAATGCCCGAGACTTTCCCACGCCAGGTTCAGCGGCTTCCTAGGCAACCCACCATGGCATTCGCCAAGGTTTGCAGAATCACGGAATAGGCCCCAGGCCCAGCCGCAATATCTGCGCCCAGAGGGTCGAGCAGTCCGGATCGCAGGCCCGCGCCGGCGGCTAGCGCCCCGATCGCCTTGGTGCCGAATTGCGGTTCGGCAAATACACAAACCGCTTTCGCTTTTGCGATTGCATTGCGCAAGTCGGAAAGGTGTCCTGCGCTGGCCCCCTGCTCCGGGTTTGCCGCAAAAATGCCGATCTGGTTCAATCCATACGACCGAACCAGGTAATTGTAGGCGGGATGCATCACCACGAACGGACGCGATCGGACTGGCGTCAGTTTTTGCCTAAGTTCCCGATCCAAATCGCCCAGTGCGCGGTCCAGCACGGCTGCATTTTGTCCGAGCCGCGGGCTGTCTGTGTAACTGCCCAGTACCTCGGTGAGGTGTGCCGCAATCGCCCTGGCATTCTGAGGCGACAGCCACATGTGCGGATCAAACGCCTCGTGCCCGCGCGAGACCGCCTGCTTATGGTCATGATCATGGTCGTGCTCATCCCGATGCAGCCGCTCCAGGCCCGGTGTCTCATGGAGCAAACCGACTACGCGCACGCGGTCCGGCAACACGGTAACAGACTTGGCTAGAAAGCCTTCCAGTTCCGGCCCGACCCAAATCACAACATCCGCGTCACGCAAGGCGCGCGCCTGGGATGGGCGCAGCGCAAAACTGTGGGGCGACTGTGCGCCATCAACCAACAGGTTCGGCTGGGCTATGCCATCCAGCAAGGCCGCCGCCAAACTGTGAATGGGCTTGATCGACACGACCACACGCAGCGGCGGCGCCGCAGTCGCATGCCATAGGGCGGGCAATGTCATCGTTATTGCCAGCGCCAGCCGCAAGAACCACGTCATGCGAACATTTATCCAACCAGATACAGGGGAAGCCTCGACGGCGAACTAGCCCGCCGGGCGATGAAACGGCTGGCGCTTCTGGACCTGCTCCAAGAGCGACCAGTCGCCGTTGTCGACTTTGTAGCCCTCCGGCATCGGCGGCCGCAACTCCATGCCCAATGACCACACGACACGGTCGTCGCGGTAATAGCATTGGGTGACCAACTGCTCAGCCAGGGTGGCTGCTGCGGGTTGCTCCTCACGGAACGCAAAGGCGACGCTTTGGCGTTGGTCTTGGCCTAGCATGGCAAACGCGCCACGGTGGGCGCCTTCCGCCATCGCATTCAGCGTATCCAACGCCGCAATCAGGCGAGGCAGCTTATCGCCATAGTTGGCATCCTTGACGATGGTCTTGGCGATGGCCTCATCGCCGGCGCCGGGAATGCCGTATTTCTGGCTGGGCGGCACGATGACGTCAGCGAGGGCGCGGAGTGTGTGCCACTCGGTCTCGTTCAGCAGGTGGCCGGCGGGCGGTGTCTCTCTGGTCATTTTCGCGAGGCTCTTAGTCGAACAGGGTGGCATTGGCGAGGCGCTGCTTCATCTGATCGGCGACATAGAGCGCCAGCGCCTGGATGGTGTTGGTCGGGTTCACGCCGGCAGAGGTCACGAAGATGCTGCCGTCGATGATGAACAGGTTCTTGCAGTCGTGCGCACGGCCCCATTCGTTCACGAC
Organism: Alphaproteobacteria bacterium; assembly: GCA_038135395.1. Lineage (GTDB taxonomy): Bacteria > Pseudomonadota > Alphaproteobacteria > Bin95 > Bin95 > JACKII01. The sequence goes on along the minus strand of JAYPXD010000096.1, from coordinate 2,376 downwards.
GGAGCGGCTCGGGTCCTTGCCCATGCGGGCGGTGCCCATCAGGTGCCAGCCGCCATAGGGGATCGGCCATTCGGAATAGACATCCGTCGCGCCGCCCGCGCGCAGGATCTCGCTCGCCCGGTCGACGCCGTGTTGCAGCATGCGCTTGGAGTTTTCGGAGAGCGTATAGTCGATCTTCGGCGCGGGGATGCCGTCGGAATCCTTCAACACGGGGTCGATGGTGACGGTGTTGTGCTCTTCCGGCAGGTCCTCGCAGACGGCGACCATGCCGGTGCAATGGTTGAACATCTTCCGGAAGGCGTCGTGATGGCCCTCGCCCCAGGGAATGCGGCCGTGGCGGAGGCCGGTGTGGGCGGTGCGCACCGGCGGCATGCCGCGCTGGATTTCGAGCGTGTAGCCACGCTTGTAGCCGCGGCTCTCGTCGGTCTCGTAGAATTCCTGGCTGCGCATCAGCTTGTGCGGGCCGGCGAAACCATCCGTCGCCTCCTCGAACATGCCTTGAATCCAGGCATAGGGGTGGAACATCAGGTTCTTGCCGACCAGGCCACTGGAGTTTGCAAGGCCGTCCGGGTGCTGCGGGCTCTTGGAGTTCAGGAGCAGGCGCGGCGTGCCGATGCCGTTGCAGGCGACGACGACCACATGCGCCTTGATTTCCTTTTCCTCGCCCGCGCCGGTGACGTAGCGGGCGCCAGTCGCCATGCCGTCCGGCCCCACGGTGATCTCGCGGACCCGGCAGCGGGTGCGGAGGTCGACGCCGGCGCGCTGGGCATGCGGCCAGTAGGTGACATCGGCCGAACCCTTGGCGCCCTGCGCACAACCGGCGCCGCACGCGCCGAGGTTGATACAGCCGGCGCGGCCGTCATAGTCCTCGGTGATGATCGCAGTGTCGGAGGGCCACCAGTGCCAGCCGAGCGCGTTAAAGCCCTTCGCCAGCACCTTGCCCGACTCGCCGAGCGGCAGGGGCGGCAGGCGCTGGGCGTTGCCGCTCGGGTAGGCCGGGTCGCCGTTCATGCCGGCAACGCCGGTCATCTTCTCGTTCTCGGCGTAGTAAGGGGCGATCTGGTTGTAGTCGATCGGCCAGTCGTCGGCGACGCCGTCCAGGCTCTTCACCCGGAAATCGCTCGGGTGGAAGCGCGGGAAGTGGCCGGCGTAGAGCACCGTGCCGCCGCCGACGCCGTTGAAGTTCGCGACCTTGATCGGCGAGTTGTCCTCGTTGATCGGGT
>JAYPXD010000096.1:0-1143 GCA_038135395.1 Alphaproteobacteria bacterium | reverse complement strand
CTTGAGGCCGCGCACGTTTGGGTTCGAGTTAAAGTCACTCGTCGAGCGCGCCTCCCAATCGCGGCCGGTGGAAGGATAGGCGAGCGGATTCATCAATGCGCCCTGCTCCAGGCAGACGATGTGCATTTTGGTCTCAGCAAGACTCCAGGCCATCGCCGCGCCGGAGGCTCCGGCGCCGATGATCAGGACGTATACGGTTTCTGCTGGCATGGGTGCGCGTCCTCCTGGACGGATCGAAGATGGTCAGGCTGTTCGCGCTCGCAAAGCACGACCGGGATTGACGGGCAATTGGGATAGGGCAGGACGCGCCTATGACTGCCCTAGCAACCGTGCAATTTCTGCCCTTGGACCGCCGCTCTCGCGGAAGGTGAAGGTGCCCTGCTCCAACACCTCTTTCGCCGCCTGCAGGAAGGCGCTGTACGCGGCGCTGGCGAACGCACCGCCGAGGCTCACCCGCTTTACGCCCAGCGCCTGCAAATCGGCCATGGTGTGCATGCCGGTGGCGGAGCCCATCAGAACATTCAGCGGCCGGTTGATCTCGGCCAAGACGCTGCGAATATCGTCAAGGGTGCGCAAACCAGGCGCATAGAGCAAAATCCGCGCCGGCTTCCTGAAAGGCCTGCAGGCGGGCGATCGTGTCGCCCAGGTGCGTCACGCCGCGGATATGATTCTCCGCCCGGGCGCAGAGCATGAACTTGAACGGCAGGGCCCGCGCGGCCTCAACCGCCGCCTGCACCCGCTCTACCGCTTCGCCCAAGGGCCGGATGCGGGCTGAATCCCCATCGCGCCCGGGCGACCAGTCTTCGATAGAGCCGCCGACCAGACCGGCCTCCGCCCCAAGCCGAATGGTTTCGCCAGCCTCTGCGGCGGTCTTACCAAAGCAATCCTCCAGGTCCGCGGCCAGGGGCAGGTAGGTCACTGACGACAGCATCCTGCAATGGTCGAGCAATTGCGCGCGGCCAATGCCGCTGTCGGTCGCGCCCATGCTCCAGGCCATGCCCGCCGACGTCGTCGCCAGCGCTTTGTAACCCAAGGCCGCCAACATCTTGCTGCTGCCCACGTCCCAGGGATTCGGGATGACAAAGCAGCCGGGCGCGGCATGCAGATCGCGGAAGGTCGCGGCTTTTTCGGCTTGCGTTGGCA
>JAYPXD010000095.1:2066-12407 GCA_038135395.1 Alphaproteobacteria bacterium | reverse complement strand
GCCGATCAGGCGGCCGCGGCTCCAGGGCCAGCGCGGCGGCGCATGGGCGAATACGGACAGCGGCCGCCAGTCATCCGGATACCCCTTGCTGCTGTTATGCCGGCCCAACGACTGGGCAACATCGCGGCGGCGGCGGTCGTCATCCCGCTCGGAAACGCCCAGTCGCCAGTTGCGGGCCAGCACCGCTCACACCCTTATTTGCGACCGGCAAACGGGTCGAACGGCGACGGGAACACGCCGCGGGGCTTGATATAGTCATAGGGCGCGCGGGCCAGGAAGCGGCCATGGCCGGCCTCGCCGACAAAGTCCCGATCCTTTGCCACCACCTTGCCACGGGACAGCGTCACCACCGGCCAACCGGTCACCTGCCATCCCTCATACGGGGTATAGTCGATGGCATGGTGCAGGTCCGCCTGCCGGATGGTCACCTGCATCTGCGGGTCCCAGATCGCAATATCGGCGTCGGAGCCGGGGGCGATCGTGCCCTTTTTCGGATAGAGCCCAAACAGCTTCGCCGGGTTCGTCGATGACAGCTTGACGAACTCGGACAGGTCGATCCGCCCTGCGGTCACGCCCTCGTTGAACAACAGCGGCAGCCGCGTCTCCAGGCCAGGCAGGCCGTTCGGAATTTTCGGGAAGGGCGTGCCCGGACCATCCGGCAGCTTCAGATCGCTGGAATGCTCGCTCGGCACAGAGAAATTGGTCGGCGCATGGTCGGACGAGACCATGCCCAGCACCCCGGTTTTCAGATAGCCCCAAAGCGCCTCGATATCCTGGCGGGTGCGCGGGCTGGGCGAACAGACGTATTTTGCGCCCTCGCCATCGGCCCGGCCCATGTCGTCGGCCGTCAGGGTCAGGTATTGCGCGCAGGTCTCACCGAAGATTTTCAAGCCGCGTTGCTGGGCCCGGTGAATTTCCTCCGCCGCCTCGGCGCAGGTCACGTGGAAAATCTGGCAGGGGAAATCCAGCAGTTCCGCCATGGAGACAACGCGATGCACCGCCTCGCGCTCCACCACGCCCGGCTTGGACCAGGCATGATATTTGGCATCGGTCAGGCCAGCATCGAGCAGGCGCTGCGTCTGCCACTTGATCATGTCGTGATGCTCGGCATGCAGGACCATAAACGCCTGGTTCTCACGCGCCAGCGCCATCAGCTTCAACACGCCGTCGTCGGTGACGCGATTGCTGTCATAGGTCATGAAGATTTTGATGGAACGGTGGCCATCGGCGATCAGGCCGGGCAGGGCCTGCATCACATCCTCGTTCGGGTCGTTGACGATCAGGTGGAAGGTATAGTCGATGGCGGCTTTCTTCGCCCGCTCATGGTAGTCCGCCGTCGAGTCCGCTAGCTTCCAACCCTGGCGTTGCGGTGAAAAGCAAATCACCGACGTCGTACCGCCGCAGGCAGCCGACCGGGTGCCGGTCAGGAAGGTATCGGCATTCATTTTGCCGGATATGGAACTCGGCTGCTCGATATGGCAATGGCTGTCGACCCCGCCCGGCACAACGTATTTGCCCTGGGCGTCGATTTCGGTCTTACCCGCCGGAAGGTTCTTGGCGACCGCGGTAACGACCTCCCCTTGGATGCCGACATCCGCCAGCATGATGTCGCTTGCGGTGGCGACGAGGCCGCCGCGGATTACGGTGTCAAACTCAGCCATGACATTGGCCTTCGTTGGGATTGCGCATTGACTTCAGACTAGCAAACGGCGGGCGCGCGGGGCAATTACCGCTTGCCTGCGATGGCGCCGGCGCAGTCGGGCCACGACGGACCGGAGGAGCCGCACCGGCGCGGGCACGCTACGGCGTGATCACCACCTTGCCGAATACCTCCCGGTTTTCCAGCATGCGAACGCCCGCCGCCGCTTCCTCGATCGGCAATTCCTTATCGATCACCGGGCTCATACGGCCGTCTGCAATCATCTGCATCAGGATTTCCAGGTCGCGCACGCTCCAGGAGTTGGAGCCGCGGATTTGCAACTCGAACGTCCAGATATAGCGGATGTCGGTCTTGGGATCGAAGCCGGCCGTCGCGCCGCAGGTGAGAATCTTGCCGCCGCGCTTGCACGCCTTCATGGACGGGACCCAGCTGTCGCCGCCGGTGAAGTTCACTACAACATCGACGCCGCCGTCGTATGTCCGGCGGTGCGGCTTGCCATAGAGCTCCCAGATTTTTTTCTCGAAGCTGTCGTACTTGATGCCGAGGTCCGCGCCCATTTCTTTGAGCCGCTCCAGCTTGGCATCGCTCTGCGACGCCACCACGACCTCGCAACCCATCATCTTGGCCAGGATCACGCAGCAAGTGCCGACGCCGCCGGAGGCGCCCAGGATCAGCACGCGCTCGCCGCCCTTCAGGCCGCCATTGTCGAACATCATCCGGTGCGCCGTACCGTAGGCGACCGGCAGGGATGCCGCCTGCGCAAAGGTCACGCCGTTGGGAATGCGAATCAACTGTTCCGCCGAACAACGGCAATACTCTGCAAGGCCGCCGTCCAGCATCTCGCCCATCAGGCCCTTGCCCGGCCAGATCGGGTTGACCAGAACCGCGTCGCCGACGCTCCAGCCGGAAACGCCCTGGCCGATCTCCGCGACCTCGCCCGCAACGTCGAGCCCGGGAATCACCGGCAACGGCACCTTGATGCCCGGCATGCCCTGGCAGGTGAAAACATCGTGGTAGTTCAGGCTCGACGCCTTGACTTTGACCACCACTTCGCGCGGACCGGCCTTTGGCTCGCGATAGTTGGCTTCGAAGGTCAGGTTATCGATCGGACCGTGTTCATAGAGGACGGCTGCGCGCATCGGCGTTGGCTCCGCTGGAGGAAGGCGATATGTCTTAGCCGACAACCTACCGAACCAATCGCACCGCGCCAAGGAGGCGCCTTCATCCGATGGGCATGCATGAGAGCGGCAATCTGGGCGATATCTTCCCCGAAGGCGTCGACCCGCATAAGCCGGCCCTGATTATCGCGCACACACCAAACCGCGACACCGTCATCACTTACGCCGAATTGCAGGCGCAATCGCAGGCGGTGGCCCGCGGCCTGGTGCGGGCCGGCTATGGCCGGGGGGATTGCATCGCCATCCTGGCAGCCAATGTCTCGGACTATCTGGCGACCTATCTGGGCACGATGCTGGCCGGCTGCATCTCGGTGCCTGTAAACTGGAAGCTGCCGCAAATTGCGTTGCACCACGTCCTATCGGACAGTGACGCGCGGATGATCTTTGCCGACCAGGAGCGCGTGGCCTCCATTCCCCCAGGGTACAAAGTCGTGACGTTCGGGGCAGAATACCAGGCGTTTCTCGACCCGGGGCCGTTTGCGCCCGTGCCGATGGGCCAGGACGACGTCTGCATGTACCTCTACACCAGCGGCTCCACCGGCAATCCAAAAGGCGTGCCCCTGACCCATGCCGGCCACATGTGGGTGACGGATGTCCGCCTGAAGGGCGCGCCGGATACAGCCGATCACCGCGCATTGGTGGCAGCGCCGCTGTATCATATGAACGCCTTGAGTACGGCAAAGGCGGTGCTGGGCGGCGGCGGCACCATGGTGCAACTGCCGGTGTTCACGGCGAATGACTACATCGACGCCATAGCCACCCACCGCTGCACCTGGTTGACCAGCGTTCCGACCATGATGGCCCTGGTAGTGCAACAGGCTGACCGTATCCGGGCCCGCGACGTCTCCAGCGTGCGCATGGTGCGGATGGGGTCTGCGCCGGCAACGCAAGGGCTGTTCGATGCAATCCGCCGTTGCTTTCCAGGGGTGCGGATCACGTATGGCTATGGCACGACCGAGGCCGGCCCCATCGCCTTTCGCCCACACCCCGATGGCCTGCCCCTGCCCGACTTGGCGCTCGGCTATCCGGCCAGCGATCCGGTGCGGCTCCGCCTGGCCGGCGACACCGAGAACAACATTGGCGCGGGCGCTCCAGCCGAGGGCGAGTTGTTGATGGATTGCCCGGCATTGACCCCCGGCTATCACAAACTTCCTGCCAAGACAGCGGAGGTCATGACGGCGGATGGCCTCTACCGGACCGGCGACGTGATGCGGCGGGACGAAAACGGCTTCTACTATTTCGTCGGGCGGGTGGACGACATGTTCACCTGCAACGGCGAGAACGTCTATCCGGGCGAGGTCGAAAAAGTGTTGGAGAACCACCCGGCCATCGCCCAGGCTGCCCTGATCCCGGTGCCGGATGAGGTCCGGGGCAACATGCCGGTGGCGTTCGTGGTCAAGGCCGGCGCGGTCGATGAGGACGAGGTGAAACAACACGCGCTTGCCAACGCACCCGCCTATATGCATCCGCGCCGGGTATGGTTCCTGGAGGCATTGCCGCTGGCCAGCACCAACAAGATCGACCACAAAGCGTTGGCAATCGAGGCAAAATCACGCTTAGCAAGGTGAATTCGATCGCGATGCCTCAGTGATCGGCGATTCCGCGTCTAACGAGTCGACAAGGTTTCGTTTCTTTGACACTTTGCCATGACGTGCCTAAAAAGTGCGGATGTGATCCAAAAGCGGCTAACCCGCTGCAGACGTTCCAGGTGAGGAAATTGACTAATGGCTGATGCAACTCAGGCATCGAGCGATATGACGGGCGAGCCGCCTGCAGACCGCATTGTAGGATGGGTCCGCTGGCTGACCATCGTATTAGGAGTATTGGGAATCGCACTGGCGATGAACCAGGTATTCAACTGGAATTTTTTTGGCGCGCTGGAAATATTCGGCGTCGACCTGATTATTGATACGTCATTTTTCTACATCATGCTCGGTCTTTTCCTTAGCATGGTGTTCTTATTCTACCCCATGAAAGGGTCGGCTAAATTACATATCCCGTGGTACGACTGGATTTTATTTGCCCTTACCATGTTTTGCGCGTTTTACATGGCATACCACGGACAGACAATTATCCAGGAAGGCTGGGACCTTCTGGCTCCTGAGTTTCCGACGGTGGTAGCAGGCATCATCTGCCTATTGTGCCTGGAAGGCGTGCGGCGTGCCGGTGGTTGGATCCTGTTCGGTGTCTGCTTGTTTTTCTTCCTCTATCCGCTGTTCGCAGAATACATGCCGGGCTTCCTCTGGGGGCCGGAAAGCGCGATTGAAGAGTTCGTTCGCCAGCATGCGCTTGGCACCGAATCTATCATCGGCCTGCCGATGCGCGTCGTCACCCGCCTGCTGATCGGCTTCCTGCTGTTCGGCTCGGCGCTGGTGGTAACCGGTGGCGGCGAATTTTTCATGGCGTTCGCGACTGCCCTGTTGGGCCATACCCGTGGCGGTCCGGCGAAAGTCGCGATCATCTCCTCCGGCTTCTTCGGCTCACTGTCCGGCTCGGTCATATCGAACGTGGTGACCACCGGCCAGATCACCATTCCGACGATGAAGCGCACCGGCTATCCGCCCACCTACGCGGCTGCCGTTGAGGCCTGCGCCTCCACCGGCGGCGCGCTGATGCCGCCGGTCATGGGCGCCGTGGCTTTCATCATGGCGGAGTTCCTGAACGTCTCCTATGCCACCGTCGTCATCGCGGCGCTGGTGCCAGCGGTGCTGTTCTATCTGGCGCTGTTGCTCCAGGCGGATAACTATGCCGCCCGCAATGGATTGAGGGGCCAACCGGCGTCGGAAATTCCGAAGCTGCTCGATGTCATGAAGAGCGGTTGGTACTACCTCTTCAGCCTGGTGATGCTGATCTACATGCTGATCGGAATGCGCATCGAGGTGCATGCGCCTTACTATGCGACCGGCGTTTTGCTGATCTCGTCGGCAATTTTCGGCGGTAAGAACCGCATTGGGTTCCGCCATCTGGTTGAGCTGGCGGTCGATGCGACCAAGAATATTGTAAACATCGTCGGCATTCTGGTGGGTATCGGCATGATTGTCGGCTCGCTGAGCTATACCGGAGTTGGCCCGGCCTTCTCCGGCGAGTTGCTGCAGTTTGCCGGCGACAACGTCCTACTGCTTCTGGTGCTGGGCGCGATTACCAGCTTTATCCTGGGCATGGGTATGACCGTCAGCGCCTGTTACATCTTCCTGGCGCTGGTGATGGGCCAGGCGATGGCCGATTCCGGGCTGGATGCGGTGGCCGGGCACTTGTTCATCCTCTACTGGGGCATGATGAGCTACATCACCCCGCCGGTAGCGGTCGCGGCAGTCGCTGCGTCGACCATTGCTGGGTCGCATCCGATGAAGACCGGCGTCATGGCGATGCGCCTCGGCATCATCCTGTTCATCTTGCCCTTCCTGTTCGTGCTGAATCCAACACTGATCCTGCATGGCGAGGTGTTCGACATCATCCATGACGTGGTGACGGCGACGATTGCCATCTGGCTGATCGCGTCAGCGCTCGAAGGATGGCTGTACTTTATCGGGCGGATCGAGTGGGCGGGGTTGCGCCTACCGGTGCTAGCGGCAGGGTTCGTACTGCTCTATCCAGAGCCGTTTAGCGATCTGGCTGGCGCTGCGATCATCGCCGCGATCTATGTCTTTGGTCTGTTGATTAACAAGAAGAAGACGGCTTAGACCACACGATCGCCAATCGGCTTGGCTAGAGGCCGGCGTGGCTGGTAGACTTGGGCAAAATCTCCCCCCGGGATCATGCCCATGCCTACCGTAACCCTCGCCGGCCTGCTGGCTGATGCAGCACAACACGCGCCCACTGTCCCGGCGCTGATTGAGCCTTCGCGGGCCACCACTTATGCTGAACTCGACGACCTCAGCCGGCGGTTTGCCAATGGCATGCGGGCGCTCGGCCTGGGCGAGGGCGACCGCGTCGCGCTTTGGCTGCCGAACACGCCGGCGCACTATGCGCTGACGTTCGCCGTCTGGCGCATCGGTGCGACCGTGGTCGGCGTCAATACCCGCTTCCGCGCCAAGGAGGTGGAGGACATTGTCGGCCGCACCGGCGCCCGGGCGCTGGTGTTCTGGCCCGGCTTCAAGGACATCGACTTCGAGGCCATCCTCGCCGCCGTCGATCCGGACATGCTGCATGGCCTGGAGATGGTGATCGCCCACGACGTCGACGGCGCGCCGGACGTGCCGCAAAGCATGCTCGGCCGGCCGGTGCACCGGCTCTCTGCACTGGCCAGCGCTCAGGCTATGGCGGACGATTTTGGCGGACCTAAGGTGCCGGCCCAGATCTTCACCACCTCCGGCACCACCTCCGCGCCCAAGTTCGTGCTGCACGCCCACGCCTCGCTGCTGGAGCATGCCCGCCGCGTTTCCGCTCACTGGCGCATGGCCGAGCCTGACACGGTATTCTTCCAGACAGCGCCGCTTTGCGGCACCGTCGGCCTGGTCAATCTCACGCTCTCCGCCGCGGCGCAGACGCCCCAGGTGATCCAGACCCTGTTCGATCCGGCCGAGGCCGGCGGCCTGATCAAACACCACAAGGTCACGCATCTGGTGATCACCGACGAGGTTCTGGTGCGCATGCTGGATGGTGAGGCCGAGCAGCGACCCTACCCCTCGCTGCGCACCACCATCGCCTTTGGCATCAACCCGCCGCTGCAATCCCACCTGGACGCCTTTGAACGCGCAGGTATCTTTACCAGCAACGCCTATGGCATGAGCGAATGCCTTGCCTATATGGCGCTGCGCCCCCGCGACGTACCGCTGGTCGAAGCGATGTACGGCGGCGGCGAGGTCGTCAACCCTGCCAGCGGCATGCGCATCCGCAACACCGAGACCGGCGCGCTCTGCCCGCCGGACACGCCGGGCGAGTTAGAGGTGAGCGGGCCGACCCTGATGCTGGAATACGCCGATAACCCGGCGGCCAACGCCAAAGCCTGGACCGAGGACGGCTGGTTGCGCACCGGCGACCTCTGCTCGCTGCGTCCGGACGGTTGCCTTATCTATATCAGCCGCATCAACGACATGCTGCGCCTATCCGGCTTCCTGGTCAGCCCGGCGGAGATCGAGGCGGAACTGGAAAAGGAGCCGGGCGTGGAGAAGGCGCAGGTCATCTCCATCAACACCGACCGCGGCGTCCGCGCCTTCGGTTTCGTCGAGATGCAGCCGGGCGCAGCCTTCGACGAGGCCGCGCTGATTGCCCGTTGCCGGACAAACCTGGCGAACTACAAATGTCCGATACAAGTCGTGGCAGTGGATGAATGGCCGTTGGCGATCAGCCCGAACACGATCAAAATCCAGCGCGTTAAACTGCGCGACCAGGCCCAGGCCATCCATGATGCTGCGCACCGGAGCGTCGCCGACTAACACCAGATCAAGGACCCATCCCATGAACCAAGGTCAACACCGCTTCACCCGCATGGACAATGTCTGGTTCGGCACTCCCGCCGCCGAAGCGGTCGCGCAGGAATCCGCCAAGCGTGGCGCGGAACGGGTGTTTATCGTCGGCTCCAAATCGCTGTACGAAAACACCGATGAAATCGCCAAAGTCGAGCAGGCGCTGGGCAACCGGCACGCCGGGACGTTCGTCGGCATTCCCTCGCACAGCCCGCGCGACGCAGTGATCGCTTGCGCGAAAGCCGCGGAGGCAGCCGGCGCAGACCTTTTGGTGACCTTTGGCGGCGGCTCGGTCACCGACGCCACCAAGGTGGTGCAGATCTGCCTGAAGCACAAAGTCTTCACCGTCGAAGGGCTGGACGACTACCACGTCCGCGTCCGCACCGACGGCAACAACGTTGCGCCCAAATTCGATGGCCCGGACGTGCGCCAGATCAGCGTGCCGACCACGCTGTCCGGCGGCGAGTTCAATCCTTTGGGCGGCTGCACCGACCACCGCACCAAGGTCAAGCAGAGCTATACCCACCCGGACCTGGTGCCGGTCAGCGTGATTCTCGACCCCGCTCCGACCGTGCATACGCCGGAATGGCTGTGGCTCTCCACCGGCCTGCGCGCCGTCGACCACTGCGTCGAGGGCCTGTGTTCGCAATACCTCAATCCCTATGCCGAAGGGGCGCTGCTGCACGGACTGCGCCAGCTTTCGGAAGGCCTGAGCGCGGTCAAGGCGAACCCCGGCGACCTGGAAGCGCGGCAGAAATGCCTGATGGGCGCCTGGATGTCGATGACCGGCAATATTCCCAAAGGGATCAGCCACGCCATCGGCCATATCCTGGGCGGCACCTGCGACGTGCCGCACGGCTATACCTCGTGCGTCATGCTGCCGGCGGCGCTGGAATGGAATGTCAGCGTCAACGCCGACCGGCAGGCGGTCGTTGCCGAGGCTATGGGCCGGCCGGGCGTGCCGGCGTCACAGGTGCTGGCCGACTTCATCGCCGGGCTGGGCCTGCCGCGGACCCTGGCCGACGTTGGCGTCGCGCCGGACGAATACGACCTGATCGCCCGGAACACCATGTTCGACCGCTGGACCCATATGAACCCGCGCAAGGTGCATGGGGAAGCCGATATTCTGGAGGTGTTGAAGCTGGCGGAATAGGCCCCGCCAAAGTTCACCACATCGCCCCCCCGGCTAGCCGCTCCACGACCTCCGGGGATCAATGGTTTCCCGGCCGCCGCGGAGCGGTGAGCCCGAGATCGCCCGATCTCGCGAACACCGTCAGCGGCGGAGTCCACCGCAGGACGCCACCCCCGGCTAGCCACTCCGCTACCTTCGGCAGACACGACCCCCGGATAGCCGGCGACCTCCCTACTCCGCCGCGGTCTTCATGTCATCTGTCACCCGGCCCAGCGGGTCCTGGAAGCGCTCCAGCATCACCTCATGCACCGACAACTGCGGTTCAGCCAGCCAACTGCCCGGACGGGCGCGGTAGTGCTGGTGCAAATACGGCGCTTCCGGCTCCATGCCCTGCGCCAGATCGGCCGCCGCCTTCAGCATCTTGCTGCGAAAGCGCACGACCGCGGCATCGGTGCCGGTCAGAATTTCCTTGGTCCGGTCGACAATCGGTCCCTGGCTGTGCTGGATCATCGAATCCTGCTCCGCCAGCCCCTTTACGCCGGTAAAGGTCCGGTGCTTCTGCTCGTCGCGGTCGATCATGAAGTCGTTGCGGACGTTGCGCACGGGCACGTAATTCTCGTCCCGCTCACAGATCAGGGCCCAGCCTTGCGAAAGCTTGGTGCGCTCCTCGTTGGTCAACGGCCGGTCCGGGTTCCAGGAATAGGCATAGCACCAGGCCGATTCATCGTTGATCGGCACGATGGCGAAGCCGTGATAGGTCTCGCCCGGCAAGGTCGAGGGGCCGGTGCCGTGCGTCGGCAGCAGGAACTGCGTCATGCGCCAATACTTCTTGCCGTCCGCCTGGCGCGCGCCGGCAACGACAAAGCCGCATTCGTGGTCCAACACCTCGAACAGCGGCATCGGATCGTCGCGCATCCAGCGCAGACGCTTTTCATCGGCCTGACTGTGCGGGTGATAGACCGAAGG
>JAYPXD010000095.1:290-2056 GCA_038135395.1 Alphaproteobacteria bacterium | reverse complement strand
GGCACGCTCGGCGCCGGCATGTGCAGGAAGCTGAAATGCGCCGTGTCCAGGTCGCCTTCCATAATCTGCGCCCAGTTGCACTCGAACAACTGCTTGGTGACAAAGCGATGGGAGGATGGGATGCAGGCAAATTCCAGCTGCGGCAGTTCCGGCAGCTTGCCGCCCGGCAACCGGGCTGCATCCGGCCCCAGGTAGGCCCAGACCATCTCGCCGAATTCGCGCGCCGGATAGGACTTGATCCGGACGGTTTTGTGCAGGTTGCTGTCCCGCGGCACATTGGGCAGATCGACGGCCTTGCCGGTGCGGTCGAACTTCCAGCCGTGATAGACGCAGCGCAGGCCGCAATCTTCGTTCCTGCCGAAAAACAGGTGCGCGCCGCGGTGCGGACAACGTGCATCCAGCACGGCCACCTCGCCCTCGGAATCGCGGAAAGCCACCAGTTCCTGGCCCATGATATTGACGCGAACCGGCGACGAATCCGGCTCCCGCATCTCCTCGACCAGCGCGACCGGCTGCCAGAACCGGCGGAAATACTCACCCATCGGCGTACCGGGGCCGGTCTGGGTGAGCATGGTATTCTGTTCGTGGGAGAGCATGGGCGGGTTCCTCCGGCAGCGGGTCTTCGCGCCAGACTACCCCGCCCTTCCCCAATTGGGTAGTACTGACCGCCCGCCCGAGCGGCGCCCGGTCGGGATCTGCGCTAAGCCGGCTGGAACATCGGCAACGTCACCTCGTCGGTCACGTCGTCGAAGCAGACCTCGACCGCCATGCCGATGCGCACGCTCTCCGGATCGCAGTTGACGATGTTCGTCATCATCCGCGGGCCTTCCGCCAGATCGACGATGGCGAGCACAAACGGCGTTTTCTCGGCGAAACCCGGATGGCCGGCGCGGTAGTTGACCGAGCACGAATACACCGTCGCCTTGCCGCTCGCCTCGATCCATTCCAGCTTGCTGGACAGGCAATGGCTGCAGACGCGGCGCGGATAGAATTGCGCCTGGCCGCAGTCGCCGCATTTCTGGATGATAAAGCGGTGCTCGCGCGCTGCTTTCCAATATTCTTCCGTATCCTGATAGGGATCAGGCAAAGGAATCTGCGTCATGATTATTCCCTCCCGAGGATAATGGTGCCGGTGGACGACAGCACGCCGCCGGTGCCGTTGGCGATAGCGACTTCGGCATTCGGCACCTGCCGGGGGCCGCACTCGCCGCGCAACTGGCGCACGGCCTCGATCACCGTGAAAATGCCGAACATGCCGGGGTGCGTATAGCTGAGCGCGCCGCCCTGGGTGTTCATCGGAAAGTCGCCGCCGGGCGCGGTGCGCTGGCCGGACACGAATGCGCCGCCCTCGCCTTTCTTGCAGAAACCCAGGCTTTCCAGGGTCAGCAGCACGGTGATGGTAAAGCTGTCGTAGATCTCGGCCACATCGATATCCGCATGGGTGACGCCGGCCCGCTCGAAGGCCAGCTTGCCGCTGATCTTGGCCGCGGTCTGGGTCAGGTCGGGCATCTGGCTGATCATGCGATGCGTGTGCGCCTCACCCGTGCCAAGCACCGCAATGGGACGCTTTTTCAGGTCCTTCGCCCGTTCCATGGAGGTCAGCACCACCGCGCCGCCGGCATCCGTTACCAGGCAGCAATCCAACAGGTGCAGCGGCGAGGCGATCATGCGGGAGTTGAGCACGTCCTCAATGGTGATGCGATCGCGCATGCGCGCCAGCGGGTTCATGCTGGCCCAATGTCGCGTCGCCACCGCGATCTCGGCCA
>JAYPXD010000095.1:0-280 GCA_038135395.1 Alphaproteobacteria bacterium | reverse complement strand
GACGTGGTGCCATATTCGTGCATGTGCCGGGCGGCGGCGAGCGCATAGCTGCCGACGGTGGAGACGCCATAAGGCTCCTCGAACTGCGCCGGCCCGAAGATATGGCTGGCGCCGGAGACCGGACCGGCCTTGCCGCCGCGGTCGGAGATGTTGGTGGAGCCATGGCAGATCAGGGCGACGCTGCACAGGCCCGTGGCGATGGCCATCGCCGCGTGCTCGACATAAGCCACAAACGACGAGCCGCCGATGGAGGTGGAGTCGGTGTAGCGCGGAGTAATGC
>JAYPXD010000094.1:0-12428 GCA_038135395.1 Alphaproteobacteria bacterium | reverse complement strand
CTTGTCCATCAGCTGCTTGTAGGTCTCATCCAGCTCGGAAATGCTGTTGATTTGGTAGCGTTCGCCGACGCTGAACTGGTTGGCCTGCAGGCCATCGGCAACGTCAAGAAATTTCGCAACGGTAAGCGCCATGGTTTCAAGTCCTTATGGTTGGCGAGGGTTCACGGACGACGCGAAACTTCAGCCGAGATAGGCAACGGCGTCGATCTCGACCGTAATCGCCGGGTCGGCCAATTTCGAAACTTCGACTAGTGTGCTGGTAGGGAAGTCTCCGGTAAAAAAGTCTTTGCGGGCGCGCCAGACCTGTTCGCGCCGGCGGATGTCGGTGACATAGATGGTCATCTTCACCAGGTCTGACATCTGCCCACCGGCAGCCTCGACCAGGGCCTTGATCTTCTCGAAGATCGCCCGCGCCTGGGCCTCGTCGTCGCCGCCGAGCGCCTGGCCGCCGGCGCCGCGCGCGGTCAGGCCGGCAATATAGACGGTATTGCCGGCGACAAGGCAATTCGACCAGGTCCCCGGGGCAGGCTCCGCCACCTGGGGAGAGGTAACTCGGCGAATCTTAGCCATCGGCTTGCTCCTTCGACCGCTCAGACCGGACGGTCGCCTTTGATCGTGATGCGATAGCCGCTGCGCACCTGCGGATAGTAATCCCACATGGCGATGTGCTGAACACAGCGGTTGTCCCAGAACGCCACCGATTTCTCCTGCCACCGGAAACGGCACTGGAAATCCGGCTTGGCGCTGAAGTCATAGAGGAAACGCAACAGCCCTTCGCTCTCGTCGCGGCTGACCTCATTGATTTTGACGGTGAAGGTCGGGTTGACGAACAAGGCCTTCCGCCCCGTGACGGGATGGGTGCGCACCACCGGATGCACGTTGGTCGGATACACCTTGCCCGCATCGTTGACGCCCTTGTCGGCATAGCGGCCGCGATAGACCTGCTCACCGGAGTGGGTGGCGGTCAGCCCCTTGAGGTAGGTTTTCATCCGGTCGCTGAGGGCGTCGTACGCGGCGTACATGCTGGCGAACAGCGTATCGCCGCCGCTGGGCGGGATTTGATGCAGATGCAGGATCGAGCCCATCGGCGGCTCCGGATCGCAACTGACGTCGGAATGCCAACGCTCGCCGGCAATGCGCTTGGAGTTTGCATCGGCGTGAATGATCAGCACCTCCGGATGCCCTTCCGGCCCCGGCGACGCCGGATGAATATGCAACTCGCCGAAATGCCGTCCCAGGTCCTTTTGCTGCTCCAGCGTCATATGCTGGTCGCGGAAGAAGATGACCTGGTGCGCCATCAACGCATCGTGGATCTCGGAATACTGCTGGTTCGATACCGGCTTGCTCAAGTCAACGCCGGAAACCAAAGCTCCGATGCGGGGTGTGACCGGATCGACTTGTATCGTTTGATAGCCCATGGTTGGATCCTCACAATTGCAGGTGCTCTTCAGCACGCATTACCAGCGATCATGACAGAGTGCCGCGCCGGCTGTCCAGCGCGTCACCGCTTGCTTTCCGCGAAGCGGGCGCGTATACACCGCCGCTTCACCACCGCTTGCTTGGCTAAGGGTTGAGCGCATCGCTGATGCGGATTGACCGGGCATTGCCAAAGTGGGCGATTTTATCACTCAGCGATGAGGACCCGAAAATGCCCAAGATGAAGACGAAAAGCAGTGTCAAAGGCCGCTTTAAGCGGACCGGCACGGGCAAGATCCTGATGAATGCGGCCTACAAGCGCCACATTCTTTCCAGCAAAAGCCAGAAAATGAAGCGCCAGGCGCGCGGCACCCGAGTGATGAGCGTGGCCGATCAGACGATCGTCCGCAAATTCATGCCGTACGACCGCTAAGCCCAATCGCATCATTATCAGGAGAACATAAGCTATGGCTCGTGTGAAACGCGGCGTAACCGCAAAGGCCCGCCACAAAAAAGTTATTGCGATGGCCAAGGGCTATCGCGGCCGCAACAGCAACACCTTCACGGTTGCAATCGAAAAGGTCGAAAAGGCGCTGCAATACGCCTATCGCGACCGCCGTACCAAGAAGCGCAATTTCCGCGCGCTGTGGATCCAGCGCATCAATGCCGCCGCGCGTGAACATGGCATGACCTACAGCCAGTTTATGGACGGCATCCACAAGGCCCAGATCGAGGTCGATCGCAAGGTTCTGGCCGATTTGGCCGTTCGCGAGCCGGAAGCCTTCAAAGTTCTGGTCGATCAGGCCCAAGCCGCGCGCGCCGCTTAGGTTGGCTTCGCCCGCCGCTGCTTATATCACAGCGGCGGCATAAGCTTCGGTTAAAATAACAGCGCCCGCACCGCCTTCATGGCAGTGCGGGCGCTGTTGCGATTGGGAAAAGGCGCGCCAAAAGCGGGACGAACCTTGAAGAGAAGCCGCTTTAAAACCCTTGTTCCGTGCGGAAGCCATGCGCCGGGTAAACCCCGAGAATCCGCACTTCGCGGCTAAAAAATTCCAGCTCTTCCAGTGCGTTGCGCAGCGCTGCCTGATCCGGATGGCCTTCGACGTCGACATAGAATTGTGTCGCTGTGAATTCCCCCTCTACCATGTAGCTTTCCAACTTGGTCATGTTGACCCCGTTGGTGGCAAACCCGCCCAATGCCTTGAACAACGCTGCCGGCACGTTGCGAACGCGGAACACAAAGGTCGTCATCATCCGCTGGTGATCGCTGGCGACCGGCCGGACCGGGTCACGGCTTAGCACGATAAACCGCGTGGTGTTATGGCTTGCGTCCTCGATATCGCGCTCCAGCACCTGAAGCCCATACAGCTCTGCTGCCAGGCTGGACGCGACCGCCGCTTCCTCGACGTCGCCGGATTTGGCCAGGTCGGCTGCCGCGCCGGCGGTATCGGCATGAACGATGGCTTCCAATCCCAGCCGCTTGAACGCCTGCCGGCATTGCCCCAGCGCGTGCACATGGCTGCGGACCCGCTTGATCGTCTGCAGCGACGCACCGGCAACGCCCAGCAACTGGTGCTGCACCCGCTGAAAATGCTCACCGATAATGTGAAGGCCGGTCCCCGGCAGCAAATGATGAATATCGGCGACGCGGCCCGCCAACGAATTCTCAATCGGGATCATGGCGAGGCTGGCTTTCCCATCCTCCACCGCCCTAAATGCGCCTTCGAACGAGCCGCATGGCAGCGTCTTGTAGTCAGGATAGGCATTGCGGCAGGCCAGGTCGGAGTATGCGCCTGGCGCACCCTGAAAGGCTATGGTGCGGGAGGGATCAGTCATCGGGCTTCATCGATAGCGGATTGGGCCGCATACCATACGCGCGCCCTTTCAAGATCGGCGGGAGTGTCGACGCCCAACGGCACGGTGTCAACGATTGCAACGTTCATTTGCATCCCCGCTTCTAACGCACGCAATTGCTCCAGCCGTTCGCGCTGTTCCAACAGCCCCGGCGGCAATTGTACAAAGCGGCGCAAAGCGGCGCGGCGGTACACATATAGGCCGATATGATGATAAAGCGGCCCCTCCCCCGTCGGCGCGGTCGCACGGGTAAAATACAGTGCTCTGCGATTGGCGCCGAAGATCGCTTTGACGACGTTCGGGTTCGTGCGTTCTTCCTCACGGACGATTTCCGCCACCGGCGTTGCAATATCGGCGTCTTCGAGCGCGTCAAGCGTATCGCGAATCGTCTGCGGGTCGATCGTCGGCAGATCGCCCTGCACGTTTACGACCCGGTCGTATACAGCCAGCGGGTCACACTGGTCCAACGCCGCCATGATCCGGTCAGATCCGCT
Source organism: Alphaproteobacteria bacterium (assembly GCA_038135395.1). GTDB lineage: Bacteria > Pseudomonadota > Alphaproteobacteria > Bin95 > Bin95 > JACKII01. Next base: position 8,664 of record JAYPXD010000094.1, on the reverse strand, counting down.
GGGCAAATCCGAGTCCGTCAGGACGGCATCGCCACCGGCAGCCCGCACCGCCTCGACAATCTCCACCTCTGCCGCCGCCACGACTACAGGCCCGATATCCGCGGCAAGCGCCCGTTCCATCACGCGCACGATCATCGGCTTGCCGCCGATATCAGCCAGTGGCTTGTTCGGCAGCCGGGTCGAGGCGAGGCGCGCCGGGATCAGTACGATGGATTGCATGGCCGGACCCTGCTCGGAAAAATTCAATCAAATTTGCTGGCATCCGCATGCCCGGTTTGAGCGCATTCAGCAAGGGCGACGGTGTCGCCACCGCAATTTGGCCGCGACAGTGGCGTTGAGCCGCATTTGCGCGACTCCCGATCAGCGGTAGCGCTGCTATACAAGACCAGCGTAATTGCGCGACGAGTTATTTGGACGAGAAAGGCCGGTTCATGAACACGATGGAGATCAACAAGGTCGCTGGCGCGATCCTCACCGCAGGCGTGGTGGCGATGCTGTTAGGCTTTGTTGCCAAACTGATCATTCCCGTTCCGGGCGCCCACGGCGGCCACCATGGCCCAAACCTTTTTGCCGACCTGGCCCCTGCCGATCACAATGCCGGGCCGGCAGCCCCGGCCGGTCCTGAGCCGATTGCCGCGTTCCTCGCGGCTGCCTCGGCAGCCGATGGCGAGAAAGTCGCCAAGAAGTGCGCGTCCTGCCATACCTTCGAGGCTGGCGGCGCCAACAAAGTTGGCCCCAACCTGCACGACATCGTTGGCGCAGGGCATGGCAAGAAAGACTTCGCCTATTCGGCGGCGATGTCCGGAATGGCCGGCTCCTGGACATATGAGGATCTGAACAAGTTCCTTTACAAGCCAAAGGATTATGCACCGGGCACGAAAATGTCCTTCCCCGGCTTGAAGGACCCGAAGGAACGCGCCGCCGTCATCGCATATCTGCGCTCGGTGACAACCAACCCGCCGCCGTTGCCCGATCCGGCCGCGGCAGCTCCGGCGGCTGCACCAGCCGCAGCTGGGCATGACAAGCCCAAGCATTGATCGGCGGAAACGCGCCTAATGCAGGCTGTTTCATCTGACCTGATAGACCTTGCAAAACGGGCGGCTAATCTTAGCCGCCCGATTTTGCGTCGCTATTTCCGCGCCAAGCTGGACGTGATCCGAAAGGGCGACGAATCCCCCGTCACCCGCGCCGACCGGGAAGCCGAAGCCGCCATCTGGCAATTGCTTGCGCGGGAGGCGCCGGACCACGGCATTATCGGCGAGGAACATGGTAGCGAGCGTACCGATGCCAACTATGTCTGGGTGCTGGACCCGCTGGACGGCACCCGCGCCTTCGTCGTCGGCAAGCCGACCTTCGGCACGCTGATTGCCTTGGCCTATAAGGGCCGCCCGGTGTTGGGCCTGATCGATATGCCCCTGCTGGGCGAGCAGTGGCTGGGCGCAACCGGCCACGCCACGACTTGGAATGGCGAGCCCGCAACGACGCGCGCTTGCCCGGACCTCGCCCATGCCTGGATCAACGCCACTTCGCCCGAAATGTTCCGGCCTGGCCGCGAGGCCGGCGGCTTTGCCCGAGTCCGGACGGCATCGGCCGGCTGTAACTATGGCGGCGACTGCTATGGTTATGGCCTGGTTGCGAGCGGCTGCCTCGACCTGACCATCGAGGCCAGCATGCAGTCCTACGACTTCATGGCTCTGGCGCCAGTCATAGAGGGTGCAGGCGGCAAAATCACCGATTGGGCCGGCGACCCGCTCAGCTTGACCGGCGACGGCACCGTTCTGGCCGCCGGCGATGCCCGCGTGCATGCAGAGGCTGTGGCGCTGCTGGGACAGGGATGAAGGATTGCGGGCGGTAGCCCTTTGCACCCAGCGTCGGCACGGCTAAGCTTGCGCCCGAACGAGGAATTCCTGCGCGAGTAATCCCCATGACCACCCCCACCTACGAAATCTTCGCCATCAAATACGGCGAGCGGGTCGGCACCCGCGGCTCGATCTTCATCCATGGCGACCCGCACAATGCGCCGCTGGCTATGGATTACTATATCTGGGCGATCCGCAACGAGGATCGCACGATCGTCGTCGACACGGGCTTTTCCAAGGCTGAAGGCGAGCGGCGCGGCCGCACCTATACCCAAAGCCCACGCGAGGGGTTGGAACGGGTCGGCATCGATCCGGACAGCATCAAAGACGTTATCATCAGCCATATGCACTATGATCATGCCGGTAACCTGGACATGTTCCCGAATGCCCGGTTCCACCTGCAAACGGCGGAGATGGCGTTTGCAACCGGCCGCGGCATTACCTTCGGCGTACTCGGGCATTCATTCACCAAAGAGGACGCGCTGCAAACGCTGCAGGCGACATTTGCCTATCGGGTGCAATATTATTCCGGCGATGCGGAGATCGCGCCCGGCATCAACGTGCACTTCATCGGCGGTCATGCCGCCGGTCTCCAATGCGTGACGGTCAACACCGAACGCGGCCTGGTCGTGCTGGCGACCGACGCGGCGCACTACTACGAGAGCTTCATGGAAGAGCCCCAGTTTACCACGCACATTCATATGTTCGGCATGCTGGAAGGCTATCGCACGCTGCGCCGCTTGGCCCCGTCCGACAGCCACGTGGTGCCCGGCCACGATCCGCTGGTGCTGCAACGCTATCCCGCCGCCGGACCTGGGCTGGAGGGGATTGCCGTGCGCCTGGACCTGCCGGAACAGGCGTGATCCTGCGCTAACTTCTGCGTGAGCGACGGCTTGGCGCTGGCAATCACGCCCGTCCATTCCCACTCTCTAAGCCCGTCGCCCAAGACTCCGCAATCAACAGGGTAACAACTCGTGTTCCGATTGACCGTCACTTTCCTGCTATTGGCGCTTGGACTTACGGCCACTGCCCGCGCAACCGACGAGCCGCGAATCATCAATTCCCACGCCATAGCGATGCATGGCGCACCGAAATACCCAGCCGGCTTTACGCACTTCGATTATGTAAACTCAGCTGCGCCAAAGGGCGGCGCGGTGCGCTTGGCGACCTCTGGCACGTTCGACAGCTTCAATCCCTTTATACCCAAGGGCAATCCGGGCGTTGGCAGCGGCATGGCGGTGGAGACGCTGATGGTGTCCAGTGCCGACGAGGCGTTTACCCAGTATGGCCTGATCGCCGAGAGCATCACCTATCCGGAAGACCGGTCCTGGATCACCTTCCACCTGCGGCCCGAGGCGCGCTGGCACGATGGCCAGCCGATCACGCCGGCTGACGTGGTGTTTTCGTTCAACATCCTGAAGGAGCAGGGCCAGCCCTTCTACCGCTTCTACTATGCCAGTGTGACCAGCGCTGAAGCCACCGGCGAACGCGACGTGACCTTCAAGTTTGCGAAGGGCGAAAACCGCGAACTGCCGTTGATCATCGGCCAATTGCCGATTTTGCCGAAGCACTACTGGGAAACCCGCGATTTCACCAAGACTACCCTGGAGCCGCCCTTGGGGTCCGGCCCGTATCGCGTCGCCAAATTCGAGGCAGGCCGCTTTGTCGAGGTGGAACGGGTCAAGGATTATTGGGGCAAAGACCTGGCGGTCAACCGCGGCCAGGACAATTTCGACAGCATGCGGTATGACTACTACCGCGACCCTACGGTGATCCGCGAAGCGATCAAGGCCGGCGATATCGACTTCTACCAGGAAAACCAGGCGAAGGCCTGGGCCCAGGATTTTGATATCGAAGCGGTTCGCAAGGGCTGGTTGGTCAAGGAAGCCGTGCCGCAGAACCGCCCGGCCGGCATGCAGGCCTTCGTCATGAATCTGCGCCGCCCGCAATTCCAGGACGTGCGGGTGCGTGAGGCGATGGCCTATGCCTTTGACTTCGAATGGACGAACAAAAACCTGTTCTTTGGCCAGTATACGCGGGCGAAAAGCTTTTTCTCCAACTCTGAACTCGGCTCCAGCGGCCTGCCGGCCGGGGCAGAGCTCGCCATACTGGAACCTTATCGCGCCCAACTTCCGCCGGAAGTGTTCACAAAGGAATACCAGCCGCCGGCGACCGACGGCTCCGGCCAGCAGCGCGACAATATCCGCACGGCGCTGCGCCTGTTGAAACAGGCCGGCTATGAGGTGCGGAATCAAATCATGGTCAATGCCAAGACCGGCGAGCCGCTGGCGTTCGAAATGCTGTTGCGTGCGGGCGGCGCCTTTGACCGCATCGTATTGCCGATGAAACAGACATTGGAGCGCATGGGCATCAAGATGGAGGTGCGCGAGGTCGACGACGCACAATACATCAACCGCGTGCGCGGCAAAGACTACGACATGATCTCCAGCGGCTGGGGCCAGAGTGAGTCGCCAGGCAACGAACAGCGCAGCTTTTGGGGCAGCGCCGCCGCGGACCAGCCTGGCTCCCGCAACTACGCCGGTCTGAAAGACCCGGTCGTCGACGCACTGATCGAGCAAGTGATCTCGGCTCCCGACCGCGAGCAACTGGTGGTGCGCACTCGCGCTCTCGACCGGGTCTTGCTGGCGCACCACTTCGTCATTCCGAACTGGTACCTGTCGCAAGATCGTATGCTGTACTGGAACAAATTCGGCCGGCCACCGTTGATCAAGGACGAGGGCACCAGCTTCTCGTGGTGGTGGTATGACCCAGCCAAGGCGGAAACCTTGGCCGCCGCACGCGGCAAGTCCGGAAACTGATGCTCGCCTATATCGTCCGCCGACTGTTGCTAATGATCCCGACATTGTTCGGCATCATGGCGCTGAACTTCGTGATCATCCAAATTGCGCCGGGCGGCCCGGTCGAACAGGTGATCGCGAACCTGACCGGACAAGGCGGCGGCGCGGTTGAGCGTATTACCCAAAGCGGCGGCGATTTCACCGCGGGCAGCAACACGCAGCCGGCCCCGGGGGCCAGCGCTGGCAGCCAGGCGACCTCCAGTTACCGCGGCGCACAGGGTCTGGACCCGCAGTTCATCAAGGATCTGGAAAAGCGTTTCGGTTTTGACAAGCCGCTGGGCGAGCGCTTCGTGCTGATGATCGGCAATTATCTGACCTTCGATTTCGGCAACAGCTTTTTCCGCGACCAGTCGGTCGTCGATCTGGTGATCGATAAAATGCCGGTGTCGATCTCGCTGGGCTTATGGACGACGTTGCTGACCTATCTGATCTGCCTGCCGCTTGGCATCCGCAAGGCGGTGCGGGACGGCTCGCGCTTCGACATCTGGACCAGCGGCCTGATCATCGTCGGCAACGCCATTCCCAGCTTCGGCTTCGCCATCCTGTTGCTGGTTCTGTTCGCCGGCGGCAACTATTATGACTGGTTTCCGTTGCGCGGCCTCACCTCGCCCGGCTTTGAGCAGATGCATTGGTGGGAACAGGTCATCGACTATTTCTGGCACCTGACGCTGCCGCTCGCCGCCATGATGATCGGCGCGTTTGCGACGCTGACGCTCCTGACCAAGAACAGTTTCCTGGACCAGATTTCCCAGCAGTATGTGACCACGGCACGCGCCAAAGGATTGACCGAGGGGCAGGTGCTGTGGGGCCATGTGTTCCGCAACGGCATGCTGATTGTCATCGCTGGCTTCCCCGGCGCGTTTGTCGGCATCCTGTTCGGCTCGGCCGTGTTCATCGAAACCATTTTTTCGCTGGACGGCCTGGGCCTGCTGGGGCTGGAGTCCGCACTGAACCGGGATTATCCGGTCATGTTCGCCACGCTGTATGTCTTCACACTGATGGGCCTGGTTATGGGCCTGATCGGCGACCTGACCTACATGCTGGTCGATCCCCGCATCGACTTTGAAGCGCGGGGTGCGTAAACGGCATGGCGCTCTCCCCCCTCACCCACCGCCGCATCGCGAATTTCAAGGCCAACCGGCGGGGATATTGGTCGCTCTGGGTGTTTCTCGCCCTGTTCGGCCTTAGCCTGTTCGCCGAATTTCTGGCGAACGATAAGCCCTTCCTGATTTGGTACGATGGATCGGCCTATTTCCCGGTGCTGCAATCCTATCCGGAAACGACGTTCGGCGGTGAATTCCCGACAGCAGCGGACTACCACGACACCTATCTGCGCGAGAAAATTGCCGAAAAGGGCTGGATGGTTTGGCCCCTGATCCCCTTTAGCTACGATACCGTCGCCTGGAACCTGCCGACACCGGCCCCTTCACCGCCGGACGCCACCCATTGGCTCGGCACGGATGACCAGGCGCGCGATGTGCTGGCGGGGTTGATCTATGGGTTCCGCATCTCCGTTATTTTCGGATTGATTTTGACCGTGTTGAGCGCGGCGGTCGGCGTATCGGCCGGCGCGTTGCAAGGATTTTACGGCGGCTGGTTCGACTTGTTATTTCAACGCTTTATCGAAATTTGGTCCGGCCTTCCGACGCTTTATATCCTGATCATTATGGCCAGCGTTATCGTTCCGGGCTTTTTCACCATCCTGATTTTGCTGCTGCTGTTTGGCTGGATTGGCTTTGTCGGCGTCGTGCGGGCGGAATTCCTGCGCGCCCGTAATTTCGATTATGTCCGCGCCGCTCGCGCCCTGGGCGTCCGCGACCTGACCATCATATTCCGCCATGTGCTGCCGAACGCCATGGTCGCAACCCTCACCTTCCTGCCGTTCTCGCTCCTGGGCGGCATCACCAGCCTGACCGGCCTGGACTACCTGGGCTTTGGCCTGCCGCCCGGCTCGCCGTCGCTTGGCGCGCTCCTGGCCCAAGGCAAGGCGAACCTGCAGGCGCCGTGGCTGGGGCTTACCGGCTTCTTCACCATTGCGGTGCTGCTATCGCTGCTGGTGTTTGTCGGCGAGGCGGTGCGCGACGCGTTTAACCCCAGGAAACTCGGCCTATGACTGCGCCACTGTTACAAGTCGAGAATCTTGCGGTCGATTTCCAGGTCGGCAAGCGCACGGCCCACGCGGTGCGCGGCGTCTCGTTTGAACTGCAAAAGGGCGAAACACTGGCGCTTGTCGGCGAAAGCGGCTCCGGCAAATCGGTGACCGCGCTCAGTATCCTGCAATTGCTGTCCTACCCGCCCGCCAGCCACCCCTCGGGCTCGATCCTGTTCGAGGGCCAGCAGATGGTCGGCGCGTCGCAGCAGGTGCTGCGCTCGATCCGCGGCAACCGCATTGCCATGATCTTCCAGGAGCCGATGACAGCGCTGAATCCGCTGCACACGGTCTACAAGCAGATCGGCGAGGTGCTGCGCGTGCACAAGGGCCTGTCGCCGGAACGCACCCGCGCCCGTGTGCTGGAACTGTTGCGCCTGGTCGGCATTCCGGACCCGGAAACCCGCCTCGCCAGCTATCCGCACCAGATGTCCGGCGGCCAGAGGCAGCGCGTGATGATCGCCATGGCGTTGGCGAACGAGCCTGACCTGCTGATCGCTGACGAGCCGACCACCGCCGTCGACGTCACCATTCAGGCGCAAATTCTGGAACTGCTGGAAGAATTGCAGCAACGCCTAGGCATGGCGATGCTGCTGATCACCCACGACCTGGGCATCGTGCGCAAAGTTGCCGACCGCGTCGCCGTCATGACCCAGGGGGAGATCGTCGAACAGGGATCGACAGAAGCGATTTTTGAGAGGCCGCAGCACGCCTATACCCGCCACCTGCTGGCTGCCGAACCGAAGGGCCGCCCCGAACCCGCCGATCCCGACGCGCCGGTAGTGATCAAGGGCGAGGCCATGAAGGTCTGGTTCCCGATCAAGCGCGGCGTGCTGCGCCGGACCGTCGGCCATATCAAGGCCGTAGACGGCATCTCGCTGACCGTGCGCGAAGGGCACACCGTCGGCGTCGTCGGCGAAAGCGGCAGCGGCAAGACCACACTGGGATTGGGCCTGATCCGGTTGGAACGCGCCGAAGGAAACCTGACGTTTCGCGGTCAGGACCTGCGCCAACCCAAAGGCCATGCTCTCCGCGCGTTGCGCAAGGAACTGCAAATCGTCTTCCAAGACCCTTACGGCTCACTTTCGCCACGCCTCTCGATCCGCCAGATCGTCGGCGAGGGCCTGCAGGTTCATCGGCTGGCCGCGAGCGAAGCAGAATCAGACCGGATGATCGAAGCCGTGCTGGAGGAAGTGGGCCTGGAGTCCGCCATGGCCGACCGCTATCCGCACGAGTTTTCCGGCGGCCAGCGCCAGCGCATCGCCATTGCCCGCGCCATGATCCTGAAGCCCCGCTTCGTGGTGCTGGACGAGCCGACCAGCGCGCTGGACATGTCGGTCCAGGCGCAGATCGTCGAACTGCTGCGCGATCTGCAACAGCGGCACAAGCTCGCCTATCTCTTTATCAGCCATGACCTGAAAGTGGTGCGCGCCATGGCGCACGACCTGATCGTGATGAAGGATGGCAAGGTTGTCGAGCAAGGCCCGGCAGACCGCGTGTTCGATGCGCCGGAACAGCCCTATACCCGCGCCTTGCTGGCCGCGGCATTCGAAAACCGGGTGGCGGAGGCCGGCGCGGTCAGCACCTGACGTCGCCTGCGTGCAGATCTGGTTTCGTCACTGTAACGCAAATATAAAAGGTGCTGTTGAAATCCCAGGCCGCCGGCGTTACGCTTGACTATTCATGGCCTATATTCATGATGTTTGGGCAAACCATGATAAAAATGGAACGGGCTCATCCGCTCTAGAGCGTTTTCGTATCTGACAGAGTCGCCTCAGGGATTCCCCTGACGCCGAAT
>JAYPXD010000093.1:11056-12540 GCA_038135395.1 Alphaproteobacteria bacterium | reverse complement strand
AATTGCGGGACAAATCTATCCCAGTTGGTGGACCACTTTCAGGGGGCTACTCCAAAAGTAAGGAATTGTCCCTGTGCTCGCCTATCCGATTGAAGGTATGCGCTTGATCTGCGTCATGGCGGTTTAACCTCGGCGTCCTAGCCTCAGCCCTGATAGGGTTCATCCCGCAGCCAAGGGCCAGCCATGCAACATTTTTTCGGAAACCTGTTCGAACGTGCCGCCGCGCTTCCGCCCATGCCCACGGTTGTTGCGCATCCATGCGACGCTACCTCGCTGGCCGGGGCGGTAGACGCGGCCGAGCAAGGGTTGCTCTCTCCCATTCTGGTGGGACCGGAACATCGAATCCGCGACGTCGCAAAGGCCGAAGGGCTGGATATATCGCCCTACAGGCTGGTGCCGACCGAGCACAGCCATGCTTCTGCGGAAAAGTCAGTCGCCATTATCCGCGCCGGCGAGGCCAGGGTGCTGATGAAAGGCTCGCTGCATACTGATGAAATCATGCACGAGGTGACACGGAAGGACACCGGGCTTCGCACCGAACGGCGTCTCAGCCATGTCTACGTCATGCAGGTTCCCACCTACCCGCGGGCGCTGATGATCTCCGACGGCGCCATCAACATCTATCCGACGCTAGAGGACAAACGGGACATCGTGCAGAACGCCATCGACCTGGCCCAGGCGTTGGGAATTGCCTGCCCCAAAGTCGGCATTCTCTCCGCTGTCGAGACGGTCACGCCGAAACTGCCTTCGACGGTTGAGGCGGCAGCTCTTTGCAAGATGGCCGACCGGGGTCAGATTACTGGCGGGCTGTTGGATAGGCCGCTTGCGTTCGACAACGCGATCAGTCCGGAAGCTGCCGCCATCAAGCACATCACCTCAGAGGTGGCAGGTCAGGCGGATATCCTGATCGCACCGGACCTCGAAGCCGGCAACATGCTTGCCAAGCAGTTGACCTTTCTCGCCAATGCAGAGGCGGCTGGGATCGTCCTCGGCGCGCGCGTGCCGATTATTCTGACCAGCCGGGCGGACAGCGTGCGGGCTCGACTGGCCTCCTGTGCCGTCGCGGCGATTTTTGCCGGGGTCCAACAGGGCCTGGCGGCTGCGGCTCAAGCGGAGGGCTAGGCGGTGCGCGACGACGCCTTATTGGTTCTCAACGCCGGATCATCCAGCATCAAACTGTCGCTGTTTCGGATGGCAGGCGCTGTGCTGACGCTCGCGTGGCATGGCGAATTGGAAGGCATCGGCGCTGCCCCACATTTTTACGCCAAAGGCCCTGCCGGCGAAATCATCGCCGACCAAGGGATGGATGCCAAAATTGGGGACCCCTTAGCCTGGGTACTGAACTGGATCGACGCACATTTGGGTGAGGCTCGTTTGGTTGCCTGCGGCCATAGGGTCGTCCATGGCGGACCAGACCATGCTGCCCCGGAGCGGATCGATGGCGCCCTGCTGGCCGTGTTGGAAGAATTGGTGCCGCTCGCGCC
>JAYPXD010000093.1:10246-11046 GCA_038135395.1 Alphaproteobacteria bacterium | reverse complement strand
CCGCTGCACCAGCCGGTTAACCTCAAGCCGATCCGGGCCATCCAGCAGGCGCGCCCAAACCTGCCGCAGGTGGCATGTTTCGACACGGCTTTCCATCGCGGCCATGCCCGGCACGTGGCAACTTTCGCATTGCCTTATCGGTACTATGAGCAGGGCGTGCGCCGTTATGGCTTTCACGGCCTTTCCTACGAATACATCGCGAGCCGGCTGCCCGCTGTCTCTCCAGCCCTGGCCGAGGGCAAAGTTGTCGTCGCCCATTTGGGCAGCGGTGCCAGCCTGTGCGCACTGGACAACTGCCGTAGCGTCGATACCACCATGGGCCTTAGTGCGCTCGATGGCCTGCCCATGGGCACGCGCACTGGGCAGATCGACCCCGGCGTCCTGCTGTACATGCGGCAGCATGAGGGGCTGTCGGTGGACCAACTCAGGGACCTGCTCTCCCGCGAACGCGGGCTCAAGGGCCTTTCTGACGTCAGCAACGACATGCGGGTATTGGAGGCGAGCGGGGAGGACAGAGCAAAGCTCGCAATCGAAGTTTTCGTCCACCAGATCACCAAGCAGAATCTCGCCTTGGCGGGCACGCTTGGCGGGTTGGATGGGATCGTCTTCACCGCCGGCATCGGCGAGCACGCGCCAGCGATCCGCGCCTCAGTCCTAAACCGGCTGGCGTGGTTCGGCTTTGAGCTGGACGATGCAGCCAACGCCGATGACGGACCATTGCTCACGACCGTGTCCAGCGCGAAACCGGCTTATGTCATCCATACCAACGAGTAATTGATGATCTCCCAGAACACCCTGGA
>JAYPXD010000093.1:9241-10236 GCA_038135395.1 Alphaproteobacteria bacterium | reverse complement strand
GTGCTGGTGAAGATGGGTGGCGGCGGCATTTGCCACTCCGACCTCTCGGTTATCAATGCCGACCGGCCGCGGTCCACGCCCGTGGTGATGGGCCACGAAGGCGCGGGCGAGATTGTCGAGTGCGGGCCGGGCGTCAGGGACGTAAAGCCTGGCGACCACGTGGTGTTTCAGTTCTCGCCCTCGTGCGGGCGCTGCCGCCGTTGCCTGGAGGGCCGGCCGCAGGTTTGCGAACTGGGGGCTGCCACCAAGGCGCAAGGGCACCTGATGGGCGGCGGCTCGCGCCTGCGCGACGCCAAGGGCAACGAGTTGGCGCACCACACCGGTGTTTCCTGCTATGCCGAGTATGGCGTGTTGGACCGCGGCTCTATCGTGAAGGTCGATAACGACCTGCCGCTGCACGAAGCGGCGCTGTTCGGTTGCGCGGTCATGACCGGCGCGGGCGCGGTGATCAACACGGCACGCATCCGCACCGGCGATTCGGTGGCGATTGTCGGCCTGGGCGGCGTCGGCCTCTCCGGTCTGCTGGGCGCGGTCGTCGGCGGCGCAGAGAAGATCGTGGCCATTGATCTTTCTGACGAAAAGCTGGGTCTTGCCCGTCAATTGGGCGCGACCCACACGGTCAATGCCACCGACCCGAATCACGTGGAGCAGGTGCGCGACATCACCAATGGCGGCGTCGACTTCGCTTTCGACCTGGCCGGCACGATCAAGGCGATGGAAACCGCCTATAACGTCACCCGCTATGGCGGCAGCGTCGTGACTGCGGGCCTCTCCCCATCCGCAGCCAACTTCTCGTTCAACCAGAGCAATCTGGTGAGCCAGGAAAAGAGCATCCGCGGCTCCTACATGGGCTCGTGCGTGCCGGTGCGCGATATTCCGCGTTTCATCGACCTCTACCGCCAGGGCCGCCTGCCGGTGGACCGGCTGGTCGACCGCACCATTGGTTTCGAAGAGATCAACGCGGCCTTCGACAAACTCCAGTCCAACGCCACCGT
>JAYPXD010000093.1:2996-9231 GCA_038135395.1 Alphaproteobacteria bacterium | reverse complement strand
AAAATTACCCTTGGGTTGGGGGGGGGGTCCGTGCCCCCCCCCACGACCGTATGAGAGACCCCATGACCGAAACCCTCGAAGCCGGCTATGACATCCGCTGGGCGGCGGAGCAATTCCGCGAGCGTCCGGCGATTGTATTCCGCGACCGGACATACTCGTTCCGGGAGGTCAACGCCCGCGCCAACCGGCTGGCGAACGGCCTGCGCGCTTTGGGGCTGGAGACGGGCGACCGGGTGGGGGTGCTGGTCAACAACTCAATCCACTCGGTCGACGCCGTGTTCGGGCTGTTGAAGGGCGCGTTCTGCATTGTCGCGCTCAATTCCCGGCACGCGCCGCCGGAGCATCTGGGGATTCTCAACGATTCCGGTTGCCGGGCTGTAATCGTCGCCAGTCCCTATGCGCCGATGATCGAGGCCGTGGCCGACGATGCGCCGGCGTTGCAGCATATCATCGGCATCGGCTGGCAGCCGAATGAAGGATTGTCGTACGACGCCTTTCTGGAAGGGGCGTCGGAGGACGATCCAAGCCTGGAAATCCCCGCAGACACCATCAGCCGCCTGACTTATACCAGCGGCACCACCGGGAAGCCGAAAGGCGTGGTCGGCACGCATCGCCGGCACAACGCCCGCCTCGCGAATTTCTTTCAGTCCTGCGAATACGCCCTGGGGCCAGAGCAGACCATGGGACAGGTCGGGCCGCTCAGCCATGTCGCCGGTAATTATTTGCAGCCGTGCTTTCTGCGCGGCGCTAAGACCATTATCTTCGAGCGGTATGACCCGACCGAACTCCAGGCGGCCATCCAGGAACATCGAATCAACCACCTGCTGTTGGTGCCGACGATGATCGTGCGCTTCGTGGCGGCCTTGGAGCCGGACCGATTCGACCTGTCGTCGCTGACCCGCATCAACTATGGCACCGCGCCAATCCCGGTGGATGTGCTGCGCCGCGGCATTATGATACTCGGTCCGGTGTTCCGCCAGCACTACGGCATGAGCGAAGCCAATTCGCCGCTGACCCTGCTTTATCCCGACGAGCATATTACGGATGGGCCGGATCATGTTACAGCCCGGCTCGCCTCCTGCGGCCGCCCGATTCTGGCACATCGCATTGTGGTGCGCTCGCCGGATGGCCGCGATTTGCCGGCGGGAGAGATAGGGGAGATTTGCATTCGGGCTGTGGGCGCGGCCGCCTTTGAATACTGGCAACGACCGGACCTGACGGCAGAGGCGATCCGTGACGGCTGGCTCTATACCGGCGATCTAGGCCGGTTCGACGAAGACGGTTATCTGTTTATCGTCGGACGCACCAAGGACATGATCATCACCGGCGGCTTCAACGTCTACGCCCGCGAGGTCGAGGATGCGCTGTTCGCCAACGAAGGCGTGTTGGAAGCCGCCGTCGTCGGCCTACCCGATCCGGATTTGGGCGAACGCATCGCGGCGATGGTGGTGCTGAAGCCCGGCGTTGAACTGGATGAGGCCGCCCTACAGGCGCACTGCCGCGAACGGATCGCCGGCTATAAGGCGCCCCGCCTTTGGGTGTTTGCCGAAGAGTTGCCGAAGACCGCCAGTGCGAAAGTCGCGAAACAGACGATCCGTGAAGACCTGCTGGCCCGGTTCGGGGCAGCTGGCGCGGTGACAGAGGTGCAGGCGAGTTACGACTGACGCGGAGTCGTTGCATAGCGCCGGCATGGGCGAGGGGCATATGCCGGCGTCCATCCGATCTGGACGACCTGCCGGAAATGGCGCAATCTTCGCAACAAATATCTAAGCGAGGAGACCCCGCCATGCCGACCATCACACCTTTGGACGCCAGCTTTGGCGCTGTTGTCACCGACATCAAGATCGCCAGCATGTCGGATGCGGAATGGAAAGCGGTGGAGTACGCCTTTCACCAATACGCCGCCCTGGTATTTCCGGCCCAGCACCTGAGCGATGACGAGCATGTCGCGTTCGGTCGGCGGTTCGGTAAGATCGAGGTCTTGCGCAACGATGGCAACGAGTTCGCTATGATCTCGAACAAGGCCGCCGATGGCCACATCCTGACGGCGGAAGAGAAGCGTTTTCAGTCGCTGCGCGGCAACGAAGGCTGGCATACCGACAGCAGCTATATGCCCCTGGCTGCAAAAGCCTCCTGCCTGACTGCTCTGGTCGTGCCCAGCAGCCAGGGCGAGACAGAATTGGCGGACATGCGCGACGCCTATGACAAGCTGTCCGATGACATGAAATCCAGGATCGAAGGGCTCGTCGCCCACCATTCGCTCTACGCCAGCCAGGCAAAGGCCGGCTATGTGTTTAAGACGGGGGAGAGCTATGGCTTTCATAACCATGGCACGCCGATCCGGCCTTTGGCGAAAGTGCATCCTGTCACCGGGCGCAAATCCTTGTTTATCGGGCGCCATGCCTTCCGCATCCCCGGAATGGCGGATGGCGACGCGCAGAAGCTGCTGGACAACCTGCTGGCATTTGCCGTGCAGCCGCCGCGGACCTACGCGCACCAGTGGCAGCCCGGCGACGTGATGATTTGGGACAACCGCTGCATTCTGCACCGCGCCTGTCCCTATGATTATTCCGAGCCGCGGGTCATGCGGCATGTGCGCGTCGCGGGCGAGCCGGAGACCGAACTGGTGGCGACCGCGCCAGACGAGCGCGCCGATGCATTCGAGCCGGTCGCGGCCGAGTAAGCCAGTCGGCGCACACGCAATATTCGAGGAAAGAGCCCATGGAATTCGGCGTTACCATGTTCCCCACCGATTTCTCGATGGGGCCGGCAGATCTTGCCATGGCGGTGGAGGAGAGGGGGCTCGATGCCCTGTTCATCCCCGACCACACGCATATTCCCGCCGGCAGCGACGAGGCATTCCGCATCGCCGACAAGATGCCGCCGGATTACTCGCACAATATCGACATGTTCATCGGCCTGGCGGCTGCGGCGGCGGTGACGAAGCGCATCCGGCTCGGCACCGGCATTTGTCTGGTGGTCGAGCGCGATCCGATCATTACCGCGAAGGAGGTGGCGAGCATCGACCATATCTCCGGCGGGCGGGTCGATTTCGGTGTCGGCGGCGGCTGGAACCGGCCGGAGATGGAAAACCATGGCGGCCAATGGGCCAAGCGCTTCAAGCTGATGCGCGAGCGCTGCGAGGCGATGCGGGAAATCTGGACCCAGGAGAAAGCCAGCTATCACGGCGAGTTCGTGAATTTCGACAACATCTGGTCCTGGCCGAAGCCGGCGCAGAAGCCGCACCCGCGCATTTTCATCGGCGGCGACGCGCCCAGCACGCTCGACCGGGTGATGCGTTATGGCGACGGCTGGATTCCGATGCTGGCCGACCACCCGGAGCACGACCGCTGGAACGAGCGGCTCGCCATGATGCGGGAGTTGCGCCAGCGCACCGACGACGCCGGGCGCGAGCCGATGCCGATCACCACCTTCGGCACGCCGCGCGACCCGGCGCGGGTCGAGCAATTGCGTGAGGCGGGGGTCAACCGCTGCATCTTTGGCCTGAAATCGGCCCCTGCCGATGACGTATTGCGCCGGCTCGACCGGCTCGTGGAATTTTTGGAGCATGTGCGATGATTGAACAGATATTCGACCTGCCGACGCCGGATGGCCAGATGGAAACTTTCCACTGCCGGCCGGAGCGTGGCGATCCGGCCCCGGCCGTCCTAATGCTGATGGACGCTCCTGGCATCCGGGAAGAGCTTTATGGCATGGCGCGCCGGCTGGCCACGGTCGGCTACGCGGTGCTGCTGCCGAACTTGTATTACCGCGCCGGCAAGGACACGAAATACGATCCGGAGACCGTGCTGCAAAACGGCACGCCGGAGCACACGCGCATGCGCGCCGTTCGCACCAAGATGACCATTCCGCCGGTGATGCGCGATGTCGGCGCCATGCTCGCCTGGATCGACGCGCAACCGGAGATTTCGTCAGGCCCGGTCGGCACCCACGGCTATTGCATGAGCGGGCCTTACTCGCTGGCGGCGGCGGCACGGTATCCCGACCGGATTGCGGCGGCTGCCAGTTTCTATGGCACCTGGCTGGTGAACGAGGAGGCGGAAGAAAGCCCGCACCGCACGCTGGGTCAAGCCAAGGGCGAACTCTACATCTCCTGCGCCGAGCATGACGAACTGGCGCCGCTGGACATGGTGGCAAAACTGAAGGCTTTGTTCGATGCCTCCGGCAATCCCGGCGAGTTGGAGATTCACCCCGGCGTGCACCACGGCTTCGCCTTTCCCGGCCGCTGGTGCTATGATGTGCCGGCAGCCGAACGCCATTGGGAACGGCTGATTTCTCTCTACCGGCGGCGGTTGGGGTAGAGACAAGGGAGCCAAAACAAGGGAGCCAAACCCATGCAGCACAAAACTTCGTCCCTCAACGGCGACTTCGGCGTGTTGATCGAAGGCGTCAGCCGCGCCGACCTCGCCGATCCTGAGTTCCGGCGCGAAGCGTTCGACCTGTGGACAGCGCATGGCGGCTTGCTGGCGGTGCGCGGCGCCGATTTGGCGGAAACATCTCCGCAGGAATTGATGGCTTGGTCCGAGGTGTTCGGAGCGATCGAGTACGGCAATTTCGTTGCCCGGGAAGACAAGATGGTGCAGGGCTTCCCAATCCTGCGCATCGGCAACATCCGCGACGAGACCGGCAAGCTTCGGGCGTCGCTGGCGCGGGTGCCGCAACTGCGCACCGACGATGACATCCGCTACAATCCGGAAACGCGGCGTCCGGTCTGGCATACCGACTCCACCTTCCGGCAAAGCCCGCCCATCGGGTCGGTGTTTCATTGCAAGATTGCGCCCGCCTCCGGCGGTGAGACGCTGTTTGCCAACATGCGCGCCGCCTACAACGACCTCGACGACGCCACTCGCGCCCGGTTGGATGGGTTGGAGGCGGTCTGTTCGTTGGCGCACCACGACAAAAAGATCAACAAATACTCGCCGGACTATCCGATCCTGACCCCGGAGCAGCGCGCCGCCAATCCGCCGAACCGCGTGCCGGTCGTGTTGAAACACCCGGTAAGCGGCGAGCGCGCACTCTATGGCCTGAACAGCTCAACCTGCGCCATCCTGCCGAAAGACGAGGCGATTGCGCCGGCGGTGCTCGATCATTGCGACCTGGAGGGGGAGGAGCATGAAACCGTTCAGATCCTGCGCCGCCTGCTGCCCAGGATCACCGGGCCGGAATATACCGTGAAATGGGCGTGGCAGCCGGGCGATATCGTGTCCTGGGACAACCGCTGCACCATCCACTCGGCCACCGGCTACGATTATGAAAAGTACAGCCGCGAGATGTGGCGGCTGACGCTGCTGGGCCGGGCTGACGCGGCAACCGCCGCTGCATAGCCGGCGTTGGGCTGAGTGGGACAGCGGGATGGCAAGCAGCAATCCCTAGGCAGGACAAGCTGCCTCGCCTAGGCTAGGCGGCAACTTTTCCGCGCCTTTCTTCCGGATCGACCGCCCATGCCCATCGCCCGCCTGCTCATCGCCAACCGTGGCGAGATCGCCATCCGCATTGCCCGCGCTGCCGCCGACCTCGGCATCGGCACGGTCGCGGTTCATTCCCAGGACGACGCCGCTAGCCTGCACACCCGCGTGGCCGACACCGCCTTGGCATTGCCGAGGAGCGGAGCCGCTGCCTACCTGGATATTGACGCCGTCATTGCCGCCGGCAAAGAGGCAGGCTGCGACGCCATCCACCCCGGCTATGGCTTCCTGGCGGAGCGCGCCGATTTTGCCGAGGCCTGCTCCGCCTCCGGCCTGACCTTCGTCGGCCCCCCAACCGAACACCTGGCATTGTTCGGTGACAAGGGTCGGGCGCGCGCCGCCGCGCTCGCCGCCGGCGTGCCCGTCGCCTGCGGCTATGACCGCGCCGTGTCGCTCGACGAGGCCAGTGCTTTCTTCGCCGACCTCGGCCCCGACGCGGCCATGATCATCAAGGCCGTCGCGGGCGGGGGAGGGCGGGGCACGCGCGCTGTGCTCGCCGCCGACGAGATCGAAGCCGCCTATGAACGCTGCCAGTCGGAAGCGAAGGCCGCATTTGGCATCGGCGATGTCTATGTTGAGGAGTTCATCCCCCGCGCCCGCCATGTCGAAGTACAGATCCTGGGCGACGCCGCCGGCCGGATCGCCCACCTGGGCGAACGCGAGTGCAGCGTCCAACGCCGCTATCAGAAAGTCGTGGAGATCGCCCCCGCTCCCGGCCTCGACGACGGCCTTCGCCGGGAGATTATCGC
>JAYPXD010000093.1:0-2986 GCA_038135395.1 Alphaproteobacteria bacterium | reverse complement strand
GTCGCGCCGGAGCCCAGCCCTTCATCTTCATTGAGGCCAACGCCCGCCTGCAGGTGGAGCACACCGTCACCGAGCAGGTGACCGGCGTCGATATCGTCCAGTCGCAAATCCGCCTCGCCGCCGGTGAGACGCTGGCTGACCTAGGCCTGGACAAAGAACGCATTGCCGAGCCTCGCGGCTACGCCATCCAGTGTCGCATCAACCTGGAAACGCTGCTGCCGGATGGATCGGTCAAGCCAGGCGGCGGCACGCTCAGCGCCTACGATCCGCCGAGCGGCCCGGGCGTCCGCGTCGATGGCTTCGGCTATGCCGGCTACCAGACCAGCGGCCTCTACGACTCGCTGCTGGCCAAGGTGATCTGCCATTCACCGTCGCGGAATTTTGCCGACGCGATCAAGCGCACTAGCCGCGCCCTCAGCGAGTTCCGGCTGGAGGGTGTGCAGACCAATATTCCCTTCCTGCAGAACGTGCTTGGCTCCGCTGATTTTGCCTCGGCGCACATCCACACCCGCTGGGTGGACGAGCAGATCGCCACTCTGGCCGCTCCGCCCGCCGATCAGCGCGTCCGTTACGTCGCCAACGCGCCAGCGGACGCGAACGGCGGCGACGGCTGGGCCGGCGCGAGGGTGAAGAGCAGCGACCCGCTGGCGCTTTTCGCCCACGACCAGGCGGTGAAATCACAGCAGGCCTCGCAAAAATCGGCTCAAGGCCCTGCCTTGCCGACTGGCCCGAACGGCTCCATAGGCATGGTCGCGCCGATCCAGGGCACCATTGTCTCGATTGCCGTGGCGGAGGGCGACACGGTCCTGACGGGCCAGCCCATCGCCGTGGTCGAATCCATGAAGCTGGAGCACGACATCAAGGCCGACCGCTCCGGCATTGTCCGCCAGGTCACCATGGCCGCGGGCGACGTCGTGCGGGAGGGCTATCCCATTATCTTCGTCGAGGAGGGCGAAGTCGAAGGCGCCTATGACAGCGGCGAGGGCGAGTTGGACCTGGACCACATCCGCGGCGACCTGCAGGAAGTCATCGACCGCCACGCCCTGACGCTGGACGAAAACCGCGAGGGCCCGGTCTCCAAGCGGCACAACATGGGCTACCGCACCGCGCGGGAGAACATCGCCGATCTGGTGGACGAAGGTTCGTTCGAGGAATACTGGCCGCTGGTCGTGACCAAGCAGCACCAGCGCTACGACCTCGACACGCTGCGCGAGAAGTACCCGGGCGACGGCGTCGTCGCCGGCATGGGCGCGATCAACGGCGACAAGTTCCCAGACGACAAGTCCCGGGCCTGCATCGTGCATTACGACTACACCGTGCTGGCGGGCACCCAGGGCCGCCGCAACCACTACAAGCAGGACCGCCTATTCCATCTGGCGGAGCGGTTCAAGCTGCCGCTGATCATGTTCTCCGAAGGTGGCGGCGGACGCCCCGGCGAGGACGACGACGGCCCGCGCGTTGCCTTCGACACGCCGACCTTCACCCAGTTCTCCAAGCTCTCTGGCCTGGTGCCGATGGTCGGCGTCAACAATGGCCGCTGCTTTGCCGGCAACACGGCGCTGCTCGCCTGCTGCGACGTCATTATCGCGACGGAGGCCTCGACCATCGGCATGGGCGGTCCGGCGATGATCGAGGGCGGCGGCCTCGGCATCTACACGCCGGAGGAAGTCGGCCCGATGTCGATGCAGGTGCCGAACGGCGTCGTTGACATTCTGGTAAAGGACGAGGCGGAGGCGGTGGCGACCGCCAAGAAATACCTCTCCTACTTCCAGGGGCCGATTGCCGAGTGGGAGGAAGCGCGCGACCAGCGCCACCTGCGCCACACCATCCCGGAAAACCGGGTCCGCCTCTATGACATGCGCGAGATCATCCACACGCTGGCGGACAAGGACAGCGTGCTGGAAATCCGCGAGAAGTTCGGCATTGGCGTCATTACCTGCTTCATTCGGATCGAAGGCAAGCCGATGGGCGTCCTCGCCAATAACCCGCACCATCTGGCGGGCGCGGTTGACTCCGACGGCGCGGACAAGGGCGCGCGCTTCCTGCAGCTTTGCGACGCCTTCGATATTCCGGTGCTCAGCCTGATCGACTGCCCCGGCATCATGGTCGGGCCGGAGCATGAGAAGACGGCGCTGGTCCGCCACTGCACCCGCCTGTTCAACACTGGCGCGAACCTGACCACGCCGTTGTTCACCGTGGTCGTGCGCAAGAGCTATGGCCTCGGCGCGCAGGCGATGTGTGGCGGCTCGGCGCTCGTCGGCTTCATGACTGTCGCCTGGCCGACGGCGGAGTTCGCGGGCATGAATATCGAAGGCGCGGTAAAGCTCGGCTTCCGCCCGGTGCTGGCAGCCATCGAGGACCCGGAGGAACGCCTCAACGAGTTCAACATCCGCGTCGAGAAAGCCTACGAGGTCGCCCGCGCCGTCAATGCCGGCGGTGGCGGCGGCATCGACGATGTCATCGACCCCTCCCACACCCGCCGCTGGATCGCCAACAGCCTGAAAAAGCTGCCGCCGGTGCCTCAACGGGACGGCAAGAAGTACCCTTACATTGATACCTGGTAAGCAGTGCTTGTGCGGAACGGCGACAGCACGGTGAAAATCGGTTATCCTCCAGGGGATTGAATCCACTGGAGGCGGACTGATGTTGCGGAATTTGGCGCTGAAAATTGCTCAAACATGTCCGGCCAGCCTGCGCTTCATCTTTGAGATTGGCTGGATCCACGCGCTGCTGAATCGATTTATCATCAACCGTCTGGCCCATGCTGCAAAGCCGCGCCCCCGGCCGTTCTCGCTGGCGGCCTCTTAAACGACCTGGGAAGGCCTGACCAACCGCCGCTGGACCGGGCGGCACCTGCTGGAGGCAACACGCATTTCCGAAGCTCCGCTCGATCAGGTCGTCGATCTCTGGCGGCGGCCCCCAGGCAAAGAGGTCTTATCGTTCGATACCAGCATGCTGCTTTCATTTTTTGCCTAGTGGTTTACCG
>JAYPXD010000092.1:973-12594 GCA_038135395.1 Alphaproteobacteria bacterium | reverse complement strand
AAGAAGGCCTCAACAATCACCACAAGGAACAGGATTGCACCAAAAGCACCGATGTAAGAGCCAATTGACGCCACCATGTTCCAGCCAGCAAACGCGTCCGGATAGTCAATATAGCGACGCGGCATACCAGCAAGGCCAAGGAAGTGCATTGGGAAGAAGGTGAGGTTGACACCGATAAAGGTGACATAGAAATGCAGCTTGGCAAGGCCTTCTGAATATTCGTAACCGGTCATTTTTGAGAACCAGTAATAGAATCCAGCAAAAAGGCCAAACACTGCGCCAAGCGACAAGACGTAGTGGAAGTGGGCGATCACATAATAGGTGTTATGCAAAACTACATCCAGACCGGCGTTTGACAAGACCACGCCTGTCACACCACCAACGGTAAACAGGAAGATAAAGCCCAGAGCCCACATCATCGGGGTCTCGAACGTTATCGACCCGCCCCACATCGTAGCGATCCAGGAGAAAATCTTCACACCCGTCGGCACGGCGATAACCATAGTCGCAGCGGTGAAGTAAGCCCGCGTGTCAACGCCAATGCCGGCGGTGTACATGTGGTGTGCCCACACGATGAAGCCGACAAAGCCAATCGCAACCATCGCATAGGCCATGCCGAGGTAACCGAAAACCGGCTTGCGTGAGAAGGTCGAAACCACCTGGCTGACGATGCCGAACGCCGGCAAAATCATGATGTACACTTCGGGGTGGCCAAAGAACCAGAACAAGTGCTGGTACAACAGCGGGTCGCCGCCGCCAGCCGGATCAAAGAAGGTCGTACCAAAGTTACGGTCGGTCAGCAGCATCGTAATCGCGCCGCCGAGCACAGGCACCGCCAACAGCAGCAGGAACGCGGTTACCAGCATCGCCCATACGAACAATGGCATCCGGTGCAGCGTCATGCCAGGCGCCCGCATGTTGAAGACCGTGGTGATGAAGTTCACCGCACCCAGAATGGACGATGCACCCGCCAAGTGAAGGGCGAAAATCGCCATATCCACGGCCATCCCTGGATGGAAAACGCTATTCGACAACGGCGCATACACCGTCCAACCCGTACCGGCTCCACCGCCGACTACCGCAGAACCCAGCAACAACAGGAAGGCCGGAACCACGAGCCAAAAGCTGATGTTGTTCATACGGGGGAAGGCCATATCCGGCGCGCCGATCATGATCGGCAGGAACCAGTTGCCAAACCCGCCGATCAGCGCCGGCATGACCACGAAGAACACCATGATCAGGCCGTGCGCCGTCACCACCATGTTCCAGAAGTGCCCATCGGGCGCTCCATCGGCGGTCAGCATGTATTGAACGCCGGGGTCTTGCAGTTCCAGGCGCATCAGCACACTGAAGCTACCGCCGATCAGCGCGGCGACCACGCTGAAGATCAGATACAGCGATCCGATATCCTTGTGGTTGGTCGAAAAGAACCAACGCACAAAGAAGCTTGGCGTGTGATCGTGGTGCCCGTGGGCGCCGTCGTCGTGGTGGGCGTGGGCGTCAGCCATATCCGTCTTCCCAGCTATGTGATGCAAGCGCTAACGCTTATTGCGCAGCGGCGAGTTTGATAGTCGCCGAATTCGGCGACGATGATGGCGCTTCGGCCTTTTTGGTCGAAACCCAGGCTTTGAAGTCCTCTTTGCTGACTGCCTTCACTTCGATCGGCATGTAAGCGTGGCGAACCCCACACAATTCCGAACATTGGCCATAGTAGGTGCCGGTCTTGGTAATTCTGACCCAGGTCTCGCGCAGGCGGCCTGGAACGGTATCGATCTTCACGCCGAACGCCGGCACGGCCCAGTTGTGCAGAACATCCGAAGCGGTAACGAGGATACGAACATTGGTATCGACCGGCAGCACAATTTTGTTATCCACGGCCAATTGGCGTGGTGCATCCGCCGGGAGGTCCTTGCCTTCAAGCATGTTGCTGTCGAACTTGATATCGCCGTTGTCGGGATATTCGTACGTCCAGTACCACTGATTACCGGTGACCTTGAGCGTCATTTCCGGCTCGCTAGTGCGGTCTGCTTTGTAAAGCAGCTTGAATGACGGAACCGCGATCACCACCAGGATGATCACCGGCACAACGGTCCAAAGCACTTCGACCGTGGTGTTGTGGGTGAAATTCGACGGGTTCGGATTGGCCTTCTTGTTGAAGCGCACCATCACATAGACCATCAGCGCCATCACAAACAACGTGATGATCGTGATTACCGGCATCATCAGCGAGTTATGGAACCAGATGATGTCTTCCATCACTGGCGAGGCAGCGTCCTGCAAGCCTATACCCCAGGCATGCGGCTGGTCGGCAAATGCCGCCTGTCCCAGCAGCAAGTATGCTGCCACAATCGTTAGTCCGAGAATCAATCCGCCACGCACGATCCGGATGTCCTTCCGTCTTCGGTCACTGCTTTACCCCCATCGCATTCATTCGAGTGAATACGCCGCCACCATAGGACAGGCAAGGCAAAGCTGAATTGCGGCAGAGGATACGGCCAACCGCGTGTCAAGCGATGCGACCCGATGTCACCGAAATTGCTAGGATTTCTGCGGCTTTCACGCCCGTATCGCCTAAACGGCAAGGCTGGCGTATAGTTGCGGGGTCCCGACCCTGAGTGAGGAACTCTCCAAGTGAGCCATCTTGCCACAACCGACGCCCTGTTTTACGGCGCAGCCGGCATCGACCAAGCCGCCACCGAACGCTTGGTGGCCAAAGCGATCGCCGGAGCCGACGATGGCGAGCTGTTCCTGGAGTACCGCGCCAGCGAGGCTCTGGCCTTTGACGACGGTAAACTGAAAACCGCCAGCTATGACCTCTCCAAAGGCTTTGGGTTGCGGGCCGTTGCCGGTGAGACGACCGCCTATGCCCATGCCAGCGAACTCTCGCAGGCGGCGCTCAAGCGTGCGAGCGAGACCGTCGCTGCCGTTGCAAACGGCTATGGCGGCAATCTGGCGATCGCGCCGGCCAATACTAACCGGTTGCTGTATGGCGACGGTAATCCCCTCGACGAGATCACCTTTGCAGAAAAGGTGCGCGTGCTTGAGGCGATCAACAGCTATGCCCGCGGCCTTGACCCCCGAATCGCACAGGTCTCCGCCTCCATTGCCAACGAGTGGCAGGCCGTGCAGATCGTCAGGGCGGATGGAATGCGGGCAGCCGATATCCGGCCGCTGGTACGAATCAACGTTGCGGTGACCGTCCGCGACGGGGACAAGATGGAGAACGGTTCGAATGGCCGGGGCGGCCGGTCCCTGTTGTCGCCGTTCTTGGCGGAATCGGCATGGCGGGCGCAGGTCGATGATGCGCTGCGCCAGGCATTGACCAAGCTTGACGCCGTCCCTGCCCCCGCAGGGGAAATGCCCGTAGTTCTTGGTTCTGGTTGGCCCGGCGTCATGCTGCACGAGGCGGTCGGGCATGGGCTGGAAGGAGACTTCAACCGCAAGAAGACGTCGGCATTCGCTGGCCTCTTAGGCGAGATGGTCGCCGCCAAGGGGGTTACGGTCGTCGATGACGGCACGATTGCCGACCGCCGCGGCTCGCTGTCCATCGATGACGAAGGCACGCCGACACAGCGCACGGTCCTGATCGAGGATGGACGCCTGGTCGGCTATATGCAGGACCGGCAAAACGCCCGGCTGATGGGTGTGCCCGCCACCGGCAATGGCCGCCGCCAATCCTATGCCCATGCACCAATGCCGCGCATGACCAACACCTACGCACTCAGCGGGAAATACGATCCGGCGGAGCTGATCGCCAAAGTCAAACGGGGCTTGTATGCCGTGAACTTTGGCGGTGGCGCGGTCGACATCACCAACGGCAAGTTCGTCTTTTCCGCCTCTGAGGCCTACCTGATCGAGGACGGCAAGGTGACTGCCCCAGTCAAGGATGCGACTCTGGTCGGCAATGGGCCGGATGCCCTGACCAAGGGTACGATGGTGGCCAACGATATGGCCCTGGACGATGGCATCGGCACCTGCGGCAAGAATGGCCAGGGTGTGCCCGTGGGTGTCGGCCAGCCCAGCATGTTGCTCTCGGCGATGACGGTCGGCGGCACTGCCGCCTGAGCAGAAGCGACAAGGAAACCGGAATGAGCGCCGTCAAAAATATCCTGTTCATCATGTGCGATCAGCTGCGCTGGGACTATCTGGGCTGCATGGGGCATCCGCATCTGAAGACGCCGAATATCGACGCCTTGGCGGCCCGGGGCGTGATCTTCGAGAACACCTACTGCCAGGCGCCGCTCTGCGGGCCATCGCGCATGTCGATGTATACCGGGCGGTATATGTCCACCCTTGGCGCCACTTGGAACAACGTGCCGCCTCGAATCGACGAGTGGACGCTGGGGGACCACCTGAAGCCGCTGGGCGTCCGTTCGATCCTGGTCGGCAAAACACACATGCAGGCCAATCTTCCGGATCTGAAGCGGTTCGGGATTGACCCGAATTCGTCCCTGGGCGTTCATCTCTCCGAATGTGGCTTCGAGCCATTCGAACGCGACGACGGCATGGAACCCACCGGTTTCCACAATCCGGACCTGCCCTACAACAAGTGGCTGCGCGGCCTCGGCTATGACAGCGACAATCCCTGGCATGATTTTGCCAACTCTGCCGAAGGGCCGAACGGAGAGGTATTGTCGGGCTGGCACATGAAATGGGCGCGGCTGCCGGCCCGCATCAAGGCAGAGCACTCCGAAACCGCCTATATGACCGGCCGCGGCATCCAATGCATCGAGGAAATGGGCGACCAGCCCTGGTGCATCCATCTCTCCTATATCAAGCCGCACTGGCCCTATGTCGCCCCGGCTCCGTACCACAACCGCTATGGCTCCGCCGATGTGGTCCCCGCCAATAAATCCGGACGGGAGCGTCAGCAGCCGCATCCGGTCCATGGGGCCTATATGCAGCATGTCGACAGCTCGACCTTTGCCCGCGATGACGTCCGGGACACCGTTATTCCGGCCTATATGGGGCTGATCGCCGAGATTGACGACCATATGGGCCGCCTGTGGCGGTTTCTGGACGAGCGCGGCCTGTTCGAGAACACCATGATCGTTTTCACCGCCGACCATGGTGATTATCTGGGCGACCACTGGCTTGGCGAAAAAGAGCTGCTGCACGAGGAATCGGTGCGGATTCCTTTAATTATCTATGATCCCCGCCCAGAGGCCGACCCGACCCGTGGCCAACGCATCCGGAGCTTTGCCGAGGGCGTCGATTTCATTCCAACCTTCGTCGAGGCGCTTGGCGGCCAGCCGGCTTACCACCGGCTGGAAGGCCGCTCGTTACAGCCCCTGTTGTTCCAGGGCGACGGCATCGACTGGCGCACCGCCGCCATTGCGGAAACCGACTACAGCATGCGCGACGCCCGCACCGCACTGGGCCAGCCGGCTTCCGAGTGCCGCGGCTATATGGTCCGCGCCAGCCGATACAAATACACATTCTGGGAGAATATGCCGCCGCAACTGTTCGATTTGCAGACCGACTACGCCGAGCAGCACGATCTAGGCAATGACCCGCAATACGCCGGCATTCGCGCCGAATTGCACGAGCATCTGTTCCGTTGGCTGCGAACCCGCAAGCTTCGCCTCGCCCGGACGGACGCTCAGATAGAGACCACCGGCGGTGAAGCCGGCACCCGGTCGCGCGGCGTCTACCGCGGATATTGGGGGCCAGACGACTAATATTTGCAAAGGAGCCCGAAATGGAAGGCATCGGTAAGGAATTGATCCGCTGGATATTTGAAGGCGGCGCACTGGCCGCTGCGACCTTCCTCGGGACCACCGCCTACCAGCAGGGCCAATTGCAAATCGAACGCGAGCGCAATTTGCGCGATTTTCTGGCTCGCTACGTGGAATTGGCGACCAAGGGCACCTTGGACGAGCGCATCCGCTTTGTTCAGCACTGGGAGTCACTCGATGTGGCGCGCCAGATTGGCGTCGACCTGACCATGTACCGGAAAGCGCTGCGGGACGAGTTCAACGAGGCTGACCGGTTCGCTGCCCAGGTGATGGCGGACAGTGTGCCACCGAAAGGCCATGGCGGCGGGACGGACAAAGCTGCCGCGACTGCTACGGCAGAAGCGCCAGCGCCGGAAATACCGAATTTGCCGCCGCCGCGACCGAGCACGCCATCGCAGGCGAAACCTGTTGCCAAGGGCCCTCCGCAGATATTCGTCCCTGCCAAGGCAATTCCCGACTACATCGCCCAGGCGCAGTAAGCTCAGACGCAACAGGAGGCCTATTTTGCCTCGCGCAGCCAAACCATCGCCAAGCTGATTCCTGGGGCTGCCAATGCGCCGGATCTGGAGCGCAGCGGCTTCGAGGCATTGCTCGCCAACGATATTCGGGCGGCCCGCGATGCTTTCCGTGCCGCAGAAAAGGCCTGGCCAGAGTACCACAACGTTGCGGAAATCGCCCGAACCCTGGACGGACTGATGAAGCCAGGCCAAGCGGCTATCGACGGTGTCCTAGAGCCGGCGGCTGTAAAGACGCTCTATCGGCAAATTTTGCGCGACTATAGTTGGGGCATGCCGCGGGATCTCAAAACACGGATGCAGGCGTTGGCGCAGGATTGACTTGCGGGGCGCCATTGCCGCCTTGCCGCGCCAGACACGGCTATTGGCCGTTCCGCGCTTCCGTGGCCATGGCCAAAAAGGCCTTGCTCCGGTCGCCGTTACTGACGCCAAGGAATTGACCGCCACGGCGGGATTGAAACTCCCGCGCCTTCGCGGAGACCTGGGCCCATCGGGCTTCAACAACCTGGACGTCCGGTTGGACCTGGGACTGTGCGTCATTGTTGCGGGTATCGGCATGAGCCAGAGGAGCAACCGCCAAAACCAAAAACAGAGCGCTGGCGGCTACAGAGGCAGACTTCAGTACTCGCATTGGTTGTCCTCAATTTCTTACTAACTTTCGATGTCAGTATAGATAGATGATTAACCATTCGAGTGCTGTAACCTACGTCACACTTTTGCCGGATCGTCGGATTTTTGAGGCGCACCGTACGCTTTTCGCACGAATGCGCCTCTATCGCACTCCTATCCGACCAGTTTCATCACACCCTCTGCACAAGCCTGCATCCGCTCGATGCAGCCTTCCAGCGTAGAGGAACGAAAATCGAACACCATCTCGCCGACACCCATGCCCTGATAGAGCCGGATGTCTTCGGCGATTTGCTCGTCGGTTCCGGTAAAATACCGGCGGCCGCCATCGGCGCGCTTGCCGGGGTTGGCGTCATATACTGGCGCTTTCAGCGAGATATCCAGTTTGGACGGATCGCGCCCCTCTGCCTCGGTCAGGCGGAACAGCTCGTCGATCTTGGCCTGGAACTCGTCCGGCAGCAGCGGCGACGCGTCAACCGCGCCGACCGGATGCCAGCCATCCCCATATTTCGCCGTCCGCCGCAGTGCCGGGCGGGAATGCCCCCCGATCCAAATCGGCGGGTGCGGCTTTTGCACCGGCTGCGGGTCGCAATGGACCGGCGCGAACTGGTAGTATTTGCCCTGGTGCGACGGCTCTTTCTGCGTCCAGAGCTTCTTGTAGATCTCGAGAATTTCGTTGGAAACCGCGCCGCGGTCATCGAACGGCTTCGCCTCCAGCGCCTCGAACTCCTCCCGCATCCAGCCGACGCCGGCGCCGACGGTCAGCCGTCCATTCGAGAGGTAGTCGATGGTGGCCAGCATCTTGGCCGTCAGCACCGGATTGCGGTGCGGCAGAATCATGACGCTGGTCACCAGCCGAATACGCTCAGTCTTGGCGGCGATATAGCTGGCGAGCGTCAACTGCTCCAACTGGTCGCCGTGGCCGGGAAAGGCGCCGCCTACGGTATAAGGATAGGGACTGTCGATCCTGACCGGAAAGACGACATGGTCCGCGATCATGACCGAGGTAAAGCCCAATCTCTCGCCAGCCTGGGCAAAGGCAGTGAGAGCCGGCGGCGTCGCCACCGGCCCCCGCGTCGGCAGATAAAAGCCGAACCGCATCAGGGATTCGGCCCCCAGGGAGCTTCATTCAACAGCTTATTTTCCTGGGTCAGAATATTCGGGCGCAGTTGAGCCGCGAATTTCATGAAATCGGCGTTGGCATAGACGCTGGCCCAATGCGCCCGGCGTTCCGCATCATCCTTGAAGCGCCACAGATGAACAATCTGGTTCAATGTGCCGGTGTCGGACGTGAAATAGCCGACCAGGCGGGCCTTTTCCGCCTGTGAGAATGCCGGATAGCCTTCGTTGCCATAAAGTTTCAGCACCTCAGCCATCGTGCCGACTTTTAGAGTGTATGTGCGCAATTCATAAAGCATGTGGGGTTTCCTCTTCAGTTGGTGGTTTGATTATTTCGATTGCTTGAGTTCGACGCCTGCCATCCGTTCCATCAGAAGCGCCAGGCGGGATGTATCTTCCTGTTCCCCCTCCTCCGCGATCATTTGGCGATAGAGCGTCCGGACGAGCGTGGCGATGTAGGACGGCACCTCATAAGCCTCTGCCTCCTGACGCCACAATTCCAGGTCTTTCTGGATGATATAGTTCGCGCCGCCGAAATCGAAGGTTCGAGACAAAACGAACTGGCGCATAATATGCTCCGTCGCAAAATTCTTGCCGGTCGCGCTATTGATAATATCGAGCATCTGTTGCGGGTCCAGGCCGGCTTTGACGCCCAGTGTCATTGTCTCACATGCAGCAGCAAAATTGCAGAAGAACAGGATGTTGTTGCAAAGCTTCATCGTCTGCGCCGCGCCGGGAGCCTCACCCAGGTAGGTCAACTGACGCGACATCGCCTCGAGCGCTGGCTTCGCGGCTTCGAAAGCGGCCGGATCGCCGGAGCACATAATGGCCAGCGTTCCGGCCTCAGCCCCGGCAACACCGCCCGAGATTGGTGCGTCAAGGAAGGCGATACCCTTCTCGGCCAGCGCCGCGGCGGTGGCCTTGGAATAGGCAGACCCTGTTGTGCCATGGTTGACCACGTATTTGACCGCCCGGCCTTGAACAACCTCCGCAGCCACCTGTTGCGCGATGGCGACGGAGGGCAAACAAATGTGGACTGTCTCAGCCGCATCGGCTACGGCACGGGCTGACTCAACGATCGTGGCGCCTTGCTGCGCGAGGATTCCGGTTGCAACCGGGTTCGGATCGCTAATGACAACCGGGATGCCGGCTTTCCGCAGGTTGATCGCCATAGGCTTGCCCATAGCGCCGATGCCCAGGAAACCGGTGGGGGACGTGCTCATAACCTCTGCTCCTCGCTGGAAAATTCCCCAGCAAATCTATGCGAGGCTACGTCAACGATCCAGCCGCAGAATGGCCAACGCCACCGTTTTGGCGCGGGGCACCATTGTATCAAGCCGCATCATCTCTTCCGGCGTGTGCGCGTTTGCGCCAACAGGCCCGGTCGCACACACCGTGGGCGCGCCCACCTGGGCGGTAAAGCCCGAATCGGCCGAACCGCCGGAAAACTCGCCGGCAATGGTCAAGCCGGCTTCCGCACCGCATTTGACATAGAGATCGAACACATCCTTGCTTTCGGCTGACTGCTGCAGCGGCAAGAAGCCCTTGCTCTCGATAATCTCGGTCGCGGTGCCTGGAACATAGGCGGTCTCCAGGATTTCGGTGATTTTCTCCCATACGGCATCCCGGGCGGTCATGGTCTTGAAGCGAACATCTACTTCAGCCATGGCATGCGGCGCGACCATGTTGACGGCGCTGCCGCCGGCGACAATGCCGACATTGACGGTTGTTCCGACGTCGTAGTCGGTCAGCTTGTGCAGTTCCGTAATCTTCGCCGCCAATTCACCAATGGCGCTGATGCCTAGCTCGTGCTGTCCGCCCGAATGCGCCGGTTTGCCGGTGACCTTGATTTTGAAGAAGCTGGCGCCCTTGCGCCCTGTCACGACGTTGCCCGAAGGTCGGCCAGGCTCTGCATTGAACACCACCCGCGCCGTCCGCGCCTCGTTTTCAATGACCGGGCGTGAGGACGGCGAGGCAATTTCCTCGTCGCTGGTATAGAGCCCCAACAGCGGATAAGGCGCTCCGCCAAAGCGCTTGAAGGCCGCTAGCACAAAGGCGTTCATCACCAGCCCAGCCTTCATGTCCGCAACGCCGGGGCCATAGGCGATGTCGCCTTCCACACGGAACGGGCGCTCGCTGGCCGTACCATCGGGAAAGACGGTATCCCTATGGCCCATCAGGATAATTGGGCGATTGCCCTCGCCGCCGGAGACCTGCGCGCGGATGCACTCGCCGAATTCGCCATGCGGCACCCGATCCGTCGGAATGCCTTCCGCCGCAAACCAGTCTTCAATCGCGACGCCAACCGCATCGACCCCGGCTTTGTTGTAGGAGCCGCTGTCGATATTGACCAACTGTTCCAGCAGGTTGGTCATCGCCGGGCGCTGCTGGTCCAGCCAGGTTAGAATTTTGGCTTCGGTTTCAGGACGCTCGGTCATTTATTTCCTCCCACCAGCGTTGTCTGATGCTTATCAATAACGACGCCGGCCTTCCCGTAGAGAAAGGCCGGCGTGCGATTATAAGCAACCAAATTTGCCGATTGCAGCGATTTATTGCCCACCACCCAGTGGAACCACCCGCTCCGCACGGATAGCGCCGGCGGCTGCAAAGCCATTCGGGCCATTCAACTCCATGACCACGCCCAGGTTTTCGGCGTTCGGTCCGGTGAAGATGCCATTGCCGATGCCATTGCGACCCACACTGGCGCCAATTCCCGTGAACGTGAAATTAACATTGGCATTGCCAGGCGTATGGATGCTGCTGGTGTTGAAGTTATCCGGGCCCAAGTCCATCGCGCCTGCACCAACGCCAGTTGCAAACTGAACTGTATGGCTGATTGAACCGGTCGCAAACGTGACCAGCCCATTCGGGTTCAGCGTCGTCGACTGGCGCCATGCAGCTTCTACCGTACCTTCATAGGTCGCCGAACCAGAGATCGGCATACTGAGGGTAGGCTCGCCCGCCACAAAAACGCCAATACTCGACCGGGCATTTTCCGACACGCCGCTGTTTTCTTCGAACACGGCCCAGTAACCCCAATGCAGGTATTCACATACGCAAGGATCATCGGGGGTCACGGCTTTACCTGAGACCAGGAACCCACCTCCGTTGCCTTGGGAGCCGGTTGATGCAATGCCGAAATTCTGATCGTTAAGATAAGCGCTCTGATAATTTGGGTTATCCATCACAATCACTTCTGACGGCGGAGCATCGGTCGTGCCAAAGCGGAATGTCGCGGAGACCGTTCCATAATTGCGGTCGATTACCAAGGTCCCCGCGTTGGTCGTGTGTGTGCTAAGCGGTTCGCCAATAACAGAATTATCTAACTGCAGCGTGGACACGCCTTGAAAGATCGTAGCGCCAAGCAGCGTATAGCTAACATAGCTAGCGGATGCATCGCCATCGGTCAGGGCAATCTCCGGAACAACGGAAGACCCGACATGAACATAGTCCAGTTGCACAGGATCGGTTGTCGTGGACCCACCCAAGTCGACCTGTCCTCTCACAACGATCCAATCGCCGTTTTCCCCATATCCTTGTATAAAATCGATCTTGCCAGAGTTAATGGCATCCTGCTGCTCAACACCGACATTGCCGAACACCAGTTCACCACTGCCCACCA
>JAYPXD010000092.1:0-963 GCA_038135395.1 Alphaproteobacteria bacterium | reverse complement strand
CCGGCAACGACCCCTACAGAAAATGCGTATTCTGACGCCAGGTTGGTAGGATCGCCGAATTGCACTTTATTCGCCAAAAATACCCGTCCCCGAACCAGATCGAGATACAGCGGCGTCTGGATTGCGCTGTCATCCAGAACGTATGAGAAGTCAGCGATAAATTCCGAGCTGTCGTCAAAGCGGCCGACCGTGGAGAACGCATGCCGCGAAAAGCGCACAGGATCTGTGTCGAGATCATATGCACCCAGGGAGTCCGAACCTTCGAGAAATGTTCGGATATCAAACTCGACGCCACCCGCGACCTGCAAGGCACCTGCTAAATCGGGCTCAATATCGTTGGTGAGGGACCAGTAGGTCAGGCCGAAGAAGTCGCCGTCGTCGATCACTGGTCCAACCAGCCGGTTAGCAACACCGGTATCGACTCCAAGGTCGACCAAAGCCTGAATAGTCTGTTCCGGCGACATATAGGTCAGCGTATCAGTCGCATCGAACGGGTTCAGAATATCGACGGAAGTACCGGACCGACTGGAAATCAGGTCAGGGAAAAACCCTGCTAGGCCTCCGGGACCGCCAGCAAGCGAATAGAAACCAAACCCATCGGCGGCTACGCCCGCCAAACCTAATACAAAGACACTTGGCAGGCCGATATCCTGATCGCTGGGCGTGATCCGCGCATTGCCAAAGATGTCCATTAGCGGATCCAGAGAAACCGCGCCATCCGCCCGAATGACACCTGCCGCCCGCATGCCGTCGTTAGCCGTCAAGCGATAGGTTGCAGCAAGATTGCTAGCGCCCGGCCCCGCAAAGATACCAGAGCCGAAACCAGCACCGCCATTCAGCCCATTTTCCGTGAAATCCAATAACACCTGCGGCAAACCGACGACATGGCTGCTGAACACTGTGTATTCGACGTTAGCCAGCGTCATCAACCCTGCGCCGTCGCCCGTCGCCATGTTAACCAGC
>JAYPXD010000091.1:8445-12702 GCA_038135395.1 Alphaproteobacteria bacterium | reverse complement strand
CTGGGGCGATCAATATCAAAACGGTGGCAGCGGCAATGACTTCATGTTTGCTATTGGACCGTCGGTCGAAATGTATGGCGGGGATGGCAATGACACCATGCTGGCGCTTGGCGCTTTCAACGACGTGCATGGTGGAACAGGCAACGACGTTATTGCGGTCCTCGGGTATAAAATGAAATCTACGGTGACGATGGAAACGACATTATCGTCGCCGTCGGAGGAGCCAATCATATCGAAGGCGGCCAAGGGTGGGATACGATTATCGCGCTTGCCGCCGATAACGATATCTTCGCCGGCTGGGGCGATGATGTGGTCGTAGCGCTGGCCGCAGGGAACCACATTAACGGTGGCAGTCACAACGACACGATAACCGCGCTCGGCGGCGCCAATTGGATCGATGGCGGCGACGGCAACGACACAATTATTACGGCTGGGGGCGCCAACTTCGTAGACGGCAGTAGCGGTGCAGATTTCATCACCGCCAGTGGCCTTTACAACGACCTGAATGGCGGAAGCGGCTACGATACGATTATCGCTCTGGCGGGATACAACGACCTGTATGGCGGCGACGGCAACGATGTGATCGAGACCGGTGGCGGCTTCAATACGGTTGATGCCGGTGCAGGTCAGGACGTTGTCATCTCGCTTGGCGGGAACAATTGGGTCGAAGGCGGCGATGGCGATGATGTTCTGATCGGGATCGGCCTCGCAAACGAGCAATTCGGAGGCGACGGCTACGATACGCTATTTGCTGTCGGCGACCTGAACTTGCAGTGGGGCGGCACAAATGCCGACAC
This sequence comes from Alphaproteobacteria bacterium, assembly GCA_038135395.1. Classification (GTDB taxonomy): domain Bacteria; phylum Pseudomonadota; class Alphaproteobacteria; order Bin95; family Bin95; genus JACKII01. The sequence continues at coordinate 11,905 of JAYPXD010000091.1, read as the reverse complement.
GCTTGTTGCGCTGGGTCTCAGCAATACCCAATGGGGCGGCGCGGGGTCGGACACCATGTTTGGCGGCGCATTCCTGGGCGGGAATGTCCAATTTGGCGAAGACGGGCAGGATACGCTGATCGCAGGCGGTTCCGCTAATATTCAGCACGGTGGCGCCAGCAGCGATACGTTGATCGGCGCGGCTACTGGAAACCTGCAGGTGGGCCGAAACGGCGGCGACTGGCTGGTCGGCGCAGGTGCCGGCAATGTCCAGTTCGGCGACTCGATCGATGAGATTGCCTATCTCGACTGGCGCGCAATGCTGTCGGACCATATCGACGACACTCTGGTGGGCAATGTCCTAAATGAAGCGAGAGATGGATTGTCGACCCTGTCGATCTATTCAGGCGGCCTGATCGACGCTCTGGGCGGCGATGCATTCGGCACCGACGGCGACGACAAATTGCTGGCAGGTGGCCAGGGCAATTTACAGATGAGCGGCGGCGGCGACGATTTCTTATTTGCGGGCGGCAAGGCGAACCTTCAAGCCGCTGGCGACGGACAGGACACGCTGATCGGGATCGGCAAGGGCAATCTGCAATTCGGCGAAGGCGGCAGCGATTTGGTGATCGGCATCGCCGCCGGCTATGCCAACGGCCAATTTGCGGGCCGTGGCGCTGACGTTCTCATCGGGATGGCCCGCGGGCAATTCGCTTCTGCCCAGGTGCAATACGCTGACGACGGAAACGACCTGCTCCTCAGTGCAACAATGGGCAAGAACCAGGGTTTCGTCGCCAAGATGCAAGCCTACAAACAGATTTTCGAGGCAGCCCATACCGCCCAGCAGACTGGCGATTACAGCCAAGTGAAGACTTTGGCCGAGAACCAATTCATTACCCAGGCGTTGACCACCGCGCCTACCAGCATCGGCGTGCAACTGGGCGGCGAAGGCGACGACGTCTTCTATGGCACAAGCGACGCCGGCGTTCAGCTTGGCCAGGCCGGCGAAGACATTCTGCTGGTAGGTGGCGATTTACAGTACGCGGACGTCGGCGCGGACAGTGATTTGCTCATTTCAACAGGCAGCCGTATCAGTGTGTTGAACGGTGGCGCCAGCGATGACTGGTTACTGGATGCAGGCACATTTGCCCGGTTCCTGGCCTTTACTTCGCTCGATGAGCAGACGATTGCCGACGTTCAAGCCGTCGTCGATGCAGCGCTGGCCCCCATTGAGGAGGGGCTGAACATCGTCGACACCATTCAGAAGCAGATAGACGAACTCAATCCTCTATCGGAAATAGAGGAACAGGCGGAAGATATCGTTGCCTCGATCACCGAATGGTTCGATTTCGGCGCCAACATGTTTGTCGGCGGTTCTGGTAATGACGTGCTGGCCTCTGGCGGCAATGCCCACATGAGCGGCGGCATTGGCGATGACACCTACCTGGTGACCTTCGGCACCGGCGATAATGTCATCGACGAAGCCGGGTTCGACGCTGCGCACGATTGGGCCAGCCTGGTTGGTCTGTCCACATCCGACCTTTCCGCCCTGACTGGCGGTGGCGGCGGCAATGATACGCTGGAAGTGCATTCTATCAACTGGAACAACCTCTCGGCTTCCCAACTGCATTTCGAGACGATCGACACCGGCAGCGGCATTAGCCTGAAGATCTCTATGCTGACGAACGGGGGGTCACCCTTCCCGCAAATGGGCGACATCACGATCCGCAACATGGATGACGTCGACAACCGCGTTGAGCACCTGGTGCTGGCGGGCAATGATAATTACCTGGGTATTGATTTGGGAAGCGCTTTCGACTCCGGCCTTCTTGGGAGTCGGCGCATGGATACCGCGGATGAATTGGATGCATTCTATTTTAACGTGTCCAGTGGACTGACCTCTTCATTCGCTAACGCATGGGGCGGCGCGGATGGCTGGGCGGACACGTTGGAGACCGCGTTCGGGCGAATCCCGGGGTTTGGTTCCGCCTTTGAGACGGCGCAATCCTCAATCGCAACCCTTGCCGATACCGCAAGCGATCTGCTTGGTGCGGTCGCGCCGGATTACGGTGACTATCTGCTGTCATAGGGATGGAGGCCATCGCCAACCTCCCTGCCTTTCGGCGACCCTGGCGAGAGCCAGGGTACACCCGAGGAACAGCCATGGGCTACTCCTACAAACTCATCGACGCGCAGGTGGACGGTAAGGTCTCTTTCGCCAATATCCCGAACCCGTCCGTTGCTGGCGCGCTACACGGCAGAAGCCAAGCCGTCGATCGTCCGTCGTCGCTTCCGGGCCGATGCGGCGTTCGCCATCCCGGCCTTGTTCGACCTGCTGGAGTCGGAAGGCTGGGACTATGCCGTGTTCCGGATGACAGAGGCCGGTCTGCCAAGCGGTTACCATGGCGCTGGGTGGCGATCCTACAGCCCTACGGCTATGCCTGGAACGGATAGCGCCGAACTGGACGCGGTAGCGGGCGGCGGCCTGCCCCCTACCGAAGGGGCGAATATTATGGGATTGGTAGAAACCTAGTGCCGCACGCTGGAAAAACGGACCTTGAGGCCCGCATAACGGCGCTGGAGGCGGAGAGCTAATGTTGCCCGGAATTATCCGCGTCCATCAAAGCCCAAAAGGTGGATATTTAGGGGAATAAGGCACGTCTCCTGATCGAAATTGCATATATTATTCAATTATTTATGGGAAAAAATGGTGCCGCGGAGAGGACTCGAACCTCCGACCCACGCATTACGAATGCGTTGCTCTACCAACTGAGCTACCGCGGCGATCGCGAAACGACGATCTTTTAGCGTCGTGCCGTCTGGTTTGCAATGTCTATAGCGAATGTTTCTGCGACCCGATCGCCGCGCCGATCAGCCTTCGAGGCGCCGTCGGTCCAAATACCGTCAGTCCGGACGCTGTCAAGCGATTGACTCTTCTCGGCTGGCGCAGCTTCTTCGGGAGGTCCAGCGTATCTGTATTCAATGTATATTGCATCCATACCTTTGATAGGTTAATGTATACCGAAGTTGTCACTTCCGTCATACTCGGAGGTGCGTGATGGCGACGAACAAAACATTAGGCGCGCTTATCGCGGCAGGAATACTGGCGTCGACGTCAGCAGGCGCGGTGTCGATCGGATACAGGTTGGTAATCGACGGGTCGAGCGCCAATGGGTTTGACTCACCCACCCTCACCCTGACCAACCAGAGCGATACTGCCAGCATCATCAACATGATGCTAACGATTGGTCAGATTAACTTTAACTTCGATTTCGCAAGCAACATTACCGGCCCCACTGGCGGCGGCGTCACGTTCAATATGCCGGATCTCGTAAACGGCGGTGGCCGCAGCAACGTCATTGATGCCGACTTCACAGGCTTTACACCGTCAAACGAAGTCAGTTTTTCGGTCGATATCGATTCGGATAGTGGTGACAGCACCGTCGATTTCCGGTCGATCCTGTTCATCAACCCCGGCTCG
>JAYPXD010000091.1:0-8393 GCA_038135395.1 Alphaproteobacteria bacterium | reverse complement strand
AGTGTGCTGTTCGTAAGCTTCAGCGGCGGTTCCTACCTGACGACCGTGCTGCCCGACGCCGGTGGTACGCCATCCAGCATTTACACCTTCCTTGGCAGCCAGGAACTGGCCAGCACGGGCCCTGGCGGGTTTGCTGTGCCTGTTCCGGCTTCTGTGGCCCTGCTCGCCGCCGGACTGGTGGGAATCGGGGTGACGCGCCGGTATCCTCGGATCCCCTGAGCCCCTACTGCAGCACCCGGAAATGTCGGCCGCTCCTTATATCCAATGGAGCGGCTTTTTTTAGTTGTCCTGTTGCGTACCGCTTGCCCGTAGCGGGCAATTCCGCTTACATCCGCGACAATCACGAATTTTACACTTGCTCGGAACTCTGCCCAATGCCCGATAGCGTATTGCCCAAATCCATCGGCGACCTGCCCGCGCAAACGCCCAAAAATCCAGCCAACCAGGCACAGGCGCGGGCGCGGTTCTTCAACACCGGCAACGCCTTCAACGTGATTCTGCCGCCGGTTCCGGATATGGCGTTTACGGACGAGCCAACTCGGGCGCTGTCATCGCAAACGCCGACCGGCCTCATCGCCTGCGATATTTCCGACAAGCTGGCCTGCCCGTTCCCGGCCACGTCGCCCTTCGTCCTGGCCTATTATGCAAAGGTCAAAGCCGGCGAGACACTGACAACAGATTTCGTCGCAACCGGCGCGATCGGCTATGTGATCCAGGGCTCTGGCTCGGTCCGATGCGGGGACGAAACCATCGACTGGAACAAAGGCGATCTGTTCGTTCTGCCCGGCGGCTTTACCCATACCTACACTGCCAACGATGCCGATGCCGTTGTATGGCTGGTGACGAACGAGCCGCAACTAGCCTTTGAAAACCTGCAAGCCCCTGCTCCGGGCACAGCCCCAACAGGTGTAGTTCATTACTCAGCCGCAGAAATCGACCGGCAGATCGGTATTATCGACAGCGTGGGACGGGACGAAAGCGCTGCAGGCTCGGCCCTGATTTTTTCATCGGATGCGAACGAAGCGAGCCGCAACGCCTTGCCGACACTGACCGTCGCCATGAACTACCTGCCGCCCGGAATCACACAACGGCCGCATCGCCATAATTCGGTTGCAGTATCGCTGGTGATCAAGGGCGACAACTGCTTTTCTACCATCGATGGCAAGCGCAAGGACTGGGCGCCGTGGTGCACGACGATTACACCGCCGGTTAGTATCCACAGCCACTCCAACCATGGCGACGAGCAGGCGATGTTCCTGATTATCCAGGATGGCGGCCTGTACTATCATGGCCGGACCATGGGTTTTGAATTCGTCGAACAACCGAAGTAGGAAGAGCCAGCCATGTCTTTGACGGTCACGCCGATTGACGGATGCATTGGTGCCCGTGTTACCGGGCTAGACCTGCATCGCCCCTTGAGCGACGACACCTTCGCGGAATTGAACCGCGCGTGGTTGGACTACAAAGTCCTGGTGCTGCCGAACCAGAATATTTCCGACGACGAGCATGTCGCCTTTGCCCGGCGGTTTGGCGACCTGGAGGTGCACCACCAGAAAATCATCAAGGACAAGTCCAACCCGGCGATTTTCAAAGTCTCGAACGTGGACGAGAACAACCAGGTCCGCCCGCCATCCAGCGATGTGATGACTCAATTGCTGCTCACCAAGTTGTGGCACACGGATTCCAGCTTTCGCGTCGTACCCTGCATGGGGTCCATTCTGCGCGGCCTGGAGGTCGTCAGCGAGGGCGGCCAAACCTGCTTCACCAATATGGAAGCCGTGCTGGATGCCATGCCCGCGGACTTGCTGAGCAAGGTACAGGGGCGCCGGTGCCGCCACGACTTCGCCCATCTCAACCGTCTTGGCTCCAAATACGAGCCGAGCGAGGAAGAAAAAGCCGCGATGCCGCCGGTCTGGCAGCCGATGATCCGCGTGCACCCTGTCACCGGCAAGAAATCTCTGTACATCAGTCCGATCTACAACGATGCCGTCGAGGGAATGAACGATGCAGAAGCGAAGACGCTTCTGGATCGCCTCTACGAATTATGTTCGGAGCCGCGGTTCGTTTACGAACACACCTGGACCCAGTACGATATTCTGATGTGGGATAACCGCTGCACAATGCATCGGATCCTTCCCTACGACCCGACCGCCCGCCGGATCTCGCATCGGACAACGATTGTCGGCGACGGACCGGTGATCGCAGCATGAATGCTGTGCCGGCGCGGATATCGCTAGAGGATCGCATAGCGATCGAGGATTTGGCGCGCGCCTATGCGCGGGCCATGGACTTTGGCGATATCGAGGCGGTACCCGCGCTATTCACAGCCGATGGCAGCGTGCGGGACGTGCAAGGCCGGCTGTGGGATCAGGCGGCCGGCGGACCCCGGGCATTTGCCGCCCGATGGATCCTGCCGCCGGGGGCGAAACGCGGCCAACACTGGATACAGCAGATGCAGGCGGAACCTCTTTCCGACGATTCCTATCGCCTGCTGTCCTACTGGTCATCGACGCAATGGCTGCCGGATAGCCCCGCGCCGGTCATGACGGCGTTGGGTCTCTATACGGATACGGTTGTTCGCCAGGGAGAGCGCTGGCTGATCCGCGAGAAAATTATCGACCGTTGGGAAACTGGTCGGTAAGGGCCGCGTGCACTGCCGCCACGACTCCAGCTGGCGCGACGACGGCGTCCTGCGCCTCGACCAGCGCCAGGTCGGCTTTTGTATGACCCAGGATCGCGGCGACGGATGCCGCCGCCAGGCTAAGCGCCCGCGCCGGGTCCGGCGCTTCCAGGTAGCGGCCCAAAAAAATTGCGGCGAACGTGTCCCCGGCGCCATGCGCTGGGGCGTTAACCCACGGGTGCCGCACGCTCCACACATCGTGCCCGGAAATCGCCAAGGTCTCGACGACATGCGGATCGAATCTCAGGCCGGTGACGACAATCAAGCGTGGGCCGCGATCCAGGAGACTGCGGGCAGCCGCCAGCACTTCGCTTCGGTTGCTGCACGCCATCCCGGTCAACGTCTGCAACTCGAACCGGTTCGGCGTCACGATATCCGCGAGCGGCGCCAGGACGTCGCGCATGACATCCGGGATGTCAGCAGCAACGAACAAGCCCTTTGGATCGTCGCCCATTACCGGGTCGCAGGCAAAAATTGCGTCGGGAGCGACTGCACGAACCTGCTCGATCGCCCGCGCCACCGCCTTGCCGTTCTCGGCCGTGCCAAGGTAGCCCGACAGCACCGCGCCGCAGGTATCCAGGAACCCCCGCTCACGGACGCCGCGCACCAACGTATCGATCTCGGACGATGCCGCCGGGCCGCCTTGAAAGCCGCCGTGCGCCGGATGGTTTGAGAAGCGTACGGTATCCACCCGCACCACGGCGCACCCCAGCCTCTGCAAGGCAAATGCGGCGGCGCTATTGCCGACATGGCCATGGGCGACGCTGGACTGGATCGATAGCACTTGGCGCATGCGGCGGTTCCGATGCTGCAGGAAAAGCAGGCTGGGGTTATAGAATGCCTGTCTGCAAAATGCCAAAGGAACCCGCCATGCCGGCTTCAACCGCTCCTATCCGACCGCGCCGCAGCGTGCTGTACATGCCCGCCAGCAGAGCCAGCGCCCTGGAGAAAGCCAAGTCGCTGGCCGCGGACGGATTGATATTTGACCTGGAAGACGCGGTTGCGCCGGATGCGAAAGACACCGCACGCGCTCAAGCCTGCGCCGCCGCAGCTTCCGGCGCCTATGGCAGGCGCGAGATCATCGTTCGCGCCAATGGCCTGGCAACGCCATGGGGATACGCCGATCTCGCGGCCATCGCCAAGTCGGGCGCGAACGCCGCGCTGATCCCAAAGGTCGAAAGCGCCGCGATGCTGGCGCAAGCCGCCCAGGTCCTGGATGAGGCCGGCGCACCGCCGGACATGGCGTTGTGGGCGATGGTCGAGACCCCGCTGGCCATGCTCCAGATTCAGGATATTGCACGCACGCCGCGCCTCGCTTGCCTGGTCATGGGCACCAGCGATCTGGCGAAGGATCTGCAAGCCACGCACACGCCCGACCGGCTGCCCTTCGTGACGGGCCTGGGCTTGTGCATGCTGGCGGCCCGCGCTTACGGCCTGGCTATTCTCGATGGCGTGCACCTGAATCTGGGTGACGATGCAGAGTTCCTAGCGCATTGCCAGCAAGGCAGAGACCTTGGCTTCGACGGCAAAACGCTGATCCATCCGAAACAGGTCGAGCCCGCCAATGCCGTATTCGGCCTCAGCGCCGCACAGGTCGAAGATGCCCGCCGCATCATCGCCGCGCATGCCGAGGCGGAAGCGAAAGGCCAAGGCGTCGTGTTACTCGACGGGCGTTTGATCGAAAACCTGCATGTCGTCGGCGCACACCGCACCATGGCGCTGGCCGAAGCCATCGCCAGGCTAGGCTCGTCCTAGGGCCTGCAACACAGCTTCGGTGTCCGCGCCCAACGCCGGGGCCGGGCCGGATTGCCTGCCAAAGCTGGCTCGCCATGGCAGGCCGGGCAAGACCCCCTGCCCTTCCTTGTCCCAGAACTGGCGCTGGCGGAGATGATCGCTCGCAACCAGATCGGCCGATGACGCCACCGCCGCCGCAGCTATGCCCTTGCCAACCAGTGTCTCGGCAGCAGAGGCTGCGGTTTGGCTGGCGGTCCAAGCCGATATAGCAGCGTCGATTGCCGTTGCATCGCCCTGCCGGCCCGCAAGGCTTTCATGCTGCCGGCCATAGAGGCCCGGCGCCACGCCGCACAACGCCAGCCAATCGGCATCGGTCCGAACCGCAAGGCTGACCCATGCGTCTTCTCCCTGACACGGATAAACGCCATGCGGGCTCATGCCAGCATCGCGGTAGCCTTGCGCGGCAACGCCGCCGTCCGCCTGCGCCGCTAATACCGGCTCGGCCAGGGTCCACAGCAAGGCCTCGATCATCGAGAGGTCGACCCGCGCGCCGCCGCCCTCCCGTCCGCGTCGCCACAGGCTGGCGGCGGTTAGGAATGGCAGCAACAAGCCGCACATCGGGTCAAGCCAGGCAAAGCCCACCCGCGGCGGCCGCTCCGGATGCCGGTTCAGCCCGGCAAAACCCGCATAGCATTGCAGCAGTGTGCCATAGGCGACTCCCCTCGCCTCCGGGCCGGTACGGCCCAGGCCAGAGGCGGAAACATAGGTCAGGTCCGGGTTGGCCGCCTGCAACTCCGCCGCACCCAGCCCTAGCCGGTCCATGACGCCCGTGGCGAAGTTCTCGATCAACACATCGCACTGGCCGGCGAGCCGCTTGGCGATGGCCACGGCCTCGGGCTGTTTCAGGTCCAGCACGATCGCTTTCTTCGCCTGTCCCAGCACGGTGTGCAGTTCAGAGCCCCGGCCCGGGTCGCCGCTGCCGGGCGCCTCCACTTTGATAACTTCAGCGCCCATCGCCGCCAGATGGCGGGTCGCGGTCGGCCCTGCGATCACCCAACTGAAGTCCAGCACCCGCACCCCCGACAATGGCAAAGGTCCTTGGGCCGGCAACGGCAATGGCGCAGCTTCGGCGTGGGTCAGTCGAACCGGCAGGCTTGGAACGTGGCAGCCACCCACCTGCCGCCAAAACCGCCTTTCCGCCAATTGCGGCGAACCGAAATGTTCCGCCAGGTTCCGCAACGGGAAGCTGGGCACATGCGCCGCCTGCGCCAAATCGGCGATCCATTGCTTTGGGTGCTGGCGGCTCCAGGCGCTCATCAGCGCATGCAGCGCATCCCAGTTGGCGATGCGGTCGGCCTTTCTGGCAAAGCGCGGTTCCGCCCCCCAGTCCGGCGAGCCCATCGCCTCCAACCAGGCCTGCCATTGCTTCTCCTCGCGCGGGGAGATGGCGGCATAGCCGTCGCTTGCCGGCAGAATGCAAACCGTTGCGCCATTGCCGTCCGTCAACCGCTTCCGCTGCCAGGATCGCCCGCTCAGCCCCGCGCGGCTTAGTTCGGTCATTGCCAAAGTCGCGAGCGCTTCGTGCAGTGAGACATCGACGAGCGCAGCCGGCGTCTGCCCCAATGCAGCGTGCAGCCCGGCGCAGGCGGCAGCAACACCGCCGATAAAGGCGGATTGCTGGCCGGTGGCGCGCACCGGCGGTTCGGACAGGTCATCCACCTGACCGGTCAGCATGCGCATGATGCCGCTCGCCGCCATCAGGGTCAGGTCGGTCGCCGGCTCCTCCGCCCGCGGCCCGGTCTGGCCGAAAGGCGAGATCAGCACCAGGGCGGCTTTAGGATTCAGCCGTCGCAGCGCGTCCGGAGCAAAGCCCAGAGCCGCCAGCGTGTTGGGGGAGCCTTCGGCGACGATCAGGTCGGCGCCGACCAACGCTTCCTCCAGGCCCGCGGCACTCTTGCCATGGTTCAGGTAGGCGGTCAGCGGCGTATCGTCTACGGTATCCACGGCTGCGACCGCCGCCCCGCAGTCTGCGAACAGGCGTCCGCAGACCGCAGCCGCCAGTCCCGGCCCTAGTTGCGCGAGGCGAAAGCCCTTCAGCAACATCAGCCCCTCAGCCATACCTCCATCGCCGCGCTGGCGATCACCGCAACATCGCCGATGGCCTCGTCCGGCACGTTTAGGCCGCCTTTGACCGGCTTGACGGTGATATTGCCGACGGGGAACTGCTTGGCGATCTCGGCAGTATCGATTGCAGCGGGCTCCGCCACACCTATAGTCGCGACGACGTCGACTTTGTTTTTGTCGATGTTCAGCGTGCGTAAAAAGGTCAGCGAAGAATGATGCAGCGCGTCCTGCACGGCGCGCACGGCTGCCTTGGTGTAGTTGCCGCCATGCAGATCGTTGCCGGCGCCCATTTCCAGAATGATGCGTTTGCTCGCCATGAGACCTACTCCGCCGCGTCGGGAATATCGAGGTAAACGACCGCCGCCGCATGTGCGATCAGGGTAACGTCGGTGCCTTTGGGGTTAGGTATCCGCAGGCCCCCCTCGACCACCTGGCACGTGCCGGTGCCGTGGGGGAGGATGTCGAGCACCTGCTGCTTGTCCACAGTCTCCGGGTTGGGCACGCCAATGGTGACGGCCACCTGCATCGCGTCCACATGCTGGCCGACGGCCTCGCCGATGGAGAGCGAGTTGTGCCAGAGGGCGTCTCGGAGCGCGCGGACGGCGGCCTTCGTACTGTCGCCGCCGCGGATGTCGGTGCCCATGCCGATTTCGAGCACCATGCGTTTCAAGGCCATGTCTTTTGGGTCTCTTGGGTTGGGAAAGGGATATGCAGCAAGCTTATACGAACTGGGGCGAGTGCCAAGCTTCCTTGCGCTTGCCGGAACGCCTATGCAAGGGCGGCGCGCTGCCGATCTTGATCCCCGGAGGTGGCGGAGCCGCCATCCGGGGCCGGCGTCTTCTCTCGAACACCCATCCCAGGGCGGATCACCACCTTGCAGGCCTCACGCCGGCGGTTGAGTTCGAAGCCCTCAATCGCCTCGCTCAAAGGGATCTGATGGGTGACGATGGCGCCGAGGGCGTTCTGGTTGTCCGGCAGGAGATCCAGCACCCTGTCCCAGCAATCCCGCCCGCCGCCATGCGCGCCGCGCAGTTGCAGCTTGCGGCGGACGAAGGGCGTGATGTCGATGCTGGCGGGCGCCGGATGGATGCCGATGCTGGTCATGATGCCGTAGTCCTTCAGCAGGCCCAGGCCCTGGGTGATGCTCTCGCCGAAGCCGGTCGCCTCGAACACCCGCTCGACCGAGCGTTCCTCGATATGGTCGGAGAGTTTGGAGCCGCCGTCGGCCAGATCGATCACCCGGTCCGCGCCCAACTGCTTCGCAATGCCGAGCCGCAGCGGGTCGCTCTTGCCTACCACCGTCACCGAGCCCGCGCCGGCCCGCTTGGCGATGAAGGCGGTGGCAAGGCCGATAATGCCGGGGCCGAGCACGACCACGTCCTGGCCCGGCTCAATCGTGCCGATCTGCACCGCCCGGTCGCCGACCACCAGAGGCTCCGTCAGCGCCGCGATGTGCGGCGGCAGGTCCTCGCCGATGGGAATGCAGGTGCGGGCCGGCACCGAGACATAGCGCGCAAAGCCGCCGTCCACAGTCAGGCCGATGGATTTTTTGGCGCGGCAGGCATCGGGTTTGCCGCTTCGGCATTCGTCGCACGTGCCGCAGAAGTAGCCAGGCGTGACGACGACCGGCGTGCCCTCCGCCAGGCCGGAGACGCCGGGGCCGCATTTGGCCACGCGCCCGGAGAACTCATGCCCCATGACCACGGGCAGCGCCGGCTCCAGCCATTCATAGCCGGGCGTCCACTCGTACATGTGAATGTCCGAGCCACAGATGCCGACAGCCTCCACCTCGACCAGCACTTCCCCCTCGCCGATAGAGGGCTCCGGCTTCTCGGCCAGGACAGCACCAAAACGG
>JAYPXD010000090.1:0-12731 GCA_038135395.1 Alphaproteobacteria bacterium | reverse complement strand
TAACCGAAAAATCCGGCGTCGGTATTTTGCCCTTGGTACCCGCCCGGCGCAGACCATCCCAGCGCCACCCCCGGCAGGTTATCCGGGTGTGCGCCGCCACGGTAGACCGGGTCCGGAACCCTAAATTGCAGCGCCCCCTGCTCGATGCCGACTTTTTCATTGAAGGCGATCAAAGCAACCAGATAACGCACCTCGTCGATAATATCGGGCGGGGCGGTTTGAAAGACGACTGGTCCGCCTTTCCCCTGCGGAAACCCTTCTGGATAGACGATAGCGCTCTGATATTGCCGGACCTCTATTGATGCGCCTCTATTGTCAGTAAGAATTACAACACCGGAAATCACATACACAATCGTCGTGCCGTCGCCCAAAACCTTGACGGAGAACTCCGTTCCGCGCACCCCGACGGTGGCGACGCGCGACTGAATATTGTAACTGGACGACGGCATCACACCGGATTTGAACTTCATTAACCCCCAGCTGATACGAAGTGACAAATTGTCTTTAGCTGCGTCGGGATCATCGATAAATTTGTCCAAAATTACTTCTGAATTTGGCCCAACCAGGAAGTCCGTCTTATCAGAAAATTGAATTCTCGTCGCACTCAAATCTTTTGTTCGAATTTTCTCACTTTGATGGACGTTGTCATTGATTATTAGAGTTCTGACTTCAGCATCACTGATACCCTCAACTGTTCAGACAACTGTTTTAGCGGTCCCGACTATTACTCCAGCAAATCCCTTACTGGGAAAACCGGCCAACGCCGCCAACAAGAGAACAACCAGAATCCGGACACACTTGTATGTCCAATGCCCCAGCACTGCGCCTTTGCCGTACAATGTGATGCATTCTAGGTCCATCGCACCAACACGTGCCAGAAATAATGCAAGACATGCATATCAACGTAACAATTATATACAATATGATGCGTCTGTCAGCAAGCGCCGGCCTGTGTTAGGGTTCATCGTCGATTGAGAGGCACGATGGCTCGAAAATTCCAGTTGCGCATCCCGAAGCGAGTGTTGGCCATGGCTGCGGGACTATTGGCATTGAGCGTCGCGTTGACAGTTCGCTGGATCGATCCGGCCGCGTTGCAACTTGCGCGCCATCTGGTCTTTGACCAGTACCAGGTATGGAAGCCTCGCACCTATCACCCCGCGCCCGTTCGGGTGATCAGCATTGACGAAGAATCTTTGAACCGGCTTGGACAATGGCCCTGGCCACGGCATTACATTGCACGCATGCTCGACAATTTGACCGGGCTCGGCGCAGCTGCGATCGCATTCGATATTATTTTTTCCGAGCCGGACCGCACTTCACCCAGCCGAATTCTGTCGGATTGGTCGATTGACGCGTCGCACCGCAAGGCGCTGGACGCCATGATGACAGACCTGCCGGATCACGATGCGATCCTCGCGGAATCAATTGCCCATTCCCCGACGGTGCTTGGAATGATTCTGCAGCCAGGCGTCAGCGAGCCTTTTCCGTTCAGAGGCCGAGCCGGGTTTGCCGGACACACCGACGTTGTCAACGCCATTCCCCATTATGGTATGGCCACGAGAAACCTCCCAATCCTGGAGGACGCCGCCACTGGAATCGCCAACTTTGGCTATTCGCCCGAAAGGGATGGCCTCGTCCGCCGTATTCCGCTTCTGGGCCAAGTTCACAACCTGGTGCTGCCGACCATTTCGATAGAAGCCCTGCGGGTTGCGCAGATCGCTACGACGCTCATCGCCCGCTCCGCCAACGCCTCGGGCGAATATCGCTTTGGCTCGACTTTGGGTCTGCACATGCTGCGCGTCGGCCAGATCGAAGTGCCGATGACCGCCGATTCCCGCTTTTGGGTCCATTACACCGAACCCGTGCCCGAGCGCGAAATTCCAGCGTGGCAGGTCTTGCTGGAACCGGAAAAGCTGCAAGACAAGATCGACGGCCAAATTGTTCTGATCGGCGCGACCGCGGTTGGCCTGCGCGACTTGAAAGCCACGCCGCTGGCCGCCGATTTGCCAGGAATATTCGTGCACGCGCAGGCGCTGGAGCAGATGATCCTCGGCGAGTTTCTGATCCGTCCGGGCTGGGCCAAGCCGGTCGAGTTCCTCGCATTGGCGTTTTTGGGATTGCTGTTTACCCTGGCCTTGCCTTGGCTGGGACCGATCTGGTGCGCCTTGGTCGGCGGAATCTTTGCCAGCAGCGGCGCGATTGCATCGTGGATTGCCTACACCGAGTGGAATTTGCTGGTCGAACCATTGTATCCGATCCTGGCCGCGACATTGGTCTACATCGTTGTGACCGCGACCCAGCATCTGCTGAGCGAGCGGGAGCGCATGCGGGTTCGCTCTACCTTCGGCCGCTACCTGTCGCCCGATCTGGTCAAACGCATGGCGGAGACTGGGGAGGAGCCGCAACTGGGCGGCGAGTTGCGGCAACTCACGCTGATGTTCTGCGACATCCGCGGCTTCACGCCGATCTCGGAAAGCATGACGCCAATCCAGCTCACCCAATTCATCAACAAATTCCTGACGCCGATGACAGATCTGGTGCTGGAGACCCACGGCACCATCGACAAGTACATGGGCGATGCGATCATGGCGTTCTGGAATGCGCCTCTCGATGAGCCTGACCACGCCTCGCTGGCAGTAGGCGCCACCCTGCGCATGCGCAAACGCCTGGCAGAGCTGGAGCCTGTCTGGCAGCAAGAAGCCGAAGCCGAAGGCCGCAAGCTGCCGCCAGTCCGCATCGGCATGGGCATCAATACGGGCGAGTGCGTTGTCGGCAACGTCGGGTCAGACCAGCGCTTCGACTATTCCTGCCTCGGCGACAGCGTCAACACCGCATCGCGTCTGGAAGGCCAGTCCAAAACCTATGGCGTCGACCTGGTCGTCGGGCAGGACTCCGTCGCGCTGGCCCCCGACTATGCCTATCTGGAATTGGATCTGATCCGGGTGAAGGGCAAGCAGAACGCGGTCCGCATCTTCACGGTTTTGGGTGGACCGGACATTGCTGCGACGCCGGAATTCCAGACGTTCAAGGCGCATCATGACCGGATGCTGGCGGCCTACCGGGCGCAGGACTGGGCCCTGGCGACCCAGTTAATCGCAGAGCGCCCCGCCGAGCCGGATCATGGGATTCCGGGCGGCCTCACCGGGCTCTATGCGGAATACTCCGCCCGCCTTACCGAACTTGCGGTGGACCCGCCCGGTCCGAATTGGGATGGCGTCTACGAGGCCAAGAGCAAATAAGCCGCGCGGCGCGAGGAATTTCCCACCTTTCAGACTGACAAACGCGCGGTCCGGGGATACTAACGCATTCCCGCCTGCCGACTGCGCAGGCCAAACCGATAACAATGGACCCGGTGCTGGTGGCGTCCGCCCAATCCCAGTTGTTGATCCTGCTGCCGTTTTACTGCACGCCGATCCTGTCCTTCCTCTACCGCATGCTGAACGCATTGATCGCGCCGCATCTGGTGGCGGAGTTCGGGCTGTCGCCCGCGGAGTTGGGTTTCATCACCGGCGCGTTCTTCTTTGGCTTTGGCGTGATGCAACTGCCAACGGGCAACCTGCTGGACCGATATGGCCCACGGCGCGTGATTCTGGCGCTCTATGCCGTCGCCAGCGTTGGCGCGTTGCTGTTTATCTTTGCTCCCGGTCCCGTCTGGCTGATCCTTGGTCGGTTCCTGATGGGGCTGGGCGCTGCCGGCAGCATGATGAGCGGCCTTAAAGCAGCCAGGGTCTGGGCGCCTGCCGACCGACTGCCCTTTATCTCCGCCAGCTTGTTTGCCATGACCGGCGTCGGCGGCATGCTGGGGACCGCGCCAATGGGTCTGCTGGTGGCGGAAATCGGCTGGCGCGGCGGCCTGAGCGTGATCCTGGGCTATAGCGCCGCGCTGATGCTGCTGATCGCGCTTTTGGTGCCGAGCGTGCCCAAGCCGACGGAGGTCCTATGGAGCACTCAACTGCGAGAGCTGGGTCAGGTGCTGCGCTCGCCACTCGTCTGGCTGGTCGCGCCGCTATCAATTGCCAGCGTCGGCACCAATGGCGCCTACCTAAGCCTCTGGTCGCCAATCTGGCTGCGCGATGTCGCTGGCTTTAGCCAGCTGGAACAGGAATGGGCATTGTTCGTCATGATGGGCGCGACGATGGCCGGCATGCTGACCACTGGCAGCCTCTCACAACGGCTGCTGCGGCGTGGCCGCAGCGGCATGCCGGTGGTGCTGGGCGGCGTTGGGATTTCCTTGACCGCGCAGGCGCTGGCGGCGCTGGAGGTCGCCTCGCTCGCCTGGATAATCTGGCCGGCATTTGCCTTTGGCTCCGCCGCCATCGTCGGCCTGTTCGCATTGCTGGCCCGTCGGTTCGACCCGGCCATGGCAGGGCGGGTCAACGCTTCGATCAACTGCCTGATGTTTGCCGGCAGCTTTGCCGCGCAATGGGGCGTCGGCCTGATCATCAATCAATTTCCTCTTGCGAGCGCCGGACACTACAGCCCAGCAGCGCACCAGACGGCCCTTTCGGTGATGCTGGCCATTCAGTTGGCAGGATTGCTGTGGTACGTGCTGCGCAGGCACACGATGGACCCCGCACAAGGAAAGACTGCCCCATGACCTACACCGCCAAGCCCGTCGGCGAGAACCGTTACCGCGAAAGCCTGGGTCGCTATTTCGAGGATTTCCAGGTCGGCGACATCTATGAGCACCGCCCGGGCCGCACCATCAACGAAGCGGATAATTCCTGGTTCACGCTGTTGACCATGAACACCCACCCGCTGCACTTCGACCACGAGTACGCCAAGCACACCGAGTTCGGCAAGCCGCTGGTCAACAGCGCCTTTACCTTGAGCGTCGTGGTCGGCATGAGCGTGTCGGACACCTCGCAGAAGGCGATCGCCAATCTGGGCTGGGACAAGATCAAGCTGACGGCGCCGGTTTTCGTCGGCGACACGATCTATTCCGACTCGGAAGTGCTGGACAAGCGCGAGAGCAAAAGCCGCCCGCATCAAGGCATCGTCACGGTCAAGACCCGCGGCCTGAAGGCCGACGGCGCCGTGTTCATGAGCTATGAGCGCTCGTTCCTGGTGCCGTTCCGCGGCCATGGCATCGAGGATAAGGCCGGCTATTGACGCCGGAGCATAGAGCATCCCCCGATCAAATGGAGCCATTCGATCGGGGGATGTTGCTCGCCATTCATAGAGTTAGAGCAGATTCACCCGATCCTATCGGATCGGGATCTGCTCTAGCCGTCAGATCGCGCCTTTTGCCGGGTCCCACTGGTTCCAGTGCACCACGGCATCCAATGGCGGCCGCTTCGCCGGCTTAAACTCGGTGCCGATGGTATAGGCGACCGGCAAAAGGCCGACCTGCATCAGGCCGTCCGGAATGCCCAGCAGCGCCTGCGCCTCGTCCTGGTGCGCAAGATGCAACGTCGTCAGCGCCGAGCCTAGGCCGCGGGCTCGTAACGCTAACTGGAAGCTCCACACTGCCGGCATGATCGAGCCCATGACGCCGGCCCAAACCCGGTGCGGCGGGTTGGCCGGCAGGTGATCGACGCGGATGCAGGGAATGACGTGCACGGGCACTTCGTGCATGTGGTCGGCCAGATATTGGGCCGAGTCGTACACGCGGCTATCCTGCACCCGACCCTCGGCCTTGGCCTGCTCGCCCGACTCTTTCAGGTAAGCACCCGCGCCGCGGCGATAGATATCGGCCAGCGCCGCCCGCTTGGCCGCGTCGGTGACGACAATCCAGCGCCAGCCCTGGCGGTTGCTGCCGGTCGGAGCCTGCAAGGTCAGTTCCAGGCAATCGCGGATCACCTGATCCGGCACCGGCTTTTTCAGGTCCAGCCGCTTGCGGACGGCGCGCGTGGTGGAGAGCAGGGCGTCGGTGGTGGCGAGATCGTAGACACTCATAAGACAGAAATTCCTTCCCGAGCGGTTGTATGATACCACAAAACACAAAACGGGCGGCCTGCGAAGGCCACCCGTTCCTTGACACGGCGCGCCAGGCGTCAGCCGCGCAGCGGAATTATTCCGCCATCACCTGCTTTTTGGCCTCGGCCAACAGGTCATCCATCTGCTTGCGCACCTGATGGTTGCTGGCCTGGATATTCTTGCCGTTCAGGTCGGCCAGCACTTTCTCCAGCACGTCTTCATCGCCGGGCTTGTCGAAATCCGACTGCACCACGTCGCCCGCATAGGCTTTCAGAGCCTCGCCGGAAAGGTCCATCAGCTCTCCGGCCCACTCGCCCCACAGGCGGTTGCGGCGTGCGGTGACTGTGAATTGCAGTTCCTGATCGTGCTGGAACTTGGCTTCAAATTGCTTTTCGCGGTCGTCGAATGAACTCATGCCGTCTGGAACCTTTTGCCGGTTGATAGGTCTTTGTGCCATATAGCGTCCCATACCCGTCCGAGCAATGCGTCCCAGGCTACCATTTCCATGTGCACTGTCGTCACCCTTCGCCGCCCAGGGCATGACTGGCCATTACTGATGGCCGCCAACCGCGACGAAATGCAGGGGCGCCCCTGGTCGCCGCCGGCGCGCCACTGGCCCGACCGCCCAGGTACCCGCGCCGGCAAGGATCATGAGGCCGGCGGCTCGTGGCTGGGCGTCAACGACCATGGCGTTGCCGTCGCTATCCTGAACCGCCGCGGTTCCCTGGGCGCAGCAGAGGGCAAGCGCAGCCGTGGCGAGCTGGTGTTGCGGGCGCTGGACGCGACCAGCGCGGCGGCGGCAATGGCGGACTTATGCACCATCGATGCTGGCGCGTATCGCAGCTTCAACATGGCGGTGGCCGACGCGACTAATGGATTCTGGCTAAAGGGCATGGGCGAAGGCATCGTCGAAGCTACCCCCCTGCCGGAGGGCATCGGCATGTTGACCGCCTGGGACCTGAACGACACCTCCATGTCGGAGCGCACGGCATTCTACCTGCCGAAATTCCGGTCGGCTGCGATTCCCAGCCCGGAAGCCAACAACTGGGCCGCGTGGCGCGCCTTGCTCGAGTCGACCGAGACGGCGCCGGGTGTTAAAGATGCCAACGGCGCAATGACCGTGGATACGGGCTGGGGCTTCGGCACCGTATCGCGCTCGCTGGTGGCTTTGCCGCGGGCCGGGAAGCCGGTCTGGCAGTTCGCCAGCCTTCATCCAGAAGCGACGGGGTACGAACCCGTGCAAGAGTAATGGGGACAACCGCTGTCTCCGAAGCGAGGGAAAATGCGAGCACTGACCTTCTCCATTGTCGCCGCCCTGATATCCGGAGCTTGCCTCGCCGGTGAACGGATCGCCGGCTCGAACGCCTATTTCCTGAATGAACAGAGATGGAATACAGGCAAGGGCACCGGGTTCTGGATGCAGAACAATTTCGGCACCTTCGAAGTGACGGAAGGGCCTTTGGACCCAGGGCCGGTCGAATGCCATGGATCGGGATTCTGGACCGAATTCGGCGCCAGCGTCATCGGCGACGGTATTTGCATCTATGGCAACGGCCTGGATACCTTCACCTTGCGCTACACCTCCAACCCGGGCCGCGCCGCGACGTGGGAAATTATTGACGCAACCGGCAAGTACGCCGGCATGACCGGCTCCGGCAAAAGTGCGACGCGGCAGACCGATGAAGGCATCAAGATCCGCATCCGCGTCACCGACTGGGTCGGCGAAGTGGAATTCCGCAAGTAGCATCCGCGACCGCATAGGCGATAGCGCACCGGCGGGTGGCGTGGTAGGAAGCGGTTTCGCAAACATTTTGCTCTAGGACACCACCCATGGCCCGCGGCAGGCGTATCTATGAGGGCAAGGCCAAGGTCTTGTATGAAGGCCCGGAACCCGGGACGCTCATCCAATATTTCAAGGATGATGCAACCGCGTTCAACGCCCAGAAACACGCCGTCATCACCGGCAAAGGCGTACTGAACAACCGCATCTCCGAATTCATCATGATGCGGTTGCAGGAAGTCGGCATCCCCACCCACTTTATCCGTCGCCTCAACATGCGCGAGCAGTTGATTCGCGAAGTGGAGATCGTTCCGGTTGAAGTGGTGGTGCGCAATGTCGCCGCCGGCAGCTTTGCCAAGCGGTTCAATCAGCCCGAAGGCACGCCGCTGCCGCGTTCCATCGTCGAATATTATTACAAGTCGGATGAGCTGGGCGATCCGCTGATCACCGAAGAACACATCACGGCGTTCAACTGGGCTAGCCCGCCGGAATTGGACGATATGTTCAATCTGGCCTTGCGCATCAACGACTACCTCTCCGGCCTGTTCATGGGCGCGGGCATGAAGCTGGTCGACTTTAAGGTTGAGTTCGGCCGCCTCTATACGCCCGAAGATGTGCGTATTGTCCTGGCGGACGAAATCTCGCCCGACAGTTGCCGGCTGTGGGACATCAAGACCAACGACAGCATGGATAAGGACCGCTTCCGCAAGGATCTCGGCGGCCTGCGCGAGGCCTACCAGGAAGTGGCGCGGCGCTTGGGCATCCTGCAGGAAATGGGGCCGGCAGAGGTCACGTCGCTCACCGAGGCATTGGGCGACGGCGCCAATGACGACGATTCGAAAACCGCCTAAAGCGACCGAGAGGCGACTATGATACGGGCAGAAGTTCGCGTGATGCTGAAAAACGGCGTCCTCGATCCACAGGGTCAGGCGACCCGCAAGGCGTTGGCCCACCTGGGCTTCGGCGATGTCGAAGCGGTACGCCAGGGAAAGCTGATCGTCCTGGACCTGAACACGGACGACCGCGCCGCGGCCGAGGCGGAAGCCCGGGCCATGGCGTCGAAGTTGCTGGCCAACCCGGTGATCGAGGATTTCTCGGTCGAATTGCTGGACGCCTGATCCCATGAGTTTGCGCGCAGGCGTGGTGGTGTTTCCGGGGTCGAATTGCGACCGGGACGGCGCCGTTGCACTGGCCATGGTGGCCGGTCGCAAGCCCAAGATGATCTGGCACCAGGATACGAAATTGCCGCCGCTGGACCTGATCTTCCTGCCGGGCGGTTTTTCATATGGCGACTATCTGAGGTGCGGCGCCATCGCGGCGCACTCGCCGGTGATGCGCGAAGTGGTGGCGGCGGCGAAAAAAGGCGTGGCCGTGCTGGGTGTCTGCAACGGCTTCCACCTGCTGACCGAAAGCGGCCTGCTGCCGGGCGCATTGATCCGGAATGCCGGCCTGAAGTTCGTCTGCCGCAGCGTTGACCTGACGGTTGAGCGCACGGATACGCCCTATGCCGGGCGCTATACCCAGGGCCAGAGCCTCAACATCCCGGTGGCGCATGGCGATGGCAACTACACCGCGGACGCGGATACGCTGGCCCGGTTGAACGACGAAGGCCGCGTCGCCTTCCGGTATCGGGATAACCCGAACGGCTCGGCAGACAATATTGCCGGGATTTACAACGAAACCGGTCGGGTGCTTGGCATGATGCCGCATCCGGAGCGGGCGGTGGAGCCAATGTTGGGCTCGTCCGACGGCCTCGGCCTGTTCCAATCGATTGCGGAAGTGCTGGCATGACAACGCCCCCCCGACGGACCCGGAAAAAGAAAACCGCGCCAGTGCTGCCGGATCTCCAGGCCTCAACCGAAGCGGACGGCGTGGCCCAGGGCCTCAGCGCCGAAGAATACGCCCGCGCTGTGGAGATCTGTGGACGGCCGCCGAATTTGCTGGAGCTTGGCATTTTCTCGGTCATGTGGAGCGAACATTGCTCCTACAAGTCATCGAAAAAGTGGCTGCGGCAATTCCCGACCGAAGCGCCCTGGGTGATTTTAGGACCCGGCGAGAACGCGGGCGCTGTCGATATCGGCGACGGCCTGGCCGCCTGCTTTAAGATGGAAAGCCATAACCACCCCAGCTTTATCGAGCCCTACCAGGGCGCGGCGACCGGGGTCGGCGGCATTTTACGCGATGTCTTCACCATGGGCGCCCGCCCGGTGGCGATTCTCAACGCGCTGCGCTTTGGCGACCCCGACCATCCGAAGACCCGCCATCTGGTCGAGGGCGTCGTGCGCGGCATCGGCGGCTATGGCAACTGCGTCGGCGTGCCGACCGTCGGCGGCGAATGCGAATTCGACCCGGCCTACAACGGCAACCCCTTGGTCAACGCCATGGCGGTCGGCATCGCGCCGGCTGACCGTATTTTCACCGCCAAGGCTGAGGGCGCCGGCAACCCGGTGGTCTATGTCGGCGCCAAGACCGGCCGCGACGGCATCCATGGCGCCACCATGGCCAGCACGACGTTCGATGACGAGGCCGAACAACAGCGCCCGACCGTGCAGGTCGGCGACCCCTTTACCGAAAAGCTGCTGATCGAAGCGTGCCTGGAGCTGATGGCGACCGACGCCATCGTCGCCATCCAGGATATGGGCGCTGCAGGCCTGACATCCTCCAGCTTTGAGATGGCCAGCAAGGGCGGCCTGGGCGTCGAACTGGCGTTGGACCGCGTGCCGATGCGCGAGACCGGCATGCGCCCGTACGAGATCATGCTTTCCGAGAGCCAGGAACGCATGCTAATGATCCTCAAGCCGGGCGAGGAAGCCACGGCGGAGGCGATCTTCCGCAAGTGGGAACTGGACTTTGCCGTGATCGGCGCGCTGACGGATTCCGGGCGCATGGTGCTGACCTGGCATGGCGACCTCGTTGCCGAAGTGCCGATCCGGCCGCTGGCGGACGAATCGCCGGAATATGACCGCCCATGGGTTGAAACCACGCCTCTGGCGCCGGTCAGTCCCGCGAGCCTGCCGCCGCTCGGCGATTGGCGCGCGGCGCTGACCCAATTGGTCGGCAGCCCGAACGGCGCGTCCAAACGCTGGATATGGCAGCAATACGACCACATGGTGATGGGCGACAGCATGGTGGTGAATGGGGTCGGCCCAGGCGGCGACGCCGCGCTGGTCCGCATTCACGGCACCGCCCGCGCATTGGCGCTGACCAGCGACTGCACGCCCCGCTACTGCCAGGCCGATCCGCGGCTGGGAGGCATGCAAGCGGTTGCCGAGGCCTATCGCAACCTGTCCGCCACCGGCGCCAAACCGCTGGCGATCACCGACAACCTGAACTTCGGCTCGCCGCAACGGCCAGAGATCATGGGCCAGTTCGTCGGTTGCACCCAAGGCATGGCCGCCGCTTGCGAGGCGCTGGAATTC
This sequence comes from Alphaproteobacteria bacterium, assembly GCA_038135395.1. Taxonomy (GTDB): domain Bacteria; phylum Pseudomonadota; class Alphaproteobacteria; order Bin95; family Bin95; genus JACKII01. Next base: position 1,613 of record JAYPXD010000090.1, on the reverse strand, counting down.
CCGGTCGTTTCGGGCAACGTTTCGCTCTACAACGAGACCAACGGCCAGGCGATTCTGCCCACGCCCGTGGTTGGCGGCCTGGGCGTGCTGGACGATCTGAGCAAAGCCGTCAGCATCGCCTTTCCAGCCGGCGGGCTGGAATTGGTCCTGATCGGCGAAACCGATGGGCATTTGGGCTGTTCCGCCTACCTGCGCGACGTGCTGGGCCGCACCGGTGCGGACGCCGGTCCGCCGCCGCCAGTCCGGCTGGCCATCGAAAAGCGCAATGGTACGTTCGTGCGCTCTATCATCGGCAAAGGACTGGTGGCCGCCTGCCATGATCTCTCCGATGGCGGACTGCTGGTCGCCGCGGCAGAAATGGCGCTGGCGAGCGGCATTGGCTGTGCGCTGAACATCACTGAGGTGAGCGCAGCCATGCTGTTTGGCGAAGACCAGGGCCGCTATATCGTTGCGACGGCGCATGCCAGCGCCGTACTGTCCGCAGCCTATGCCGCCAATGTCCCCGCCGGCAAATTGGGTGTGACCGGCGGCGATGCGTTGACACTGAACCGCGGGCGCTCAATATCTCTACAGGATCTGCGCGCATCGCACGAAGGCTGGCTGCCGTCCTATGCGGACAGCGAGACTTAAGCCCCTGATTATCAGACCGGAAGGAACGATCTCATGCCCATGGCCGCCCACGACATCGAGGCTCTGATCAAAGAGGCATTTCCCGATGCCCAGGTGACGATTCAGGATCTGGCCGGCGACGGCGATCACTATGCCGCGCAAATCACCTCTGCTGCCTTCAAGGGTAAAAACCGGGTGCAGCAGCACCAACTGGTCTACAAGGCCCTGCAGGGCCGCATGGGCAACGAATTGCATGCGCTTGCATTGCAAACGTCGGTGCCCGATAACATCTAATAACAATCATTATCAGTCGCATTTGCCCCCAAAGGAGGCTGCTGCAATGTCCAACGCAACCCATGACAAGATCCAGGCCGCCGTCGACAGCAACGATGTCATGCTGTTCATGAAGGGCACGCCGATGTTCCCGCAGTGTGGTTTCTCCGCCGCCGTGGTGCAGGTGTTGAGCCACCTGGGCGTGCCGTTCAACAGCGCCAACGTGCTGGAAGACGCCGAACTGCGCCAGGGCATCAAGGAATTCTCCGCCTGGCCGACCATCCCGCAACTGTACGTCAAGGGCGAGTTCGTCGGCGGCTGCGACATCGTCCGCGAAATGTATGAGAGCGGTGAGTTGGAAGACCTGCTGAAGGAAAAAGGCATCGCCAGCCAGGCGGCCTGAGACCGTCAGGTTCAGCCGGAGGGGTAAGCCATGCTGCAACTCCGCCCCAATTGCGAATATTGCGACAAAGATCTGGCGCCGGATGCAACCGACGCCATGATCTGTAGCTATGAGTGCACGTTCTGCGCCGATTGCGTCGAACGGCATCTGCACAATGTCTGCCCGAATTGCGGCGGCGGCTTTTCGCTGCGCCCGATTCGGCCGATGCAGGCGCGGCGGGCCGGTGTCAGCCGACGCCACCATCCGAAACCCGGGTGCATCTGAAGCACTCAATGGAAGACGTCGCCGCGTTCTCTGCGAAATTCGAGACCGTGCCGCCCGACGACCG
>JAYPXD010000089.1:0-12913 GCA_038135395.1 Alphaproteobacteria bacterium | reverse complement strand
CGAAATGCGGCTCACCGTTGTTCCTGCGCAACCCCGCCCGGGAAGGCGGGGTCGTCCTATATGCCGGCAGCCTGGACGATCCCAGCGTTTACGAACCGAGTCGCGACATCTACACCTCCAGCGCGCAGCCCTGGGACGTAATGCACACGCACCTGCCCAAGTTCGACCGGATGCCATGATACGGAGAATGACCCATGGCCGTTAGCGCAGAGGGCGGCTGCACCTGCCGCCGGGTCCGCTTTCGCCTGACCGCCGCACCGCTGATCGTTCACGGCTGCCATTGCACCTGGTGCCAGCGGGAGACAGGCAGTGCGTTTGCGATCAATGTCCTGATCGACCGCGCCTGTCTGGAGGTGCTAGCCGGCGAACCGGAAACGGTTCCGACGCCGTCGGCCAGCGGCAAAGGCCAGGACATCCTGCGCTGCCCCGCCTGTAAGGTCGCATTGTGGAGCCACTATGCCGATGCCGGCCCGTCCATCGCCTTTGTGCGCGCCGGAACGCTGGACGAGCCCGCGCAGTTCCCGCCCGACATTCATATTTTTACCGAGTCGAAACATCCGTGGCTGCAATTGCCGCCCGGATCGTCTTCTGTTCCCGAGTTCTACAATCCACGTCAGGTGTGGAGTACCGAGACGCTGGCGCGCTGCAAGGCGGCACAACAGCGACGGACGTAGGGCATCACGCAGCGCTGCCCGCCCGCGCCCGCCGCCGTTCGCTGCGCAGTGCATATAGCGAGGTGGCGGCGATGATGCAGGACCCGGCGATCGTCGACCAGCTCGGCACCTCCAGGAACAGCACAAATCCGATCAGCGCCGCAAACACCATGCGGGCATAGTCCAGCGGCGCAACGGCGCTGGCTTCGCCGGCGCGGTAGCCGGCGATATTGCAAAACTGGCCGGCGACCGACAACAGGCCGATGCTCAGCATCATCGCCCACTGCAACAAAGTCGGCCAGACCCAGTAGTAAATGCCGAGCGGCAGCATCACGGCGCCGACCAGCAGCGCCTGATAGCTCAGAATCGTAATGGACCGGTCGAACTGCGACAGGTAGCGGATGATGATCGAGACCATCGCCGCCCCGGCCGCGCCGGCAACGGCATATAGCGCATACAGGTCCACGCCATGCGCCCCGGGCTGCACGATCACCAAAACGCCGCCAAAGCCGATCAGCGTCGCAGACCATCGGTTCAGGCCCGCCACTTCCTTCAGGAATACGATAGCGAAAATCGTGACGAACAGGCTTTTGGCGAAACTCAGAGCCGTCGCATCGGCCAGCGGCATGTGCTGGATGGCCAGGAAGCTGCCGACCATGGCAATCATCGCAAAGACGACACGGACAAATTGCAACGGCAGCGATTTGGTGCGCAGCGCATCCGGAAAGTTGCGGGCGATGACCGGCGCCACCGTGATCGTCATCGTCGCCTGGCGGATCAACAGGATCTGAAACACCGTGATCTCTCCGCCCAACTGCTTCACAAAGCCGGAACCCGCAGTAAAGATCATGCCGGCGGTCATGATATAGATTGCGCCGCGCACATTGCCTGGCAACACCTGCAGCGGGGCCATCAGGCGGGCCCACGCCGCCTGGATCAATGTCGTAAGACCAGCCATGGCGTGCGCCGCCTAACCAGCCGGCGACCCCGGCGGAGTACCATTGGCATAGGGTTTCAGCACGCTGTAGAGTGCATGACAGACCGGCGTCGGAACGCCTTTTTGCCGCCCCAGGTCAACAACTTTGCCTGTCAGCCACGGCAACTCCAGCCGGTTGCCGCGCAACAGGTCTGCAGCCATAGACGCGATCCAGGCGCCGCCCTGCCCCTCGGCGAAGGCCAGGCGTTGGGCCGGAAAATCATCGGGAAGCGGCACGCCGCAGGCACGGCCAACCGCCGTCGCTTCTGCCATGACGTTCAAGATCGTTGCCCGCAGGTCGGGGTCGTCGAGCGTCAGTGACAGCCATTGCCGCGTCGCAGCGGTCATGGTCGCGGTTCCGACGATGAACACGAACTTGGCCCACAGTTGGCCCACGATATCCTTGGACAATGTCGCATCCAGGTCGGATGCGTCGCACAGCGCCTTCAAGCGCTCGGCGCGGGGCGAGACGGAACCATCCATTTCGCCAAAGGTAAAGTGTTGGAAAGCGCCCATCTGGCGGATGCGTCCCGGCCCCTCGATCACGGCGCTGATCGCCGCAACTCCGCCCATGACCCGCCCCTCGCCCAGGATTGGGGCAAGCCGTTCGGCGGCGTCGATGCCGTTTTGAATCGGAATCACGGCCGTTTCCGGTCCGACGAGCGGCTTGATATAAGCGCCGGTCGCCTCTACGTCCCACAGCTTGGGCGTGAACAGAACATAATCCACCGGCCCGACATTGGCGGGATCGTCGGTCGCCTGAACCGGATGCAGGTGGAACTCGCCGCGCGCGCCGGCGATCCGCAGGCCGGTTTCGCGCATCGCCTTCAGGTGTGCGCCGCGGGCGATGAAGGTGACGTCATGGCCGCCCCGGGCCAATGCAGAGCCGAACGGCGCGCCGACGCCGCCGGCGCCAACGATGACTATACGAGGGGTGGGCATGCCAGGGGTCCCGGATCAGAGCACAGAATGACCCGATCATAGAACGGCCAGCACGCATCGGCTATACCGCACGGCCACGACGCGGCGACATTCCGACGCCGGGCCTATGCGCGTACGACGGCGCTATTCCACCGTAATGGTGATCGGCTGGCTCATCACCGGCGGATTGTGCGGTATGTGGTTCTGATCGCCCAGGACCAGTTGCAGCGTGTGCTTGCCTTTGGCCAGCGTGATCGAGGTTTCGGTCTGGCCGCCGCCGAAATGTTTATGGTGATCGTCTGCCGGCAACGGATAGGCCAGTTCCTCGCCCTTTGGCGCGGCCGCATCGATCAACAGGTGGTGGTGGCCGGTATTCGCTTTCTCGATACCCGCCGGCGCCACGCCCATGCCCGCCAGGCCGAACTGCACCAGCACCGGGCTGCTGACAGTCGCGCCATCCTTCAGGTTGAGGAAGTAGACTTTAGCCCCGGCCGGCGCTGGGGTTTCACCGGCCATGGCGGATGATGCGGCCATAACCGCTAATGCGCTAAACATCAGGCTACGTAGCATCGGATGATCTCCTCAGTTGGTTGGACCCTAAACCTGGCGGGCGGCGCTGCGGCCGGCGATCCGCCCAAAGACTGCGCCCGACACCAGGCCGGTGCCGCCGGGATAGTTGAAGTGGAACAACCCGCCAACCATCTCGCCGCAGGTGAACAGGCCCTTGATCGGTCGCCAGTCGGTGCCGATAACGCGGGCAAGTTCGTCCACCTTCAGGCCGCCGAAGGTAAAGGTTATGCCGCCGGTGGCCGAATAGGCGACAAATGGCGGCTTATCCAGGCGCAGGGCCCAATTGGTCTTCTCCGGCGATAGACCGGCCGTGCGGACGCCGTCCTTCTTGCTGGGATCGAAGCGACCGTCGCCATCCGCCGGAGCGGCCGCATTGTAAGCCTCCAGCGTCCGCAACGCCTGGGCGCGGTCGTCGAACTCCAACTGGTCCAGCAGGGCCTCCAGCGTATCCGCCTGGATCGGGTCGCTGGTCTTGTAGCGCGGCTCCAGCAGGTGAATGGTCTTCTGGTCGAAAATCTGCCAGGCCATGCTGCCCGGCTGGTTCAGGATCTGGCCGCCATACTTGGCATAGGTATAGAGCCCCATGTCCTCGCCCTCGTCGCAAAAGCGCAGGCCGGAGCGGTTCAGCATCACCGCATAGGGGTAGGATAGGCGGTTCGACTTGTCGGTGCGCTTGCGGTCGGCGAAGTCGGGCCATTCGTTGGAGATCGGCGTCGAATGCTTGCCGCTCCACTGGCCCCAGGGCATGGCGCCGATGGCAAAGGCCATGCGCAGGCCGTCGCCCTGATTGTGCTTGGTGCCGCGCACTTTGGCATGATCCCAGGGCGGCGACAGGTACTGCGCCCGCCATTGCGCGTTCGCCTCAAATCCACCGCAGCCCAGCACCACCGCCTTGGCGCGCAACTCCTCGATGCCGTTCGGCCCCTTGGCCTTGACGCCGACGACGGTTCCGGCCTGGTCCGTCAGCAGGTCCAGCGCGCCGGTCTCATAGCGGATTTCGATGCCGTTCGCCTCGGACTTCAGAAACCAGTGCTTGGACAGGCCGACGCCCTCGGCTTCCGCCCGGATCACCGCGCCTTTTTGCCATTTCACCCGGTTGCCGACCCGAATGCCGGCCAGAGAGGTCGCCGGCTCCATCGGAATGCCGACATATTCCTTCATCCAACGGATGGTATCGTAGGAGTTGTCGATCAGGATCGTGGCGAGGTCGCGGTCGGTCTTGTTGGCGGTGACGCGCAGCAGGTCGCCCCAGAAATCGTCCTTGGTATAGGGCTCTACATCCTCGAAAAAGCCGGTGATTTCCTGGTCGGCTTCCGGAACCATCGGCCGCAGGTCTTCCGCGGCATCGAAAGCGATGCGCAGCAGGCCGCCGGAATAGTGGGTGTTGCCGCCCCGGTCCGCCTCCGACGCTTTTTCCAGGATCAGCACCTTTTCCGCGCCATTCTCCCGTGCAGAGTTGGCCGCGGCCTGCGCCGCGTTGCCGGCGCCAACGACGATGACGTCGTATTCCATAGTGGGACGGTTCCTTAAGCTTCTGGCTTTGTTGGGCGCAAGCCTATCACAGGCGACCAGGGTCGGGGTAGTGGCACGCGAACACTACAGCCCCGCGATGGGCGCTTTGCCGGCCTGTACGGGGCGGCGCATCGCCAGCATCCGCCGCGCCTCATCACCCTGGCCCTGCTTCAGCAGCACGGCCACCATCGTATGCTCCAGCAGGTCGCGCTGCGCCCGGCTGCCGCCGATCCGCGCATGATCGGCCATACCGGCGGCCAAATGCGCCGCCGCGCCAGGCCAGTCCTGGTCGATGATGGACTGAAACGCCGACGCCAGTTCGCGGACCACGTCCGCCGCCGGCCCGGCCGGGTTCGCGACAATCGCCGCCAGTGCGTCGCTTTCCCCGACCATGGCATAAGCCAGGGCCGCATGGACATCGGCGAAGGCGACGCCCGTATTCGGAAAATACCGGTGCGCATAATCCGCAATCGCCTGCCAGCGTTCGACCGACACCGGATGGCCGGCCAGCGCCGCGCGATAGAGGATCGCCGCGTTGTCCGTCATCACGATCAAGGGAAAGCTGAGCGAAGCGTCCGGCGCGATATACCGGTCGACCAGGGACCATACCCCGTCCATATCGCCCTGCCCCAGCGTCCAGAGCGCCAGATGCCACGAGATGTGGCTGTGCATCAGGCCATGGGGATCGTATCCCGGCAGCCAGCCGTGCAGATAGTCCATTCCGGCCTGCGCTTCGCCGGCTTCGTAGTAGATATGGGCGCGCACGTGCGCCCCGTGCGCATTGTCGGGTTTGATCGACAGCGCCCGGTCGATCATCTGGTCGGCGCGATCCAGTATCCCGGTCTCGCACATCGAAAACGCGTGCTGGCTGAGGAACCACCAGTCATCGCCATAGTGCGGCTGCAGCGACGTCGTATAGGCCAGCAATTCCGCCTCGCGGCCAGGCTTTCCGGAAAAGCCGATCAGGCCGAATACGCTGGTGCAGATCTGTGCGATCATCACATCGCGCGGATATTCGCTGACATGGGCGCGGATGGCCGGATAGGCGGCTGGGCCCTTGCCATCGATCAGCAATCCCAGGGCGTTGAGGTGCAACGCATCCTTGGCGCTCAACCCGCCGGCAAGGCTCCGCGCCGTTGCCATGGACGCGCGGGCGGCGGTGGCGTCGCCGGTGATCTGGCAGGCGCGGGCCAAGCCGCTGTGGCCCAGCGCAAACCCCGGGTCCGATGCGGTGACGGCTTCGAACGCTGCCCGCATGCCTGGCCCTGCGCCCAAAAGCTTATCCACCGCTTCGATATACAGATCGCGCGTCTGTGCCGACGATGTCGCCAGGTCGTTACCGTACCGGTCCTGCAACATGGGAAGCTCCTCGAATTCGGTCGCACTGCCACATCATTGGCGATTGCGCTCACTCTACCCTCGGCCCGGCAATTGGGCTAACCATAACTGCACTGTACAGAGCATCCGAGATCTGCGAGCCAAATTCATGTCAGACGGCACCGGCACCATAGCCCCGACCCAGGCCCTGAAAATCGACGAGCCCCGGCTCGCCGAATACCTGAAGGGCGTTTTGCCGGCGGCGGGCGGGCCGATGCGGCTCAAGCTGTTCAGCCATGGTCAGTCGAACCCCACCTATTTCGTCGAGTTCGACGATGCGTCCTACGTGGTGCGCAAACAGCCGCCGGGCGAGTTGCTGCCATCGGCCCATGCCGTCGATCGCGAGCACCGCGTGCAGAAGGCGTTGCACGCGCAGGGCTTCCCCGTCGCGGAACAGTTCCATTATTGCGAAGACCGCTCGGTCGTCGGCACGCCGTTTTATGTCATGGAAAAGATGGACGGGCGGGTTTTTACCGACTCAAGCCTGCCCGGTTGCTCGCCGGACGAACGCCGCGCTATGTACCTCAACATGACGGAGACGTTGGCGAAACTGCACTCCTATGACCCGGCGGAGATCGGCCTCGGCGACTATGGGCGGCCCGGCTCATACTACGAGCGGCAGTTCCGGCGCTGGTCGCGCAACTTCCTGGACACCAAGACCCAGGATATCCCGGAAATGGACAAGCTGATCGAATGGCTGCCGCAGCACATGCCGGCCGGCGATGAGAGCCGCATCGCCCATGGCGACTATCGGGTCGGCAACGTCATGTTCCACCCGACCGAGCCTCGGGTCATTGCGGTATTCGACTGGGAGATTTCCACCCTCGGCCACCCGCTGAGCGATCTGGCCTACATGTGCATCCTGTATTTCACTACCGGCGAAGAGTTTTTCGGCATTCGCGACAAGGACCGGGCGGCGCTGGGTATTCCGGCTTTCGAGGAAATTATCGAGCACTATCGCACTGCGGCCGGCCGCCCTGACACGGTGACGGACGCCCACATGGTACACGCCATGTTCCGCTTTGCCGCGATCCTGGACGGCGTCCGCGCCCGCGGGCTGGCCGGCAACGCCGCCAGCGAGGACGCAGAGCAGGTCGGCCGCCAGGGCCTGGCGCTGGCGAAGCGGGCGTGGCAGGTCGTGGAAAAACGCGGCTAGAGCAACGCCCGATCAAATGGAGTCATTTGATCGGGAGAAGTTGCTCGTCATTCATAGAGTTAGAGCAGATTTACCCGATCCTATCGGATCGGGATCTGCTCTTGCGGTCAGACGCAGCCAGCCACCCAGATGTCATAGACAGGGTGATCCATGGCCGACACCGCCGGCGAAGACGCGAACATCCAGCCATGGAACGCCTGGCTCGGCCGCGTGTCGCGCCGCCCCAGGTCGGTGATATCCAGAAAAGCCGCCGACTCCGGCGGTTCTTGCGGCGGCCGCACGCGGCAGGCCTTAACCGTAATCAGCAGCCGCCCGAATTTCATCGATTCGCCAACCGGAACCGTCAACTCGCTGACTCTCGCGGTGATCTTGTCCAATCCGTGCAGTACCGCTTTGCCGCGATCGACAAAGGTCACGCCGGGACCCGACTTCAGCCCCTCATTCGGAACGGAGCCCGGCGCAGCGCTTTTCTCCGTTTCCGGCGTAGCTGCGCCGACGGCCAGCCACAACAACACCAAAACCGCGGCGCGCCGCATCGCCATCACTTTTTGTCTTTGCTGTTGGTAAAGATCAGCTTGCCGATCAAATCTTCCAGGCTAACCGCCGGCTGCGTGTATTTGATCTCGCCGCCGTTCGCCAGCATCGTCGTTTCTGCGCCCGGTTCGATTGCCAGATATCGGCCGCCCAACAGGCTCTCGCTCTTGACCGCAATCGAGCTATCCGCCGGTATTTTGGCGCTTGCATCCAGCGCCAGCGTGACTTCAGCCAGGTAGGTCGAAGGGTCCAGTTTCAGGTCGGCGACTTTGCCGACATCAATGCCGCTGATCCGCACCGAGGCGCCAGTCGAAATACCGTCGGCGCTGGTAAACTTGGCGATAATGCGCTGGCCGTCGCCAACGGACGCGCCAGCGCCAGTCTGATAGCTGTAGGCCAAGAACCATGCAGCAACACCCAGCACAAGCGCGCCAACGATACTCTCAATCCAATTGCGGCTCATACCAATCGCCCCCGCCTAATCGCCCGGCGTCCAAGCCTCGTAGTCGCCGGTTGCCGCCGCGCGCTGACCGCCGCGCGAATCATGCCCCGGCGGGCGATAGGCTTCGGCAGTGCCGGTGCGGTTCGGCTGATGCGGCTTTTGCCATACCCAGCGATGATCGTCGGCTTTGGGCGGCTGGTTGGTGTAGCGGTGCAGCCAGGCATGCCATTCCGGCGGCACGGCGGACGCTTCCACGGCGGCGCCATCGGCGAACACGACCCAGCGCTTGGCCCGGGCGGGATCGCGCGGCGCCTTCTCCGTATAATACTTGTTGCCGAACCCATCTTGGCCGACGAGTTCGCCATTGCGCCAGGTGTAGAGCTTGGTGCCGATCGAGGTCATGTACGCTATACCGCCAACAGGTGCCGAAAACGAAGTCCTACATATAGGCTAGCGCACCGGACGCGTCCAGCGAGCCGCGCCGCGCGCCGCCGCGGCATGGGGCGGCAGCTTATCCCATCCTCTCCCAAAGTTATCCTCCGCACCGATTCGCACGGAACCGGCAGAAAACCGTGTCCCATGCGATTCAATCCTCAAGGTTAACAGCCTGTGAACAGGCAAGCGAAAATCGCTGTTGGTAACAAAAATTTCTCCATTGCACTCTGAGCGTTGGTTTGACACCATACTGCATATTGGGTCTTTGCCCCCTAAGCACACAAGTGCTAGGGTCGCCTTGTGCGAAGGGGCAACGCAACCACAAGATAGAGGAATAGGAAGAAAAATGCGTATCGAGCGCCGCTTCACCCGTGCCGGACAGTCGCCCTACGACCGGATCGAGTTCCGCAATGCGACCAGCGAAATTGTCAATCCGGACGGGTCTGTGGTGTTCAAGGCTGCCGATATCCGCGTGCCGGCGCATTGGAGCCAGGTGGCGGTCGACATCATCGCGCAGAAGTATTTCCGCAAAGCCGGCGTGCCGAAAAAGCTGACCTGCGTTGAGGAAGACGGCATTCCCGCCTTCATCCGCCGCCGCGTGCCCGATACCGCCGCCATGGCCGATATCCCGGAAGACGAACGGTTCGGCAGCGAATCCGATTCGCGCCAGGTGTTCGACCGGCTGGCCGGCGCCTGGACCTATTGGGGCTGGCAGGGCGGCTATTTCGATTCGGAAGAGGACGCGCGCGCCTTCTTCGACGAACATTGCTACATGCTGGCCATGCAGATGGCCGCGCCGAACAGCCCGCAATGGTTCAACACCGGCCTGCACTGGGCCTATGGCATCGACGGCCCGAGCCAGGGCCATTTCTATGTCGATCCCGCCACCGGCGAGCTGAAGCGCTCGCACTCCTCTTATGAGCGGCCGCAGCCGCACGCCTGCTTCATCCAGGGCGTCGCCGACGATCTGGTGAACGAAGGCGGCATCATGGACCTGTGGGTGCGCGAGGCCCGCCTGTTCAAATACGGCAGCGGCACCGGCACCAACTTCTCCAACCTGCGCGGCGAAGGTGAAAAGCTGTCGGGCGGCGGCCAGTCGTCCGGCCTGATGTCGTTCCTGAAAGTCGGCGACCGCGCCGCCGGCTCGATCAAGTCGGGCGGCACCACCCGCCGCGCCGCCAAGATGGTCTGCCTCGACGTCGACCACCCGGATATCGAAACCTTCGTCAACTGGAAGGTGAAGGAAGAGCAAAAAGTGCTGGCGCTGGTCGCCGGCTCCAAGCTGGCGGAACGGCACCTGAAAGCCGTCATGCGCGCCTGCCATGACGAGGCCGAGGTGATCGAAGGCGAAGCTGACGCCCACTTCGATCCGCGCCGCAACAAAGCCCTGGCGCGCGCCATCCGCGCCGCCCGCGCCTCCGAAATCTCGGAGAACTATGTCCAGCGCACGATCCAGTTGGCGAAGCAGGGCTTCAAGGACCTGGATTTCGCCACCTATGACACCGATTGGGATTCGGAAGCCTACCTGACCGTCGCCGGCCAGAACTCGAACAATTCCGTGCGCCTGACCAACGCCTTCCTGGAGGCTGCCGCCCGCGGCGACGACTGGAACCTGATCCGCCGCACCGACCGCAAGACGGCGCGCACGGTCAAGGCGAGCGACCTGATGGACCAGATCAGCTATGCCGCCTGGGCCAGCGCCGATCCCGGCGTGCAGTTCGACACCACCATCAACGAGTGGCACACCTGCCCCGCCTCCGGCCGCATCAACGCCAGCAATCCGTGCTCCGAGTACATGTTCCTGGACGATACGGCCTGCAACCTGGCCTCGATGAACCTGGCGTCCAGCGCTTTCTATCGTGCGGGCGAGTTCGACCTCGACGCCTATGCCCATGCCGTGCGCCTGTGGACCGTCGTGCTGGAAATCAGCGTGCTGATGGCGCAATTCCCATCGCCGGAGATTGCCCAGCGTTCGTACGACTTCCGCACCCTGGGCCTTGGCTACGCCAACCTGGGCGGCCTGCTGATGGCGTCCGGCCTGGCCTATGACAGCGACGAAGGCCGCGCCGCCGCCGGTGCGCTGACTGCGCTGATGACCGGCATCAGCTATGCCACCAGCGCCGAGATGGCCGCCGGCCTTGGCCCGTTCCCGCGCTGGGAGGAGAATGCGGAGCACATGCTGCGCGTCATCCGCAACCACCGCCTGGCCGCGCATGGCAAGCGGTCCGGCTATGACGGACTCAGCGTGCTGCCGGTGCCGCTCGATTCGACCCTGGTTCCTTATAAAGGCCTGGCGGAGCGTGCCGCCGACGCCTGGGACAAGGCCCTGGAGCTGGGCGAGAAGCATGGCTACCGCAATGCCCAGGCGACCGTGATCGCGCCCACCGGCACCATCGGCCTGGTGATGGACTGCGACACCACCGGCATCGAGCCCGACTTCGCCCTGGTGAAGTTCAAGAAGCTGGCCGGCGGCGGCTATTTCAAGATCATCAACCGCATGGTGCCCGAGGCGCTGAAGGCGCTCGGCTACACCCGCGACCAGATCGACGCGATCAAGGTCTACGCCACCGGGCACAACACCCTGCGCTGCGCACCGCACATCAACCATGAAACGCTGATGGCCAAGGGCTTCTCGCCGGAAGCGCTGGAGGTGGTCGAGGCGTCGCTGACCACGGCGTTCGACATCAAGTTCGTGTTCAACCGCTTCACCCTGGGCGAGGATTTCTGCCGCGAGGTGCTGGGCTTCACCGACGAGCAGCTGGGCGACTATGGCTTCGACATGCTGGCCGCATTGGGCTTCACCTCCAAGCAGGTGCGCGCCGCCAATATCTATTGCTGCGGCGCCATGACGGTGGAAGGCGCGCCGGACCTGAAGGACGAGCACCTGCCCGTGTTCGACTGCGCCACCCCCTGCGGCCGCGAGGGCACCCGCTTCCTGTCCGCCGAAGCGCATATCGACATGATGGCGGCGGCGCAGCCGTTCATTTCCGGCGCGATCTCCAAGACCATCAACATGCCGAACAACGCCCTGGTCGAGGATTGCGCCAAGGCCTACCTGCGCTCGTGGAAGCTGGGCCTGAAGGCAAACGCACTCTATCGCGACGGCTCCAAGCTGAGCCAGCCGCTGAACGGCTCGTTGCTGGACGATGTGGAGGACGAAGACGAGACCGTTCTCAGCCAGACCGAGACCGTCGAACGCGTCGTCGAGCGTGTCGTCGAAAAGGCGGTGGTCATGCGCGAGAAGCTGCCGGACCGTCGCAAGGGCTATACCCAGAAAGCCGTGGTCGGCGGCCACAAGGTCTATCTGCGCACCGGCGAGTGGGAAGACGGCAAGCTGGGCGAGATCTTCATCGACATGCACAAGGAAGGCGCGGCCTTCCGGGCGATGATGAACAACTTCGCCATCGCCGTCTCCATCGGCCTGCAATACGGCGTGCCGCTGGAGGAGTTCGTCGAGGCGTTCACCTTCACCCGGTTCGAGCCGTCGGGCATGGTCGAGGGCAATGACGCGATCAAGATGGCGACCAGCGTGGTCGACTACGTCTTCCGCGAGCTGGCGGTCAGCTATCTGGGCCGCGCCGACCTGGCGCATGTGGAGCCGGAGGACATCCGTCCGGACAGCATCGGCGAAGGCGAGGACGAGAGCGCGCTGGAAGACGACTGGAAGCACCGCCGCGCCGGCGACCAGGAAGCGACGCGGCGGCTGGCGAGCGCCGGCTACCTGCGCGACAACCTCTATGTGCTGAGCGCGCCCAAGGCCCGCGCCGCCGCCGGCCTGGTCGCCACCGCCGCCGAGGCGGTGCAGGCCGCCAGCAGCATCGGCGTGGTCTCATCGGCGGGCGCCGGTGCGGCTGTGGCGTCGATGGCCGCCGTTGCCTCGGTTTCGGTGCGCAGCAGCGGCGGCTCCGGCCCCAAATCCGAACGCGCCGCCCGCGTCCAGGAAGCCCGCATGAAAGGCTACGAAGGCGACAACTGCCCCGAATGCGGGAATTTCACCCTGGTGCGGAACGGCACTTGCCTGAAGTGCGATACTTGCGGGAGCACGACTGGATGTAGTTGAGATCAGGCAAGATTATTCTGAGTGGCGGAGAATAGCGACGGGTTGGGGGAATCATGCATCACTATCAAAAGTACCAAGATAAAGAGGGAGACTTTTATTCAATGGGAGTGTTAGAGCGCCACGCTCTAACACTAGATAATTATGCTGGCGCAACTTTTGGGTCGCGCTTTTATAACAATCACTACCTTTCAGGCGTCTGCTCTCGACGAAATGAAATTTTGCATCACCTGGAGACCTCCGGAAACCTATCGCGGGGGCGAATTTTGTGACTCGATAG
>JAYPXD010000088.1:0-12940 GCA_038135395.1 Alphaproteobacteria bacterium | reverse complement strand
CCGTGAGGCCGTCCGGCGTCTCGCCCTTCTGGATGTGGGCGAAGGGCCGCCAGCCGCCGACCGAGCCATCCGCCAGCACGTCATACACCCGCACCACGTCCGCCCGGGCATCCGAATGGTAGAGCCGCTTGCCGTCCGGCGAGAAGCCCAGGCCATTGGTCAGCATGATGCCGTCGGAGATGACGCGGTCGCTGCCGTCCAGGTCGATCACGTGCAGGAAACCGGGCTTCGGCTCACCACCGCCGAATACCTTGAAGCCCAGATCGCCGACATAGATGCGCCCGGCGCTGTCCGTTGTCAGATCGTTGAAGCCGACACCCGCCGCGGTATCAGCGCCCGCCAGCAGGGTTTTCATGTTCGAGCCGTCCATGTCGGTCACGACGATGTCGCGGCCGCCCATGATCAGGCCGCCGTCGGCATGAAGCGCCATGCCGCCGATGCCGCGCCGCTTCGGCACCTGTTGGCTGACGCGTCCATCCTTGCCGAGGCGAAAGACGCCGCCGTTCGGCACGTCGCTGAACAACAGGCCGAGGGTCTCATGCCAGACCGGACCTTCGATCAGACCATAACCGCTTGCGCATTCTTGCATGGGGCTTTCCTCTATCGGTTTCGACGGGCTCAGCCCACGCCTCGCGTCTGCACCAGGTGCCAGCCGATCTCGGCCAGGCGGCGGGCGCTCTTGCCGCGTTCGATGGCGTCGGGACTGGAGGCGTTGCCATCCAGGCCGCGCTTGTAGACGCCCTGGCTGATCGCCGCCAACCGGAACAACGACAGCACCACGTAGAAATTCCAGCCGGGGATGCCGGCGCGGCCGGTGCGTTCGCAGTATTTGGCGACGTAGTCCTCTTCCGTCGGAATGCCGACGGCTTCCAGGTCCATGGCGGTGATGTCGGCGCGGGCCGGGTCGCCATAGTGGTAGGTCAGGCAGTTATAGGCCAGGTCGGAGATTGGGTTGCCCAGCGTGCCCAGCTCCCAATCGATTACCGCCAGCACCTCCGGGCGGTCCTGGTGGTAGATCAGGTTTTCCATACGGAAATCGCCGTGGACGATGGTGGTTTCGTTGTCCTCCGGCATATTGTTGTTCAACCAGGGGATCAGGTTGTCCATTTCGACCAATTCGTCGGTCTTGCTGGCCTCGTACTGGCCGGACCAGCGCTTGACCTGCCGGGCCATATAGCCGCCGACCCGGCCATAGCCTTCCAGTCCGACCGCGCGGAAGTCGACATTGTGCAGCTTGGCCATGGTCGCGCCCATGACGTCCCAATGCTCATAGCGCACCTCCGGGGTAACGCCGGGGATCGAGAAATCGCGGATCACCCGGCCCTGCACATGCTCCATGATGTAGAACATGTGGCCGATGACGCCCTCGTCCTCGCACAGCACATAGGTCTTGGCAGCGGGTACGTCGGTCTGGGCCAGCGCGCTGATGACTTTGTACTCGCGGTCGACAGCGTGCGCGGAGGGCAGCAGCTTGCCTGGTGGCTTCTTGCGCATGACATAGCGCTTGCCGGCGCCATCCTGCAGCATGAAGGTCGGATTCGACATGCCGCCGCGGAACTGCCCAACGCTGAGCGGCGGCGTAAATCCCTCAACATGACGGGCCATGTAGGCTTCCAACCGGTCTATCGGGAATTTGTGCTGCTCCAGCACCGCCTCGGTTTGCAGAGTTGACGAAATTTCACCGGTGCCGGCCATGGTCAGAGGCGTCCTCTAAAACGTTTGTGACGGGTTTGCGACAGTCTTCCCCGACTTAGGCGTTGCATGCAAGTGCCCACTCGGCCTGAACGTCGTTATCGGTCTCCTGCGGTTGGCGTTGCGCCGCAATCGCAGCCAGGCGCGGCGCAGGCAGCAGTTGCGCCAAAGCCCAGACGGCTGCGGCGCGCACTAACGGCGAGGCGTCGCCAAGGTGAGGTTCTGCGTGTGCCGCCAAATCGGCAGAGCCGCTATTGCCTATCGCGATCAGAACGTTGCGAATCAAGCGGTCGCGGCCCAGCCGCTTGATCGGCGAGCCGGCGAACAATTTGCGGAAGGCGGCATTATCCAGTGCCGCCAGGTCGGCCAGGGCCGGCGCGTTCAACTCCGGCCGGGGCTGCATTTGCAGGTCGTGCGCGGCTTCAGCGAACTTGTTCCAGGGGCAGACTGCCAGGCAATCGTCGCAACCGAAGACGCGGTTGCCCATGGCGTGGCGGAACTCGTGCGGTATGTGGCCCTGATGCTCGATGGTCAGATAGGCGATGCAGCGCCGGGCGTCCAATTGGAAGGGCGCGGGAAAGGCGTCGGTCGGGCAGATGTCCTGGCACTTGCGGCAGCTGCCGCAATGATCGGCCTCGGGCCGGTCCGGCGGCAGGTGCAGGCTGGTCAGGACCTCGCCGAGGAACAGCCAGGAGCCATAGTCGCGGCTGACCAGGTTCGAGTGCTTGCCCTGCCAGCCCAGGCCGGCTTGTTGCGCCAGAGGTTTTTCCATCAGCGGCGCGGTATCGACGAACAGCTTGACCTCGCACGTATAGGTCTCAGCCATCCAGCGGGCGAGCTGGCGGAGCTTTTTCTTGGCGACGTCGTGATAGTCCCGGCCGGTCTGAGCATAAGCGCTGATGGCGCCCCTGCCGGGTTGGGACAGGACGGTCATTGGGTCATGGGTGGGGCCGTAGTTCAGCCCGACGACGACCGCAGACCGCGCGCCCGGCCACATGGCGCGCGGATCGGCGCGGCGATGCGCCGTGGCCGCGATCCAGTCCATGTCGCCGTGCCGGCCTTCGGCCAGGTAGAGCGAGAGGTTGGCGCGGGCGCTGGCGTTGGCGCGGGCCGGCGCAAAGCCGACTGCATCGAAGCCCAGTTCCAGCGCGCGGGCGCGGATCGACTGCTTCATGGCTTGGGGCGCTGGGTCGGTCACGCTATCGCTTCAAGAAGCTATAGCGGGTCAGCCCTATGACCCCTTTCTCGAACCCCAGCACGAACCCCGCGAAGCCGTCGCGGTAGCGCTTTACGGTTTCCCCGTCCGTCATTGCCGATAGCTCAGCCCGTTTGCTGCCCAGGCCTCTGATCCACTCGCGCAGGGTGCGGCTGTAGTCGCGCGGGCGGTTGTGGAAGTCCATGGGATGGAAACTGGGCGCAGCCGCCTCGAACACTTCCGACACATGCGGCAGGTTGCTTTCGGGGAAGATGTGCAGCGGCAGATTGCCGGCCTCGGCCTCGGGCGCGACGTTCATCCACACGATAGTCTGCAGGGACAGCCGCCCGCCCGGCTTGAGGGAGTCGGCGCAAAAACGAAAGAATTCGGCGTAATGGGCAATCTTGGCGGCGCGATCCATCTCTGGCTTGGCGAAATGCTCGAACGCGCCGATGGAGATGATGCCGTCGAAGGGCTGGTCGTCGCGATAGGCCTGCCAGGGACGGACCTGGGTTTGAATCGGCTGGTCCTGGTGTTGCTCTTCAATCCAATTCGCCTGCGCCTCCGAGAGGGTAAGGCCTACAGCCTCGCCGATGCCTGCGCCATCAACGGCGCGGCGCATGGCGCCGCCCCAGCCGCAGCCTATGTCCAGCATCCGGTCGCAGCTGCCAAGGCCGGCGCTGGCGATATGCCAGTCCAGTTTGGCGTATTGCGCCTCTGCCAGAGTCGGCTGGGTTCCGGCATCATCCGGCCAGAGCGCCGCCGAATAAATCATCGTCGGGCCGAGCCAGGGCGCATAGAACGCGTTGCCGACATCGTAGTGGTATTGGATGGCGGCCTGTGAGGCGCCTTGGTTTTCGGTCATGGCGATACCGCTATAGTCAGAGCCCTTGGGAAGCCGCCGGAAAGTGGGCGCCAAGTGTCAAATTCATTCCACTAGTGCGTGGGCGGAGTATACAGCAACGCGGTCACCCACCAACCCAGTGCCACGAACAAGACCGCAAACAGGCCGACGGCAAGAAGCTTGGCGGTTTTCGTCGGCTCCAGACTGGCGTCGTCGGTCATGCCCTCGATCCAGATGGTCGGGATTGGCGCTTTGGCATACAGGTTCATTTCCAGCCAGCGGGCCCACTCGTAGACGCGATCGGTATAGACGATCAGCGCAACCCGCTTTTTCCCCAGCAACAGAAACTTGAGGGCATCTGCGGTGCTGACGCTAGGGCTGGCGTCTGCGGTTGCCGGCTGAGCCTGTTCCAATTGGTCAGGCGTCAACTCCGCTTCATCGACAAACAAGATATCCGCAGCGGCGGCGGAAATCGGCCGGGTATCACTGACGACGCCGCTGGCGCCATAGCGGCCTCGCTCGCGCCTGGCCATGCTGTAGAGCTCGCCCATCAGGATATAGCGGACGTCCAGCGCATTGCGGTGCCTTGGCGATACCGCGAATTCGGTTGCCATGGCGTAGGCGAGCGTGGTCTTGCCGGAATCATCTCCGCCCGCAATCAACAGCAGATGGCAGGGCTCGTCCGGGTCCAGAAAGCGGGCGATGGCGTCGCGCGCCCAGCTTTGCCTCGTCCGAGGCCTCAGCGGCGTCGGCGGATGCCAGGAACCGCGGTTTGATCTTGGCCAACCGGACGAAATAGGGAATCGCAGACCGGTCGAAGCGCCGCTTCTGCGGCTTGTAGTGACTGATTCCGTGCCATACCGTCAGCCCGGTGGCAACGCAGAACCACGCGAAGGCATAGCTGTTTGCCGGCGACGCGCCTGCCGCGGCCAGTTGCGCAGTCAGCGCGAGCAATGAGCCGCAGAACCAGAACGAGGAATCGGTAATGCAATCGCGCAGCACTTCGCCTTTGTGCAGGAATGGCCGAGAGAACTTCGGGTCGAAGTCCTGCGCGTCGATCAGGTAGTCGATGACGTCCCGCCAGATCGGCAGGATCATGAACAGCAGGCCATAACACCGGTAGTCCGGCCCACAGCACCAGACAAAGGCCAGGCTGGTCAGGGTCGTGCCGGCAAAGCCCATCATTGCGTGCGCGACCTGATTGGAATCCCAGAATTGCAATGTGCCGATGCGCAGATAGATATCGGAGCCGAAAATGTTGGCGGCGGCCGTTGCAATTTTCCCGGCCAGGACCCGGGCGGACCCGGGCGGCGCATCCTTGGCACTTTGGCGTTTGTCGCTATCTTGCATCATGTCCCCCATTGCTGGACAGTGGCCCAAGGCCCGCTGCGAGCCTCCTCCGATGCGTATTATTGGCCAGGACCGATGACATTACCTATAGGCAAATCCGAATTCTCGATGACCGACCCGGCGGCGATGCCCGACCAGCCGGTCTATGTGTTCGCCTACCGCCCAGAACGGTTCACGTCGGAATCGCCGATATTGATCGTGATGCACGGCTACAAGCGCAATGCGGAGACTTATCGGGATGACTGGGTCAAGCACGCCGAGGCGCTTAGGGCGCTGTTGCTGGCGCCGGAGTTTAACCAGGCCGCCTTTCCTGGCCCGCGCGCCTATGAGGTCGGCAACATGCGCACGGTCGACCGCCGCTCCTATCTGCCGCGGGAGCGGTGGAGCTATGGCGTAGTCGAGCGGCTGTTCGACCATGCCCGCGACCTGGTCGGCTCCACCCGCGCCGGCTATTGGCTGTATGGGCATTCAGCCGGCGGCCAGTTCGTGCATCGCCTGGCCCTTTTCCAGGAAAACGCCCGTTTTGAAGTCGCCATTGCGGCAAATTCCGGCGCCTACACCCTGGCCAGGCCGGGAGAGCGCTTCCCCTATGGCCTCGACCGCTTTCCCGGCCTGGAGGAGGCACAGGCGCAGGGGTTCAGCCGTCCGCTGGTCGTTATGGTGGGCGAGAATGATACCAATACCGCGAACGCCATGCTGCTGCGTTCGGAAGAAGCCATGCGCCAGGGGCCGCACCGCCATGCCCGCGGCGTCTATTTCTATGAGGATGGCCAGGCGGAAGCCAAGCGCATGATGTTACCGTTCCGATGGCGGCTGGTCAGCGTGCCGGATGTCGGCCACTCGAACCGTGGTATGGCAAATGCTGCGGCAAATTGGCTTGGGCGTCACGGTGAGCCCAAGGATGAAAAATCCTGATAGCGGGCCGTTTAGGCCGCACTATAATTCGGCGGAACGGCAGCGCTAAGCCATTTTGCCTGCGCCCGTTTTCCGGAGGAAAATCAGAATGCTCGTCCAACGTCTGGGCGTAGGTTTGGCGCTGACACTGTCTGTGTTGGCGTCACCCATCGACGCGGCCATGGCCCAAAAGGCCGGGGGTATCTTAAAGCTTTACCATCGAGAGACGCCGCCGAGCGCTTCGATCCATGAAGAAGCGACCATTTCGACCGTCGCTCCGTTCATGGCGATTTATAACAACCTGGTGATGTTCGACCCGCACCAGCGCAAGAACAGCTTGGACTCCATCATTCCGGAGCTGGCCGACTCGTGGTCGTGGAGCGAGGATCGGACCAAATTAACCTTCAAACTGCATCCGGGCGTGAAATGGCACGACGGCAAGCCCTTCACCAGCGCAGATGTGAAATGCACCTGGGACCGGTTGCTGGGTAAGGATGAAGCGCGGGAAATGCGCTTGCAGAAGAATCCGCGCAAGCCCTGGTATTGGAACCTGAACGAGATTACGACCAAAGGCGACAGCGAGGTGACGTTCCATCTGGGCCAGCCGCAGCCGTCTTTCCTGGCGCTGCTGGCAGGCGGTCATTCGCCGGTCTATGCCTGCCATGTGGATGCCAAGACGATGCGGATCAAACCGATCGGCACGGGTCCGTTCAAGTTCGTCGAGATGAAGCAAAACGAAAGCATCACGCTGGCGAAAAACGAAAATTATTGGAAAAAGGGTTTGCCGTATCTGGACGGCATTACCTGGACCATCGTGAAGAGCCGGTCGACCCGCGTGCTTGCTTTCATTGCCGGGGAATTCGACGTCACCTTCGATAGCGACATCACGGTTGCGCTGGAAAAGGACATTCATCAGCAGTCGCCGAATGCCGTATGCGATTTTACCGCCACTGGCGTGTCAGCCAACCTGATCATCAACCGCGACGCCCCGCCGTTCGACAATCCGAAGATCCGTCAGGCATTGGCGCTGACGATGGATCGCGCTTCCTTCAACAAGATCCTTGCGGAAGGTAAGAACGTGGATGGCGGCGCGATGATGCCCCCGCCGGATGGCGTTTGGGGCATGCCGGTGGAGATGCTGCGGACGATCCCCGGCTATGGCGAAGACGTAGCCGCGAACCGTGCCGAAGCCCGCAAAATCATGGAAAGCCTCGGCTACAGCGCTGCAAATCCGCTGAAGATCAAAGTTGCGACCCGCAATATCGAGGTCTATCGCGACCCGGCCGTCATCCTGATCGACCACCTGAAAGAGATCTATGTGGAGGCCGAGCTTGACGCCATTGAGACCGGCACATGGTACGGTCGCATTGCCCGGAAAGAATACCAGGTCGGCCTGAACCTGACCGGCACCGGGATCGACGATCCGGACGTGAACTTTTTCGAAAACTACGCATGCGGTTCGGAGCGGAACTACACGGGCTATTGCAACGAGCAGTTGAACCAACTTTTCAAAAAGCAGGCTGGCATGGTGGACCAAACCGAGCGGAAAAAATTGGTATGGGAGATCGACAGGCGGCTGCAGGTTGACCAGGCCCGACCAATTATCCATCACAACATCGCGTCCACCTGCTGGCAGCCTTATGTGAAGAATGTGAGCCGGCATCAAAACAGTATCTACAACAGCTGGCGCATGGAAGATTGGTGGATGGACAAGTAAGTTTACCGTCTATAGGCAGCCGGGCGTTCGCAACACTTCGAATGCCCGGTGTCTTCCCCTAGCTGAAGGGGTAGTCATGGCATTCCGGTCCTGCTAGCTTCACACGGTGCTTGCCCCGTGCGGTAGGTGCAACGAAGTAATCAGACGGAGGAAGAACGTCCATGCCGATGCTGAAATTCGGTGCCCGGCTGGCAATGGCTGCGGCCATGCTGGCGGTGCCAATGGGTAGCGCGTTAGCCGTTAAAGACGGCGGTGTTCTGAAAATTTATCACCGTGGCACGCCGCCCAGTGGATCGATCCATGAGGAGGCGACCAACTCGACCGTTTCGCCCTACATGGGTGTGTTCAACAACCTGGTCATGTTCGACCAGCAGAAGGCGACCAATTCGCTGGATACGATCGTGCCGGACCTGGCGACCGACTGGTCCTGGGATGCCGGCAAAACCAACCTGACCTTCAATTTGCGCTCTGGCGTCAAATGGCACGACGGCAAGCCGTTCAGCAGCGCCGACGTGAAATGCACCTGGGACCAGTTGCAGGGTAAGGTCGACCGCAAGATGCAGTTGCGCAAGAACCCGCGCAAATCGTGGTATTGGAACCTGAAAGAGGTCACCACCGACGGGGCGAACAAGGTCACGTTCCACCTGGGACAGCCGCAACCGGCCTTCCTGGCGCTGCTGGCCTCCGGCTATAGCCCGGTTTATCCGTGCCACGTCGACCCCAAGACAATGCGCACCAATCCGATCTGAACCGGCCCGTTCAAATTCTTCGAGATGAAGCAGAACGAGCGCGTGTCATTCGTCAAGAACAAGGATTATTGGAAACCGGGCCTGCCGCACCTGGATGGCATCGAGTGGACGATTATCAAGGCCCGTGCGACCCGCGTCCTGGCCTTCATCGCCGGCGAGTTTGACATGACGTGGAACGTCGACGTCACCGTGCCGCTGTTGAAAGACGTGAAAGCCCAGAAGCCCGATGCTCAGTGTTCGCTGGTGACCACCAACGTTTCGACGAACCTGATCGTGAACCGCGACGCTCCGCCGTTCGACAACGTCAAGGTCCGCTCTGCGATGGGGCTGGCGATCGACCGCAAGGCCTTCATCGAAATCCTGACGGAAGGCAAGGCCGTCGAATCCGGCGCCATGTTGCCGCCGCCCAGCGGCGTCTGGGGATTGCCGGCCGCTGAGTTGGCCAAAGTCGCCGGCTATGGCGACGTCAAGGCAAACCGCGCCAAGGGTCGCAAGTTGATGGAAGAAGCGGGATACGGCCCCGACAAGCGACTGAAGGTGATCGTTTCCACCCGCAACATCGCTGACTACCGCGATCCGGCGGTGATCCTGATCGACCACCTGAAGCACATCTATGTGGATGCGGAATTGAAGGTGGTCGAGACGTCGAACTGGCATGCTACGGTTGCGAAGAAAGACTACCAGGTCGGTCTTAATCTGACTGGCGTCGGCGTCGATGATCCCGACGTGAACTTCTTCGAAAACTATGCTTGCGGTTCTCAGCGCAACTACACCGGCTATTGCAACAAGGATTTGCAGGCCCTGTTCGTCAAGCAATCCGGCATGACCGATCAGGCTGCGCGCAAGAACCTGGTCTGGCAGATCGACGCCAAGCTGCAGGAGGATATCGCCCGCCCGATGATCTTCCAGAACACCGCGGCGACCTGCTGGCAGCCCTATGTGCATGGCTACACGCAGATGACCAACAGCATCTACAATGGCTGGCGCATGGAAGACATGTGGCTGGATAAGTAGTACAGTCGTGTCGTTCAGGAGGGTTCCCCTTGTCTCAGGGGGCGCCCTCCTCATACCTGGACGCAATGCCAAAGCGTTCAGCGAGGCGGGCGACCTTAGTAGCAAGGCGCTTTCGATCCGTTCTTCGGGACGGCAATGGGTAACGGAAACATTTCAGGCGAGGCCAGAACTCTGTGACGTCCTACATCATTCGCCGCTTGTTGTTGATGGTGCTGACCTTGATTGGCATGTCCATCATCATTTTTATTATGCTGCGCCTGGTTCCTGGCAATATCGCTGACATTTTGTTTGATTCCGCGGGGTTCATCGACCCCCAGGAAAAGGTCTTGCTGGAGAAAGAACTGGGGCTGAACCTGCCCTTATGGGAGCAATACTGGAATTGGATCAGCAATCTGGTGCAGGGCAAGCTGGGCTATTCTTATGTGTCGGAGTTGCCGGCAATCGATGAGTTGGCGCCGCGGATCCCCATCACCGCCAAACTGGCGGGATTGTCCCTGTTTTTCTCGGTCCTGATCGGCCTGCCGCTAGGCGTTATCAGCGCGGTACGGCAGAACACCTGGGCGGACTATGTCGTCCGCATCGTTTCTCTGTCCGGCCTGTCGCTGCCGAGCTTCTGGCTCGGCCTGCTGATCCTGACGGCCTTTGTCGCCTGGGCCGGCTATATCCCGATCTACACCGCTCCGCCAGAGACCTGGTATGATGAATTCGCCCTGCTGATTATCCCCGCCGCGGCGGTCGGCTTCCGAGCCTCCGCCATCATCATGCGCCTGACGCGCTCCAGCATGCTGGAAGTGATGCGGCAGGATTATGTGCGCACCGCGCGCAGCAAGGGGGCAAGCGAGAATGTGATCAATTATAAGCATGCGTTGCGGAATGCCATTCTGCCGGTGACGACGATCATTGGCATCGAAGCGGCGTTCCTGATCGGCGGACTGATTGTGACTGAGACGGTATTCAACATCCCGGGCGTCGCCCGTTTCCTGGTCGAAGCGATCCAGTGGCGGGACTATCCGATCGTGCAAAATTTGGTGATGTTGATCGCCCTGATCGTCGTGACCGTCAATTTGATCGTCGATCTGCTCTATGCTGTCCTCGACCCCCGCATCCGCTATAGCTAGCCGGCTGGAGCAGACCATATGACCACTCCGTCGTCCTTCTCCATCGAAGAACTGCCCAGCACCGAGGTTCGTCGCAAGGGCCTCTGGTACCACTTCCGCACGTTTTGCCGTCGGTATCCGTTAGGTGCGATTGGCGCGGCCATTACGTTGGCATTCGTTTTTTGCGCCATCTTCGCCGAACTGGTTACCGGGGTCGATCCCTATACAACGAACGCTGCCGACTCGCTTGCTGCGCCGGGCGGGGCGCACATGCTCGGGGCCGACGTGATGGGACGTGACGTGTTCAGCCGCATCATATATGGCGCTCGGATATCGCTGATGGTCGGCATCGGCTCGACGTTTCTCGGCTGCCTTTTTGGCGTCATGATCGGCTTGGCCAGCGGTTACCTGCTGGGCTGGTTCGACCTGATCACGCAGCGTATCATTGACGTCATGCAGGCGTTACCGTTGCTAGTGATGGCGCTGGTGATGGCGGCCTCGCTCGGGCCATCGCTGGAAAATACCATCATCGCCATTTCGATCCCACTGATCCCGAATGTTGCGCGTATCATCCGCTCCAACACTTTGTCATTGCGGGAGATGCCGTTCGTCGAATCGGCCCGTGCCGCAGGTATGAGCGAATTGAGGATCGCTGTCCGTCACGTTCTGCCGAATACGCTTGCGCCCCTGATCGTGCTGGCGACGGCGCAGCTTGGCTCTGCGATCCTGACCGAGGCCAGCCTGTCCTTCCTCGGCCTCGGCATTCCCGAGCCACACGCCTCCTGGGGGCGCATGTTGAGTGAAAGTGCTGCGGAATACGTGCGGACCGCGCCCTGGTTGGTGATTTTCCCGGGGATCGCCATCAGCCTGGTGGTGTTCGGCACCAATTTGTTAGGCGACGCTGTGCGCGATATTCTGGACCCGCGGCAACGTAAGACCTAAGTAAAGTGGCATGAGCTCGCATAGTAAGCACTAGAGGACGCTGACCGGTGCCCGAAGATCTCGCTGTCACTCCGCCGGCCGCCCCGTTTGCTGCGGCGGCCTTCGACAACAGCTATGCCAGGCTGCCGGACCGATTCTTCACCCGGCTGTCGCCGTCGCCGGTTTCTGGGCCGGGACTGGTCAAGGTCAACCGGCCGCTGGCGGACTTGTTGGGGCTGGATGCCGACGCGCTTGCGTCCGAGGCGGGCGTACAGATCTTGGCGGGCAACCGCCTGCCGCCGGGGGCCGATCCGCTGGCGCAGGTCTATGCCGGGCACCAGTTCGGCGGGTGGTCGCCGCGATTGGGCGATGGCCGCGCCATCCTGCTGGGCGAGATTGTCGGTCGTGATGGCGTGCGCCGCGACATCCAGCTGAAAGGGTCAGGCCCGACGCCGTATTCGCGCTCTGCCGATGGGCGTGCGGCGCTGGGTCCGGTCATGCGGGAATATAT
This sequence comes from Alphaproteobacteria bacterium, assembly GCA_038135395.1. Classification (GTDB taxonomy): domain Bacteria; phylum Pseudomonadota; class Alphaproteobacteria; order Bin95; family Bin95; genus JACKII01. Next base: position 956 of record JAYPXD010000088.1, on the reverse strand, counting down.
CCTTAGCGAGGCGATGTACGCTCTTGGCATACCGACTACCCGCTCGCTGGCGGCGGTAACCACCGGCGATGCTGTTTACCGGGAATCGGCATTGCCCGGCGCAGTTCTGACCCGGGTTGCGCAAAGCCATATCCGCGTCGGAACATTCCAATATCTCTATAGCCAGGATGATGCCGACGGCCTGCGCGCGCTGGCGGATCACGTCATCGACCGCCACTATCCGGAGGCGGCTGCCGCAGAACAACCCTATGCTGCGATGCTGGAAGCTATTCTGGTCCGGCAGGCGGCGTTGGTGGCGCAATGGATGCTGGTCGGCTTTATCCATGGCGTGATGAACACCGACAACATGCAACTTGCCGGCGAAACCATCGATTATGGACCCTGTGCCTTTATGGACGAATTCCATCCGGGCCGGGTCTATAGTTCGATCGACCATCAGGGGCGCTATGCCTACGGCAATCAGGCCAGCATTGCCCAGTGGAACTTGGCCCAACTGGCCCAGGCGCTGTTGCCCATTCTGGACGAAAGCCCCGAAGCCGCCTTGCAGCGGGCGCAGGCCATCGTCGATACATTTCCGAAACGCTTCGAGGCCGCGTTTACCGAAGGGCTGCGCGCCAAGTTGGGTCTGTTCAGCGCCGAGGCCGGCGACTTAGCGCTGGCACAGGGCCTTTTGACCGCCATGACCAAGGGCGAGGCAGATTTTACCCTGACCTTCCGTTGGTTGGCCAACGTGGTGGATGGCCAGGGGCTTGCCCTGCGCAATCCCCGCAATCTGTTCAATGACCCGGCCTTGTTCGAGGAGTGGCTGCAGGCCTGGGCCGCCCGGGCTGAGCGTGAGGATGTGGCCCCAGCAGATCGGGCCGCCGCGATGCGTGCGGTCAATCCGTTGTTCATTCCGCGCAATCATCTGGTGGAAGAGGCGATCCGTGCCGGAGAGGATCGGGGCGACTTTGGAC
>JAYPXD010000087.1:4700-13006 GCA_038135395.1 Alphaproteobacteria bacterium | reverse complement strand
CTCTGGAACTGATTGCAACGTTGGGGGCACTGGAGGGCTGATTCGTGCCGACGACGATTACATTTACCGAATCCGGTGATTGATGTGATCTGGATTATATTCCGAATACAGCACGTGATGTGAATGTGCGTGCCGCTTTGTCGAATAGTTTCGCATTCGGTGGGCTTAATGCCGTTTTGGCTCTGCGCCGTTTCAGCTAAGATTGACCGTTAGTGGGCCTGTAGTTCAGCGGTCAGAACGCGCGGCTCATAACGGCGTTGTCGCAGGTTCGAATCCTGCCGGGCCCACCACTCCAACATATCTTAAACTGTTCCAACAGAAACGTCCGCAGGTCTGGTGAAACCAGTCCTGAACTGGATTCTGAAGTATTATCTATCTGATGAGGATAATTTTACTATGATGGATCCGAAGAACTGTCGTTGGCTGATACGATGGCTTTCAGCCTGTCGTAGACAATATTGGGAACGTCAATTGCATCTTCGGACAGCCGCCGGGCCCGCTCTGCCCACGACCGGTCGTATGGCATTCGCACGGCATTCCCGCCTGGCACCGGTCGGGTATCTCGGATCAGGCGTGCATATTCGCTGACATTCGATTTGTATTCCTCAAGCGGCATCAGCAGGTCGGGGCGCAGCATAACGAACAAGCAGCCATATCCGAACATACCCTTGGGCATTGGCGCCACGTTACAGAGCATTCCCAGAAGTTGGACGACAACGGCAAGCCCAGAGCCTTTGTGGCCGCCCCAGGCGGCAATTGCGCCTTGCAGCGCTGCGGCAGGGTCCTGGGTGGGGCGGCCGTTCGCGTCGAAGGCAGAGCCTTCTGGCAACGATTGGCCCAGGCGTTTGGCAAGAACGACTTCGCCGTGCATCAGCTGCGACGTGCCGATGTCCCAGATCACCGGGTTCCCTGCGGATGGAAAGCCGAAAGCGATTGGGTTGGTGCCGAACCGACCTTCGGTGCCGCCATGCGGCGCCACGGTCGGCGAAGCGTTGGATGCGATCATGGCAACAAGGCCAACAGCCGCCGCTTGCTCCGCATAGTAAGAGAGCATCCCCGTATGCCAGGTGTCGCGGGCGCCGACGACAGCCATGCCCGCGGCGCTCGCCTTTGCGATACAGAGTTCGGCTGCCCGTTGGGCGACCAGATAGCCGATGGAGTTATGACCATCGACCATCGCAGAAATCGGCGTTTCATGCGCGATTTCGATGGGCCCGCGCTTAAAGCCCGGCGCGGTCATACGCTCAAACACACTCAACGCCCGTGGCAGGCCGCCATAGCTTAGGCCGCGAAGTTCACAGTCGATGATATGGTCGGCGATGATGGTTGCTTCTTCGGCCGTGTGTCCGGCGGCGGCGAAACACTGCTCGGCCAGGTGACGCGCCGCGGCTACCGTGAGGCGCATGCCATTACAAACCCTGCTTCACCAGCGGCATCACTTCTTCGGCAAACAATTGCATCGCTTCCATCGACCGCGCAATCTCGAGCCCGGGCCAGTGCATGCTCATGACAATATGGTTCATCCCGACTGTCTTGTTGAACTTGATGATCTGTTCGGCCACGTCGTTGGGCGAACCGATGAAGAATCGATCCTGCAACAACTCTTCAAACGGTTGGCCAAGCTCATCCTGGTTATCGGGACGGGACCTGCCCAACCCCCAGGCGTGATAGGCGGCATACTTGGTCATGACCGGCTCTTTGCAGAGGCGATAGGCTTCCTCGCGGGTGCGGGCGACGAAGACTTCCCGGCGCAGCGGGAATTCGGCCGGGAAGTCCCTTTTTTGGCGGTCCAGGGCACGCTTGTATGTCTCTGTTTGAGTGGCGATCTCGTCCAGGCGATCGTTCGGGCCGACATACCAGCAGGTCCCCATCCGGGCGGCGCGTTCGATCACGATGTCGGCGCTGCCGCCGACCCAAATCGGTGGGTGCGGTTGCTGAACCGGTTTCGATGAGCACGCAGCGTCGACCAGGTTGAAGTGCGAGCCCCGCAAGGTCACGGTTTCTTCGGTCCACAGTCGCTTGATTGCATCCAAATTTTCTTCGAACCGGCTGGCGCGTTGACGTTTTGAGGTGCCGAAGGCTTCGAACTCAACGTCCCGATAGCCAACGCCACACCCGAAAATCGCCTTGCCATTCGTGATGATATCCAGCGTGCCGATTTGTTCTGCGACATCCAGAGGTTTGTGCAGCGGCAATAGCAATACGCCGGTGTTCAGACGCAGGTTTGGCGCTTCTGCTGCTATGCGGCAAAGGAACGGAACCTGTTGCAGGTCCTGAAGCGGATGGGTGCTGTAGTGCGACCCCTTGGTAATCGAATGGAAGCCCAGTTTTTCCGCCAAACGGGCTTGTTCCAGCATTTGCTGGAAATGGACCGCGACCTTGTCCTCTTTCGGAAACTGGCCGCGCATCATGATGCCGTATTGCATGGTGGTTCCTTAAGCCGGCGCCGTCGCCAATCCCCGCCGTACTCCTGGCGAAAAGTACGGCGACGACGGCGGGCGTGATCGTTAGTTGGTCATCGTGCTGGGCAGGTACAGCGCCAAGTCTGGAAATACGCAAAGGATAACAAGCATCACCAGCCCGGCAGCGATGTAGGGGAGGAGCCCCTTAAATACATCTTCCAACTGCACCAATCCATCCGATGCTCCCTGTACGACGAAGCAATTGATGCCAACTGGCGGCGTTATCGCGCCGATTTCGCAAAGCAGCACGACATAAACCCCGAACCACACCGGGTCGAAACCGAGATTCATCATGACTGGATGGGTGATCGGCAAGCTGATCGCCAGCAATGGCGGTGCGTCCATCATCATGCCGAGCACAAGATAAATGGCGGTTACCAATGCTACAATCACCCAGCGGTTGACGTCAGCATTAGACAGAAAGTCGCCGATGTAACCAGCTAGGCCGCTTAACGCCAGAAATTTGGAGAATGCCAGTGCAGACATGATGATGCCGAAGATCATCGCCGTTGTCTGCACTGTATCTCCGACTACAGAGCCAATTTCCACGTCACGAATACTGCGTTTGCGGATTACGGCCATTAGGAATGTGACCAATGCGCCGATAGCGCCAGCCTCTGTCGGCGTAAAAACGCCCAGGTAGAGGCCGCCGATGATCGCTATGATGACGATGACCAATGGGCCCGCAAGGCGAAGGGACCAGAATTTTTCGCCCCAGGTGGACGTGTTCGGGATCAGCGGCGCCAGCGCCGGATTGCTGCGCACCCAAAGCGAAGTGGCGAAGCAAAGCATGACGGCAAAGACCAGCCCGGGAATGATGCCGGCGATCAGCAAGGCTCCGATGCTCGATTCGGTCAGAATGCCATAGACCACCACAAGCGCTGAAGGGGGAATCATCACCGCCAACGTGCCGGAAATGGCGATGGAAGCCGAAGCCAACCGCTTATCATAGCCGCGCGATAGCATCTGCGGCAGCGCCAGCTTGGTGAAAAGCGTTGTCGTGCCAATACTGGAGCCGGAGGCGGCGCCGAAAGCAGCGGCTCCGCCGGTGGTGGCGATAGCAAGGCCGCCTCTCAGTCCGCCCAACCATCTTGTCGCCGCCTCAAACAGGTCTTCGCCCAGACCAGCCCGCATGGCGAAAAAGCCCATGAGCAAGAACATGGGGATGACGCTGAAGTGAAAGCTGTGGGTGACGTCGTAGAACATCGCCCGAAGCAGGCCGATGGAGCCCTGCGGACCGACGAGAATGCTAAGACCTGCCGTCCCCACCAGGCCCAGCGCCACAAACACCGTCATGCCCGAGAGAATGCAGAGGATGAGCGCCGCCATGCCCATCACGCCGATAGCGAGATCGCTCATACCTCTTCTCCTTCGACAAGCTCTAGCTGGCCTTTGGCGACGAAAATGTGCCGGATCGCGTCGAGCAGGAATTGAACGCTCAGCAAGCCCCACCCCAGCGCGACGGCGGCCTTGATCGGCCAAACCTGGAAAATGAGCACGCCCCACTCCATCTCGTTAATGTTGTACGATCGCAGGGCATAGGTATAGGCCGCCCAGGTATACCAGGCGCACAGTCCCGCACCGATGAGCAACACCAGAACGTAAAGCACATCGCGCAGCCATTTCGGGAAATGGCGGGTCATCAGCGTAACCCGGATATGGCCACGCCGGCGCTGGGTGAAGGCGAGGCCGAGAAAGATAATGAGGACCAGGGCGCCCTCTGTAATTTCCAGGGTGCCTGTCACCGGCTGGTTGAACAGCTTGCGCATCAGGACGTTGGCATCGATCAGCCACATGATGGCGAAGACCGCAGCGCCCGCGACCATGCCAAGGGCGAGCACGAAGCGGCCATAGACCTGATAGAGGCGCTCAAAAGATTGGGCCATGGGCAAGGCTCTCAATTGGGGAGGGAGCTGGACCTAAGGGGTTGTTATTGCGAGCGAACCGCAGCAATCCAGGTCACGGCTTCAGCCGGTGGCGGCCTTTCCTGGATTGCTGCATCGCCCCGCAGGGCTGTTCGCAATAACGGCGGGGGTGACGCCCCTAGTCTGCAAATGCGAAGAACTTCACCATTTCCGCCGCAGGGATGCCCTGAGCAGTCGCTCGGTCAATGAACTGCTGGCGGACTTTCTGCACGCCTTCGCTCTTCACCGCTTTGGCAACGGGCCCAGCCGGGAACGGCAGAACCTCGATGCCCTTCGACGCCCACTCGCTCTTAATCGTGTCCGTCATTTGCCACAGCACATCGACAAAGTGGTCCATGTAGTCACGTCCCAGTTGGAACAGGATCTTGCGGGATGGCTCATCCAATTTGTTATAAGTGTTCAAATTGACACTGATGAAGTGTCCCCAATTTGCGCCAAGTGGAAATTTGATATAATACTTGGCGACTTCTTCAAATCGATAGCCTCTTGCCAACGTGACGCCGATGGGGGTGCAGTCGAGAATGCCGCGTTGCAGCGCTTCGTACGTCTCGGGCGTCGCCATGGAGACCGGCGTTGCCCCCAGCGCCTCGAACAGCCGGGGCAGGGCATGGCCGTAGGTGCGGACGCGCAGGCCTTTCATGTCTTCGGCCGACCTGATCGGCTTGGTGCACATCAGGCCGTAATCTTCAAGAGGCCGCCAGCCGAGATTCTTCAGGTTGTACTTTGCCATTTCGGCATCGAATTGCGGGTATTGGTCATACCAGGCCATCAACTGCTTGCCGAGTTCGCGCTCGTTCTTCGGCTGAGGCATGTGGAAGCTGACGATGTTGTTCAGGAAGAACTGGTCCTGGAAATAGGGCGCCACCACGTCGCCCAGATCGCCGACGCCGCTTTCCAGCGCCTCTGGGATGGCGCGGATACCGGCGACGCTGCCGCCCCAGAATATCTCGATCTTATGCTTGCCGCCGGTGCGCTTCTCAAACTCGTCGGCAAACCATTGCAGGGTTGCGGCGTGGGCTTCGCCGGCGGATTTCGATTTCCATGTGAGATACTTCAGCGTGTCAGCGGATGCAGCGCTTGCCGCCACAATGCCGGCGAACCCAATTATCGAGGCAAACAGGCCGTTTCGGATTGTTGAAAGTCGCATAGGTTATAGTCGTCCTTCCTGAGTTATGTCATTTGCTGAGCCATAATGTGGTAACCCAGCTTTTGCTAAATTCACTCGCATTGGGTGGGGTTTGCCACCTGTATTCGCCGGTATGAACGGCACGCGAATTTGTGCGCCTTTGGTATGCAACGGACGGAAAATCCCGATCCGCCACGGCAATTGATTGGGGCATAGGACTGAATGGGTTGTCAATCCGGTTGGCAGTGGCTGTCGGTGGCCGCCTTACCTCTTTCGTGGTCAGGTATCTCGGGGCTGCAAAGGGGGAACACGGCCTTTACGACGAAAAACAAACGGCCCGTCGCTAAGCGGCGGGCCGTCGTGGCAGACAATAAATTGGTAGGGATTAGGCGGCTGCAGCCTCAATCTGGCCGATCAATATGGAGCAGGCCATTTTCCAGCGAGGCGCCCTGCACCTTGACATGGTCGGCAAGCTGAAAATTACGACGGAAAGCCCGTCCGGCAATGCCGCGGTAAAGGAAGCTGCGCTCTGTCGATTCCTCTGGCTGCCGTCCGACGACAAACAAGACGCTGTCCTTCACTTCGATCTCGATGTCAGCTTCGCCGAAGCCTGCGACCGCCATCGTGATTCGGTATGCGTTTTCTTCGAGTTTTTCGATGTTGTAGGGCGGATAGCCGTTTGCTTCGTCGGAGCGTGTGGCGGATTCCAGCATCCGCTGCATCCGGTCAAAGCCAACAGTCGAACGGAATAGTGGGGAAAAGTCAAAAGTCGTCATTTGCGCAAGTCCTCTTCGGAGCAACATGGCAGGTTGATGAAAGAACTGCCCGAATGGGCCAGCCCTACCCCGGGTTAGATGCCCGCACATTGCAGCGCATCAATTGGGATAGCCATCAGATAGGGGGCAGCGAACGGGTTTCAAGACCTGTGCGTCATGCCCAACCTGCGGGGCGCCAGAACACGGTTGTCCCACCGGAAACAGAATATGGTTCAGGCCGATAGGCCGGAACGGGCCTTTGCCGGTGAAGAACAAACGGCTATTCCGGGCAAAGGCGCAATTTTTGACCGTGTGGCAGCTTTCTTGCACGATAGAAGGCTAGTGCAGGTCACCCTCATCTTTCATCAACTGGATTGACCGGGCAAATGCATCCACCGTCTTGGCCCGGTCGCGGTCGGAATGCACGGCGCTGATGTTGCCGCCGGGCCACCCCATGATGTCGACCCCGTTCAAAATCATTGCGATGCGCAGTTTCTGAACGGCGTCCGGTGCATTCGACTTCAGCTCGGCATAGCCGTAAGCCAGAGGATCGAAGGAATCGGGCCCAACGTCCGTCCGGCCCTTGGGATTGGTGAACACATGGAATGTCGAATACTCTCCGTAGACGGCCCATGGTACGTTTTCCGCCCGCAGCACCTGGTTCAGTTCTGCCCGCAACGCAGAGCCGTAAGCGTTTGCCTGGTCGCAAATACCTTCGTCGGCAATGAGCTGAAGTGCAGCTAATCCGGCGGCGGCACTGACTGGGTTTGCGTTGTAGGTGCCCTGGTGGCCGATTTTTTCAAAGCCTTTGGCCGACGCCTTTTCGAAATCCAGCAGTTCCAGGATCGCTTCCTTCCCGCAGATCGCACCGCCGGGCAGTCCGCCGGCGATGATCTTGGCAAAGGTGCCAAGGTCGGGGGGCACGCCGCTCGCCTCCTGTGCGCCGCCAGGGGCCACGCGAAAGCCGGTCACCACTTCATCGAAAATCAGGACGGCGCCATGCCGGTCGCACTGTTCGCGCAGAAAGGCCAGGAAGCCGGGCGCGACCGGCACCATTCCGGTAGACGAGCCGGTTGGCTCCAGAATCACCCCAGCGATTGAATGGTCCATGAACGCTTTTTCGACGCCGGCCTTATCGTTGGGATCGACCAAAACCGTTGCAGCGGTGATACCGGAGACCACACCGGGCGTTGGGGTCCCATCCATATGGCCGGCCTGGCCGCTGGCCATGTGGTCGTTCCAGCCATGGAAATGGGAGCGGAACCGCAGAACTGTATCCCGGCCGGTATAGGCCCGGGCCAGTCGCAGCGCCATCATCGTGGCTTCCGTGCCGCTGGAGGTAAAGCGAACCCGCTCTGCGCAGGGAACCATCTTCCGGATTTGTTCCGCCCAAAGCACTTCACGCGGGTGGCTTGCACCAAAGTGCGTTCCCTCTGCCAGCGCTTCCTGCATGGCGGCCAGCACCTTTGGGTGGTTATGGCCCAAAATCAAGGCGCCGTGGCCGCCGAAATAATCCACATACTCGTGCCCGTCAGCATCCCACTTGTTGCTGCCCTGACCCCGCGTGACATACAGGGAATAGGGGGAAAGGTGTCGGCTGTCGTGGGTGATGCCGGAGGGAAAGCTATTGCGAGCCCGTTCGGCCCAATCTGCGGACGCGGGCGTCCGGGCGCGGTAAGCAGCAATGATAGCGGAATTGGAGCGCGAGGTATCCGGCACGGTGCTGTGGTCCTTTATGGAATTGCAGAGGACTGGCTTCCATTCACCTTAGCCTGTACCCGAATGGCCGTCACCTGTGCCTTTTCATTGTGATGGATGCAAAAAGGCGAGGTACCGCTAGCTCTTGTATCTGAGTTTCACGCCGGATTACTGTTACGACGCTCTACGCCGCCTCGGTGATCTCTTCTTTGGCAAAGTATGTCGTTGCGACTGCCTCTGAAATACCTCCAAGCGCCAATTGGATGCGGTCAAGAAATTCATGTAACTCCATTGGAGTGGTTGGATCTATCGGGCCATTCCTCAATTCGCTGTCAAGAGA
>JAYPXD010000087.1:0-4690 GCA_038135395.1 Alphaproteobacteria bacterium | reverse complement strand
CCAACGCGAACGATGTGCAGTCAGTTGCTACCGTAGGCAGACGGTTTCCAAGTCTAGTCAGATTCAGAGAAATCATGGCGGCGCATGACGATACTGACCGGGCAAATTCCGGATCGTAGAGCATGAATTTGGTGACGTCGCGGGCGTATTCGCCGGATGGATGCTTGCTGCGATACAGGTGGTATCCAGCCAACGCCCTGATCAGAACATTCCATTGAACTGATTGCAAAGTGCTGTCGTCGTTAGTGTCTAGGCTCAGGTATCCGATATCCAAAACGCGTGTAGTTTGGTCGGCGCGCTCAATTTGTTTGCCAAGGTTATAAAAAAACCAAGGTTCACCTCGTGTGAGGGTGCTTTCGACTATTCCTTCACCAGCCTGGCAGGCAACTTTGATTTCCTGACAGATTTCCGAGACATTCGACAATCGAATATCGCGTGCCGTCAACTTGGCATACCGATTGTGGAACATATTGAGATGTGTCCATAATTCGGTGCTGATGAGGTGGCGGGCGCCGCGCGCGTTTTCGCGTGCCATTCTGACTGCATACGCAATCGAAGTCGGATTGGTGGAATTCAGCAGGTAAAAGCTCAGGATCGAGGCGGCATCCGATTCACCGCCGGCTTCTTTATAGCGGTCCATGTCGCCATAAATCCGGAGGATCTGCTGCCATTTGGCTCCGGAGGTTTCGGTGCCTGCATAAGTTTTGGAGATATCCAGCAGCCGGGCAAGCGCTTCCGCGCGCTCCATATAGCGGGCCAGCCAGAAGAGATCGGACGCGAAGCGTGAGAGTAAGCTAGGCAAGGACCCAGGTATCCTTCGAACCGCCGCCTTGGGAAGAATTCACCACCAACGAGCCGCGCTTGAGGGCGACACGGGTTAGCCCGCCAGGCAACACCCAAGTGCTGTCGCCTGTTACGGCAAACGGCCGAAGGTCCACATGGCGTGGCTCTACACCCTGGCGGGTCAGGGTGGGTGAGACGGATAGATTGATCATGGGTTGGCTGATGAAATTTCCAGGATCGGCCGAAACCTGCCGACGCAGATCGCGGATCGCTTTTTTGCTGGCATGCGGACCGACAACAACACCATAACCGCCCGAACCGCCAACCGGCTTTGTCACCAATTTTTCAAGGTTATCCAACGTATACGCCAGCCCCTCGGCCTCGCGGCAGATGTGCGTTTCGACGTTTTGGATGATCGGGTCTTCGTTCAGGTAGTACCTGATTAAGCGAGGCATGTAGGCGTAAATCGCTTTGTCGTCCGCTGCCCCCGTGCCTACGGCATTGGCGAGGGTTACGTTACCTTTCCGATAGGCTGCGAACAGGCCGGGGACACCCAGCATGCTGTCTTTGCGAAATGCTCGAGGGTCGAGGAAATCGTCGTCTATGCGCCGATAGATGACGTGGACCGGCTCCAGACCAGCGGTTGTGCGCATGTAGACCCGATCATTTTCTACCGTCAGATCCCGGCCTTCGACCAACGGCACGCCCATTTCACGCGCCAGGAAAATGTGTTCAAAATACGCAGAGTTAAAAACGCCAGGCGTCAGCACAACGGTATTGGGTTGACTCACGTCACCCGGGGCGACAGCCCGTAGCGCTTTAGCCAACTGCCGGCCATAATCATCCACGTCCGCAATGGTGATCCCCTCGGCCAAGTCCGGAAATGCGCGCATCATTAAATGGCGGTTTTCGATAACATAGGAGACGCCGGATGGGGTGCGGGCATTGTCCTCCAGGACCATAAACCCGCCGTTGTCGTTCCGGACGATATCAATGCCGGCGATATGGGCATACACACCTTCTGGTGGAACGAAATCTTCCATTTCCTTACGGAACTGGGTATTCCCCTTGACCAATTCCACCGGCACGACACCATCGCGGAAAATGTGGCCGGTATTGTAGATGTCGCGTAAGAACAGATTGATTGTCGTGACGCGTTGCTCAACGCCACGACGGATTTGGTCCCAGTCTTTCGCGGTCAACACGCGCGGGATAACGTCGAAGGGCAGTACCCGATCAATCGCGTCTCGATCTGAATATACGGTAAATGTAATTCCCAGATTGAATAATTCCTGGTCAGCATGACGTACCCGGCGCCGGAGGCTTGGCGTATCCATGCTGTCCAATAGCTGCCAAATGCGCCCCAGATCAGCGTTGCCCTCATACTGGGAGGCCATTTCGCAGAAAAAATGGCCATGATCGTAGGAGTCAAGCAACCCTGGCTGTCCATTTGCGGACACAGGATGCGAAGGACGCTTGCTTGGTTCTAGCAAAGGAGCCTCATCTTGTTGCTCGAAAGCCGCTTGTTCCGGCGTTCGCTTGATCTACAAAAACGTACTGACTTTCGAGTACTAACATAGTGATTTTTCGGCAAAGGTCCAGTGCCCGCCTGTGTTGTGGTGTTGGGCGCGCTTCCGGTCAACGCACCAGGGGGGCGCAAGTTGGCGGGTTGGAATGGGCAAGCGTTTTGGGGAGATAACGATAGCGTTTTGATCCGCTCGACGCCCCCTGGGATTCGCACTAAGGTAGAGGAAGTGGTCAAGCGCCGCTTACATTTCGATGAAATAGGACCGAGTTGCCCGTGTCGATTAAAGCAAGCATATATCACCTGACCCACTACAAGTACGACCGACCGGTCATCCTGGGGCCACAGGTGATCCGACTGCGTCCGGCTCCTCACTCCCGAACTCGCGTATTGTCCTATTCACAGCGCGTGTCTCCGACCAAGCATTTTGTCAATTATCAACAGGACCCCTATGGCAACTGGCTAACGCGGTACGTGTTTCCGGAGCCAGTGCGTGAGTTCAAGATTGAAATCGACTTGGTTGCCGATATGTCGGTCTACAATCCATTCGATTTCTTTATTGAAGATGAAGCAGAGCATTGGCCGTTCAAATATCCGGAAGCACTGGATGATGACCTATCGATCTATCTGCACGCAGAGCAGCCGGGGCCTAGGCTGGCTGAATTCCTGAGGGATATCCCGCGTGAGAAAGCAAGGACCATCGATTTTATTGTCGATGTGAACCGTCGGGTCGCGAACAGCATCCAGTATGTGATTAGGATGGAGCCGGGGGTACAAACCCCAGAGGAAACCTTTATCTCAGGCAAGGGCTCGTGTCGTGATACCAGCTGGTTGTTGGTCAATGCCTTTCGGCATTTGGGCCTCGCGGCGCGATTTGTATCTGGATATCTGATCCAGTTGAAGCCAGACCTACAAGCATTGGATGGTCCATCCGGTACGGATGTGGACTTCACGGACCTGCATGCATGGGTTGAAGTGTTTTTGCCAGGGGCCGGTTGGATTGGTCTCGACCCAACGTCCGGCTTGTTGGCGGGGGAGAGCCATATCCCCCTGGCGGCTACTCCCCATTATCGCAATGCTGCGCCAATTTATGGGCTGGCAAGTGATGCCAAGGTTGAATTCGCCTTCGACATGAAGGTTAGCCGGGTAGCCGAACACCCGCGCATCACCAAGCCGTTCAGCGATGATTCTTGGGATGCCCTAAACGCGCTGGGACGCAAGGTGGATGCGGCGCTGCAGGAAGGCGACGTGCGGCTGACGATGGGTGGCGAGCCTACCTTCGTGTCGATCGATGACTTTGAGTCTGACGAGTGGAATAGCGGCGCGGTTGGCCCAACCAAGCGGACGCTTGCAGACCGGCTGATCCGGCGGTTGCAGGCAAAATTTGCACCTGGCGGATTTCTGCACTACGGCCAAGGGAAATGGTACCCCGGCGAAACGCTGCCGCGTTGGACGTTCTCGCTTTACTGGCGTCGTGACGGCAAGCCCGTGTGGCGCGATCCGGCCTTGGTGGCAGAGGAAGGGAAAGACTACAGGGCGACAGCGAAACAGGCGGAGACATTGTTGACGGCGATTGCCGAAGGGTTGGGCGCGAACCCCGAGCATGTGTTGCCAACCTTTGAAGACCCTGGGGAATGGATCATTCGGGAAGGCAAGCTGCCGGACAACGTGACGCCTGAAAACTCGAAGTTGAAAGACCCGGAGGACCGGCTTCGCATTGCCAGGGTCTTCAATCGTGGGCTCACGGCTCCCGCGGGGTATGCGCTTCCCGTGCAGAGGTGGCAGGCGCGGTCCGCAACAAGCCGCTGGATTTCCGAGCGCTGGCGGTTGCGACGCGGCCACCTCTTTTTGGTTCCTGGTGATAGCCCGGTCGGATACCGTCTGCCGCTCGGCGGGCTGCCGTATATTTCGGCAACGAACTATCCCCATGTCCTGCCGGCAGATCCGTCTGTTGAACGTGGACCGCTGCCAGACTTTGCTACTGATGCCGAGGCTGGCGCGATGCCGGACGGACGCGAGCAAACCCGCGCGCACTTCACTGCTGACGCCCCGCAAGCGACGCAGGTCGAACAGACCTTGGGCGGCAATATTGATGGTGTGGTGCGCACGGCAATTACGGTAGAGCCGCGCGATGGCCGTCTTTGCGTGTTTATGCCTCCGGTCGAGACCGTGGAGGACTATCTCGAATTGCTGGCAGTAGCCGAGGATGCGGCAAAAAAAGCGGGTCTACCTGTGCATATCGAAGGGTATGCGCCGCCGCACGATCCGCGCCTGAACGTCATCCGTGTCGCTCCAGACCCGGGTGTGCTGGAGATCAACATTCATCCGGCTTCCACCTGGGAGGATTGCGTCGCGACTACCGAGACGGTTTACGAGGAAGCG
>JAYPXD010000086.1:0-13099 GCA_038135395.1 Alphaproteobacteria bacterium | reverse complement strand
CAGGTAGCGTACGACTTGGGCGGCGTCGGGGCGAAGCGCATCGCTGAACTGAAAGGCAACCGGTTCCAGACCGGGCCGCGTCAGCCATACGACAGTGATGGCGTCGTCTCCATCGAGCGCCGGCAGTCCGCACCATGCGCGCGACCCTAATCGGTCCGCTCCGGACTTTACGCCATAGCCGGCAATCTCCTCAACATCCCGCGCCGGTGCCATGGCGCCAAAGCGTTGCACCGCTGCACGGACGATTGCTTGGGAAAGCGGGTGCCGGCTGGCATAGGCCATGCCTGCGGCAAGCTTGAGCGCCTCATCCGAAATGGCGTCGGCATTTTCCAATTCCGGACGTCCAACAGTGAGCGTTCCAGTCTTGTCGAACACAACCCTGTCCACCTGGGCAAACCGCTCCAGTGCTGCTCCGCTTTTCATCAGAATGCCGCGCCGCATCAGCCGCCCAGCCGCAACAACATGGACGGCAGGCACCGCCAAGCCCAATGCGCAGGGGCACGTGATGATCAACACGGCTATGGCAGCAACCAAAGATTGCTCAACGCTTGCGCCACTCACAAGCCATCCAGCGAACGTCATGCCGGCCAGCCCATGAACCAGTGGGGCATAAATTTTTGCTGCCCGGTCGGCCAGGCGGACATAACGGTCCCGTCCCTGCTGGGCCGCCTCCATCAGCCGCGTGACCTCAGCCAATACGCTATCATCGGCGGCAGTGGCTGCCTCCAATCGGAAGGGATCACCCAGATTGATCGAACCGGCAAATACGGTCATGCCGGGATGAAGCGCCGCCGGCTTAGATTCGCCAGTGATAATGCTGGTATCAATCAAGGCAGACCGGTCAAGAACCTTGCCATCCGCTGGTACCTTTGCCCCGCTTGCAACCAGCAGCAAATCGCCAGGCCGTACCTCTCCAGCCGTCACCTGCCGCACCGCTCCAGTTGCCGGGTCCACAAGCGATGCCTCACCCGCGGCAAACGCCAACAGATTACCCGCTGCATCCCTTGCTTTACCGCGAACGCTCGCATCGAGGAAACGGCCGATCAGGAGAAAAAACAGCAGCGAGACCGCCGCATCGAAATACGTCTCCTCGCCGCCGGTCCAGGTCTGCCAGAACGACATTGCGGTCGCCAGCAGCACGGCCAGACTGATCGGCACATCCATGTTCACCCGGAACACTCTGATTGCCGTCCAGGCAGAACGGAAAAACGGCCGGCCAGCATAAGCAACGGCGGGCAAGGCTATGGCCGTAGAAATCCACTGGAACAGGTTACGCGTCTCAGCATCCATATCCTGGGCCAGGCCGGCCCACAGCGCGACGCTCAACAGCATGATGTTGGCAGCCGCAAAGCCCGCAACCGCCAGGCATCGCAGCAGAAGTTTTTGATCTCCATCAGCGACGGCCAATGCACCGTCGAATCGGGCTGCCTGAAAGCCTGCTTCCGCCAAGGTGCGGACGAATTGGGAAGGATCGATCGCTCCGGCATCGAAGCGAACCCTGACCCGCTTGGTCGTGAGATTTGCCCGCGCATCCTGAACACCGATGGTGTTTTTCAGGGCGCGTTCGATCCCCCGAACGCAGCCGCCGCAGTTCATATTGGCGACCGATAACACTTCCTCGGCGAAGCGTTGGTGGGCTAGGGCTTGGACCATAGGCGTGTCGTCATTTCGTAGGTGGGAAGACTGTATCCGGCGCCTGGCTGGACCGTTGCGGACAATTGCCACTGGCCATGCGCCAACCCGCCGGTTTCGGCGACATACCGGCCATCGCCATCGGCGTTGAAGGTAAGGCCAAGGTCTTGTGCTTGGGTGGCCGGACGGCCGATCCTTCCGTCAATGACCAGCCTCGACACCGGCCGCCCGTCGGCTTGCCTGACCGTCAGCACGACCTGCGATCCCTCAATCGTCGCAGCATGCCGCCAACCCGTTGCCTCAACCGCGCGATGCGTCTCAATCGACTCATTATAGCGCAGGCCGCGGATATAGGCGTCTTCGGTCGAGGTCCCCGAAAATGTCGTGGTCGCGACATAGACGAACACGCCGTTGACCGCGAACATGACGCCGAAGAACCCCAGCAAACCCAACAACACATGGCGACCATTGATCGGACCCATGTCTATTTCTCCTCAGGCAATCGGAATGTAGTGGCGCTGCGAACCGCCAGACTGCCGTCTGCCCGCTCGGCAGCGATCTTAATCGGCAGAGCCGTGCCATTTTGCCGGGCCGCGGACTTGGCGACCGCCGCCGGAATGGTGATGAAGGCGCGGATACGGGTCAGATCATCTGGAACAAGGTCGATACCGGCTCCGGCCTGGCCAAGGATGGAAAGCGTAGCCCCCGGCAGTCCTTGCACAACAAGGCTAAACCTGGTTTCGCCATACGTCTTGTTGAGCACATGCACGGTATAGCCGTTGCGGATGCTGCCGTCCGAAAGACGGACAAACAGGGGATTTCGGTCGCGCTGAATGCTCATGTCGAAATCCGAGCGCAATAGCAGAGCCACCAGCATGGCCAAGCTGACAAGCCCAATTAACGCTACATAAATGATCGTCCGCGGGCGGACCAGGCGCGGCCTGGCGTCGCCATGCCCGGCGGCCTCAAGGCCCTGAAAGCTGTCATAGGCAATCAGGTTCGCCGGCCGCTCAATCTTTGCCATTACTTAATTACAGGTGTCGATGCAGAGTGCACAGTTGATGCATTCCAACTGGGCGCCATCGCGGATGTCGATGCCCATTGGGCACACGACAACGCATTGCTTGCAATCGATGCAGTCGCCGCGGTCGTCCCAACTATCGCCCTTGCGATGATGACCACGCGGATCGCCGCGCCACGCCCGATAGGATACCATCAGGCTCTGATCATCGATCATTGCGCCCTGGATGCGCGGCCACGGGCACATGTATGTGCAGACCTGCTCGCGCGCCAACCCGCCCAGAAGATAGGTCGAAGCCGTCAGAATTGCGACCGTCGTATAGGCAACATATGGCGCCGTCCCGGATATAAGATCGACTGCAAGGGTCGGCGCATCGCCAAAGTAGAATACCCATGCGCCGCCGGTCAGCATCGCGATCAGCAGCCACGCGGCATGCTTGGTGATCCGCTTGCGCAGCTTGTCGGCGTTCATCGGCGCCCGATCCAATTGGATGCGCTTGGCGCGGTCGCCTTCGACCCACCGTTCCACCGCAATCATCAGGTCGGTCCATACCGTCTGCGGGCAGGTATATCCGCACCAGACCCGTCCGGCGATGGAGGTCATGAGAAACAAACAAAGCGCGGCCAGGATCAACAGGCCTGCCACGAAATAGAACTCCTGCGGCCAAATCTCGATGAAAAAGAAGAAAAACCGCCGGTTCGGAATATCGATCAGCACCGCTTGATCGGGCAGAAACGGCCCCCTTTCCCACCTGAGCCATGGCACGCCATAGTAAATGCACAGCGTAACCGCCATGACGATCCACTTGATCCGGCGGAAGTTGCCACGCGCCCGCTTCGGGTGGATCCGCGGACGGTCCGCATAGAGCGAACGCGTGGCTTTCGCATTGACTGCGGCAACATCAGCCGTTTCGACCAAGGGAGGGGTGGATTGCTGCATGACAGCGTGCTCTGCCCTACTCGCCGCCGCCAAGCGAGTGGACGTATACCGCCAATTCCTTAACCGTTACCGGGTCCAGCCGATCCACCCAAGCTGGCATTACGCCGATCCGCCCACGGGTCACTGACCGCGTTATTGAAGCGGCATCGCCGCCGTACAGCCACAATGCGTCAGTCAGGTTCGGCGCGCCGAGTTCCCGGTTGCCGATCCCGCCTTCGCCGTGGCACGCAACACTGTTGTCGGCAAAGACTACAGCGCCCCGTTTGCTGGCCTCGGCGTCATGGGCCTGCTTGGATATCCCAAGCACGTACTGCGTTACGTCTCCGATCTGCGTCCGGTTCAGAATTTGATCCCTGCCGAATGCCGGCATGTCGTTGAGCCGCGTATCTTCATGGTTCGAACGGATGCCAAACATGATAGTCTTGTGAATATCCTCCAGCGTACCGCCCCAAAGCCAATCATCATCGTTCAGGTTCGGATACCCGATCGATCCCTGGGCGCCGGACCCATGGCAGGGCGCACAGTTATCGCCGAAAGCCGCCTTGCCGCCGGCCACCGCAAATTGCAGGAGATCGGGATCGGCGGCGATCGCGCTCAAGGATTGCGCGGCGATCTTCCCGGTCCATTGTCCCTGCGCCGCCTTGGCGTCCGCCAGTTGCGCTGCAACTTCCGTGCGCTGCGAATATCCCAAAAGGCCACGGGTATAATCCCCTACCATCGGGATCGCGGGATAAAAGACGAAATAGCCAAGTGACCACAGAATGCAGGCGTACCAAGTGTACAGCCACCATTTTGGTAATGGCCGGTTAAGCTCCTCGATGCCATCCCATTCGTGGCCAGTCGTATCGAAGCCGGTGATGTCGTCGGTCCGTTTGGTTTCAGCCACGGCTTTCTCCACCAATCGAAAGATGTTGGTCGTCGGGATCGTCCGCCAGCGGAATACGGGCGGCCAGGTCGAATTTGGCTCGGTTGTTGGGCCATAGGGCGTAGGTGAGAACGCCGGCGAAGAGCACGACAAAGATGATCAGCCCCACCGTGCCGCTGAAAGCTTGCCAAGATGCGTAATCCATATCGCCAGTCCCCTATCGCGCGTTTGCTGCAGCGTCGTATTCAGAGAATTCCACCAGGGTGCCGAGCATTTGCAGATAGGCGACCAACGCGTCCATCTCGGTCAATTTCTCTGGATTGCCGTCAAAAGCGCGGGCCTGGGCCTTAGGGTAACGGCTCTGCATAGCGCTGATGCCGTCCGCATTGGGATTGGCCTGAGCCTCCAGGTCAGCCGCAGCATTTTCCAGCATGGCATCGTCATAAGGTACGCCAGCCGCCCGATTGGCCTCTAACTGGCCACGAATATGAGACCCATCCAGCTTGCGCTCTGCCAGCCAGGGATAGCCGGGCATGATCGACTCCGGCACGACCGCCCGCGGGTTCTTCAGGTGCAGGACGTGCCACTCGTCCGAATATTTGCCGCCCACGCGGGCCAGATCGGGCCCGGTCCGCTTCGAGCCCCACTGGAACGGGTGGTCGTACATGCTTTCCGCCGCCAGAGAATAATGGCCATAGCGTTCGACTTCATCGCGCAAGGCACGGACCATCTGGCTGTGGCAGACATAACAGCCTTCACGGATATAAATATCCCGCCCCGCTAGCTCCAAGGGCGAATATGGGCGTACCCCCTGAACCCGCTCGATCGTGCTTTTCAGATAGAACAAGGGCACGATTTCGACCAAGCCGCCGATCGCTACGACCAGAAGCACGCAGAGGGTCAGGATCAGTGAGTTACGCTCCAGGAATGCGTGTTTTTCAAACATGCTGGCGTTACTCCGCAGGAACGGTGTTGAGTTGAGGCGTTGGGGTAATCACGGTCTCGCGCTCGCGGACGTCACCGCGGATCGTGCGCCAGATGTTGTAGACCATGATCAAAGCGCCCAGCAGGAACAGCAGGCCGCCAAAGGCCCGGATGATGTACATCGGGTGCATCGCCTCGACCGTTTCGACAAAGCTGTACTCCAGGAAGCCCAGTTCGTCGTATGCCCGCCACATTAGGCCCTGCATGATCCCGGACACCCACATCGACGAGATGTACAGGACGATGCCGATGGTGGAGACCCAGAAGTGCCACTCGACCAGAGCAGCCGAATACAGCCGCTCCCGCCGCCAGAGCCATGGCACCAGACAATAGATTGCGCCAAAGCTGACATAGCCAACCCAACCCAATGCTCCGGAGTGCACATGGCCGATGGTCCAGTCCGTGTAGTGGCTAAGCGCGTTCACCGCCTTGACGCTCATGAGCGGCCCTTCGAAGGTGCTCATGCCATAGAACGCGACTGAGACGACCAGCATGCGAACGACCGGATCGGTGCGCAGCTTGTCCCAAGCGCCCGAGAGCGTCATCAGGCCGTTGATCATGCCGCCCCAGGACGGCATCCACAGCATGATGCTGAACGTCATGCCCAAGGTCTGCGCCCAGTCCGGCAGGGCGGTATAGTGCAGATGGTGCGGACCGGCCCAAATGTAGAGAAAGATCAACGCCCAGAAGTGCACGATCGACAGCCGGTACGAATAGACCGGCCGGCCCACAGCCTTGGGCACGAAGTATTACATGATGCCGAGGAAACCGGCCGTCAGGAAGAAACCGACCGCGTTATGGCCATACCACCACTGGATCATCGCATCCTGGACGCCGCTCCAGTAAATGTAGCTTTTCGAGCCGGTCAGCGAGACGGGAACCGTCACGTTGTTGACCAGGTGCAACATGGCGACAGTCACGATGAAAGCCAGGTAGAACCAGTTGGCGACGTAGATATGCGGCTCCCGGCGCTTCATCAAAGTGCCAAGGAACACCAGCAGGTAAACCACCCATACGATGGTCAGCCAGATATCGGCATACCATTCCGGCTCGGCGTATTCCTTGCTCTGCGTCACCCCCAGCAAATAGCCCGTGCCGGCGATCACGATGAAAAGATTGTACCCCCAGAACACGAACCATGGCGCCCAAATGCCGGCGAGGCGGGCTCGGCAGGTGCGCTGCACCACATAGAACGAGGTCCCGATCAGCACGTTGCCGCCAAACGCGAAAATGACCGCCGAGGTATGCAGCGGCCGCAGGCGGGAAAACGTCGTATAGGGAATGTCCAGGTTCAGGACGGGAAAGGCCAATTGCCAGGCGATCACATCGCCGACCAAAAACCCGGCCACACCCCAGAACAACGCCGCGATGACCGTCGCCTTGACGACCAACTCGTTGTAAGTGGTTTGATCAGGCGGGGTGACGGTTCCCTGGCCGATGTTGAAGGCATTGTTGGCGATATACAGTCCCGCCGCCACAAATGCCGCCAGAAACACCCAGGCATGGAACGCCATGGCGTCGTCGGCGGCGCCCGCCGCCAGAAACAGGCTGAGCACGCCGCCCAGCGCCAACCCGATGATCGCAATGATATCGGATAACGCGCGCGCACTCGCCGGTGGAGCTACCGCTGCCATCACTTCCTCCAATGGCCAAGGACATCTGGAGGCAACGTGCACGCGGGTTCGCGAGGCGGCGTTGATTCAGGTCAATCACTGCACTGCAGCATGGTCGCAGGCAGCATGCTCCGTCATACCATGCGTTCGGGCCGATCGCGATCCGCCTGGACCGGACGAACCCGCTCTAACGCCCTGACCCTAAGGCATCTCCATCGCCGCGAGCCTGGCTTCGGCCTCTGCCATATAGCCTCGGCTCAACGGCACCGCATCCCGGTTCCGACCAAGCTGCATCTGGAACACGCAGGACGACCCGTAGGCGAAGGCGTTTTCGCAAGCGCTCAGGTAGATTTCCCACATGCGGGCAAACCGCTCGTCGTACATCCCAACCACCCGGTCCCGGTTGGCCAGGAAACGCTCACGCCATGCGGCCAATGTATAGGCATAGTGTACACGCCAGATTTCGGTATCGAGGGTCCAAAGCCCGGACCGCTCAACCGCTGCGAACGCCTCGGACAACGATGGGGAATATCCGCCGGGAAAAATATATTTGCGCAGGAATGGCCCGGTGATTCCTGGCGGCGCTTTCGACGAGATCGAATGGATCAGCGCGACGCCTTCGGGCGCGAGGCGGTCGCGCACGTTCAGGTAATACTCGGTCAGGTGGCCGACGCCCACGTGCTCCAACATTCCGACCGACACGACCCGGTCAAACACTTCCGGCACGTCACGGTAGTCCTGCAAACGGAACTCAACCCGGTTCTCCAGGCCCAATGCGACGGCGCGTTCACGCGCGACCTTAAGCTGTTCCTCCGCAAGCGTGACGCCCACGACCTTCACGTCCGCGACCTGCGCCAGGTACAGCGCCATCCCGCCCCAGCCGCATCCGATATCCAGCACTGTCTGGCCCGGCTGCAATGCCAGCTTTGCAGCGATATGGCGCTTTTTCGCGATTTGCGCCTGTTCCAACGTTTCGTCGCCGGTCTCGAAGTACGCGCAGGAATATTGCAGGTCCTGATCGAGCCAGAGGCGGTAGAAGTCGTTGCCGAGATCGTAGTGATGCGCGACGTTGCGCCGGGCATTCAGCACGGTGTTGTGCTGCATCAGGCGGCGAAAGCGCCTTGCGAGGCCGTTCCAGAAAATCTGGTTCGGGTTCATGTCGAATTGCCGTTTGTTTATGAAAAACAACGTGATGAAGTCATGAATCGACCCCTGCTCGATCACCAGTCCGCCGTTCATCACGGCCTCGGCCGCCTTCAATTCGGGGTTGATGAAGATTTTCCAGTCCAGCGAGGCGTCGGCCAGCCGTATCCGCACGTCGGGACCGGGCCCCTGACCGCCGAATTCTAGGGCTTCGCCATCGGCGCCGACGAGGGTCAGCCTGCCATTGCGGATCGCGGCGCAAAACAATTTTGGTAGAAACCGCATATCACCTCAACTTTCAAAACCGCTCGGATTTGGCGGCGGGTATTGGCGCAGTGATGGTACGGCGGGCAAGTTGGTGCAACCCCAAACGGCAAAAATGCAGGTTGACGAGCGAATCTCTTGACTCTGTGCCCCGGCCATGCCGGTTTCTTGAATCGAGACTATGAATTCGCCAAGGAGCCGAGACCGATCATGGCTGAGATTCCGTTCAACAAAGAATTTCCCCACAAAGCCGGGGAGGTAGTGGTGCTGACGCCGCGCATCCGCCGCCTGACCTGCCCTAATCCTAGTTCCTTTACATTTCACGGCACCAATACCTACATCCTGGGCCACGGCAAAGTCGGCATCGTCGATCCCGGCCCGGCCGAGCAGGCGCATATCGACCGCCTGCGCGAAGTGTTGGCGGAAAAGGGCGAGACAGTCTCGCATATCATTGTGACGCATACCCACCGCGACCACTCCCCGGGCGTCCAACTGATGAAGGCTTGGACAGACGCTCCGACCTATGGCTATGGCCCGCATGGTATCGGCGCTCGCCGCAACTGGCCGTTCGCCGGACCGGAAGGGGGCGACACGTCGTTCAACCCGGATATACGTCTGGCTGATGGCGAGATCCTGCAGGGCGACGGCTGGACGTTGGAGGCCATCTTTACCCCTGGGCACATTTCCAACCACCTTTGCTTTGCGGTCAAAGAGGACGATATTGTCCTGACCGGCGACCACCTGATGGGCTGGTCCACCAGCATCGTCTCGCCGCCCGATGGCGACATGAGCCATTACATGGCTAGCCTGGACAAGATGCTGGCGCGCGGCGAACACACCTACTATCCGGGCCATGGCGGGCCGATTGTCGATCCCAAGGCTTTCGTCAAAGCCTTTATCGAGCATCGCGGCGAACGCGAGCAGCAAATCCTCGACTGCCTGGCGCACCACCCGCACCACATCCCGGAGATGGTGAAGGAAATCTACATCAACACGCCGGAACACCTGCACAGGGCCGCTGGCCGCAGCGTCTTGAGCCACCTGCTGCACATGGTTGAAGACGGCCGAGTCGCCAGCCCCGATGACCCGCCCGGCCCCGATTCGCTCTATCGTCTGCCCTGACACGATCCTGTAGGCGCGCCAGCGCCTGCATGTCTCCGAAAACCCTCAAAAAGCAAGTAAGGCATTCCCTATGTCCACCGATCTCATGCTCTATGAGAAATCCGGCCGCATCGTCACAATTACGATCAACCGCCCGGAAATCCGCAATTCCATCTCGGCCTACGATATGCTGGATGCATTCGAGGCTGTGTTCGAGAAAGCCGCCAAGGATCACGAGGTCTCGTGCATCATTTTGACCGGCGCCGGCTCGGCCTTTTCCTCGGGCGGCGACGTCAAGGGCTTTGCGGTCGAAGCGGCGGCGAACCAGGCCTTCCCGAACGGCACGCGCCACTGGTACCGCGAGGGTATCCAGCGCATTCCGCTTTGCCTCGACAAGGTTGAAATCCCGATCATAGCCGCCGTCAACGGCCCGGCCATCGGCGCCGGCTGCGACCTGGCCATGATGTGCGACATCCGCATTTCCAGCGACAAGGCGCTGATGGGCGAGGTGTTCGTCAACCTAGGCATCATCCCCGGCGACGGCGGCGCCTGGTACCTGCCGCGCATCGTCGGCCGCGCCAAGGCGTTCGAGATGGCGTTCACGGGCGATGTGCTGAAGGCCGACGAATGCCTGGAAATCGGCCTTGTCCACAAGGTCGTCCCCCATGACGAGCTGATGGCCGCGTGCATGGAAATGGCGAAGAAAATCGCCGCCAAACCGCCGGAGGCGCTGCGCATGACAAAGCGCCTGCTGAAGGAAAGCGAGTCGCAATCGCTCTCTTCGTCTCTGGAAATGGCTGCCGGCTTCCAGGCTCTGGCCCAGTCCACCAAAGACCACGAGGAAGCCGCGCTGGCGTTCGTGGAAAAGCGCAAACCCGTGTTCACCGGACGATAACCGGCCAAAGCCCGGATCACCGCTGCGGCGTGGTGATCCGGGCTTGGCACTTGATTCGAGGGCCGGTGGGCAGGGTATAGTCTGAGCAGATGCCCCCTCACCTGCCGGAGCCCGCCATGGACGCCGCCCTTTCGCCCGAAGACCTCGCCTTTCGTGATGAGGTTCGCGACTTCCTGAGAACCGCGATGCCGGAGCATATCCGCCGGCAAGCCCAACTCGCCGCCTCCTATGTCTCGAAGGAGATGACACGCGAGTGGCACAAAATCCTTTACAATAAGGGCTGGATCGCGCCGAACTGGCCAAAAGAATTTGGCGGGACCGGGTGGACCGCCGTGCAAAAGCATATCTTCGACGAGGAAGTGCAGCGCGCCGGCGCCCCGCGCCTCTCGCCTTTCGGTCTGCTGATGGTCGGACCGGTGCTCTACACCTTCGGCACGGAGGCGCAGAAGGCGCAACACCTGGAGGCTATCCTCTCCGGCGACATTTTCTGGTGCCAGGGCTATTCGGAGCCGGGCTCGGGCTCGGACCTGGCCAGCCTCAAGACCCGGGCTGTACGCGACGGCGACCATTACGTGGTCAACGGCCAGAAAATCTGGACCAGCCACGCCCACCATGCCGACTGGATCTTTGCCCTGGTCCGCACCTCGACCGAAGGCAAGAAGCAGGAAGGCATCAGTTTCCTGCTGATCGACCTCAACACCCCCGGCATCGAGCGGCGGGCGATCATCTCCATGGATGGCGGCCACTATCTGAACGAAGTGTTCTTTACCGACGTGCGCGTGCCCGCATCGAACCTGATCGGCGAGGAAAACAAGGGCTGGACCTACGCCAAGTTCCTGCTGGGGAACGAGCGCACCGGCGTCGCCCAGGTCGGCAAGTCGGCGAAAAAGCTGGAAGCGATCATCGAGGCGGCAAAGCAGGAAAGCGACGGTCAGGGCGGCACGCTCTGGGACAACCCGGATTTCCGCGCCCGCATAGCAACGATAAACGCCAAGCTCGCGGCGCTCAGCATGAGCAATCTGCGCATCCTGGCGCAGGAAGCCGGCGGCGGCACTGTCGGGCCGGAGGCATCGCTGCTGAAGATCAACGGCTCGGAAATCGAGCAGTCGCTGAACGAGATATTCATGGAGGCGCTGGGCAACTACGCCCAGCCCTATGACCGGGAGTGGCTGCGGACCGATACCAACGTCGACGTGGTCGGCCCAGATCATGGCCGCGGCGTGATGACCGAACACCTGCTGCGCCGCGCCGCCACGATCTATGGCGGCACCAACGAAGTGCAGCGGGACATCATCGCGAAACGCGTGCTGGGGCTCTAACTCTCGCACTACCGACGCCGGGCAGGCCGTGACACTCTGACGATAAGAGGCAAACGCGATGCTGATCATTGCCAAAGTGGCGTTGGTCGCAGAAATCGCCCTGATCGTCGGCGCCATTGTCGGCATTGCCAGCAGCTTCGGCTTCTAAGAAAGCTCGCGGATGTTGGGCGTTCGCGACATGAATGGCGGTCTCGCCATGGGCGTTGCGACCACCATCCTGCCGCTGGCCTCTGTCATTGGCGCCGGAATTGGCATCTGGCTGGGCATCCTGGCCGTGCGGGCGGCCAGCCCGCCGACCATTTGGATAACGTCGGCAGGCCTTTTGGCCGTCGCCGGGGCCGCGGCGGTCTACTATCTGGTTCTGCCCAATTTGAACGACGGCAATCCCTATGACCTGGAAGGCCCCCGCCCGGTCGTCCACATGGAAATCCAATTGCCATGGCAAATCCAGGCCGGCATGGCCGACCGGTTCTTCCGCAAGTCGTTCGAAAGCTATTCCTCCTCGCACGCCGAGTGGGATGAGCCGAGGCAGCGGGATGAGGCCAGCCGCACCATCCTGCGCTTCAAGGTCAAGCTCTACTGGCGCGTCAGCGACCGGCGCATGGTGCTGTGGCGGGCCGATGGCGGGCCGAAGATGGTATTCGTCCTGCACATACCGGAAGAACCGTTCCCAACCGAAGCTTACGGCCCCTGGCAACGGGTTGACTACCTCTTGGAAGGCGATGGCAACAAAGCGACCCCGCCGGCGGCCTATGACTACCAGATCCGCACAAAAATCGTCATGGCAGACCCATAACTGCCTAGAGCTGATCCCGATCCGATTGGATCGGGATCAGCTCTAGGTTGAGACCTCTGTCCCGGCATCCAGAACCGGAAGGACGAAGCGTGTTGCGAAGTCCAATCCAGGCATCTTCGCTTCAACCTGCAAATCCCAGAATATGCCCATATTGAGTTGGCTGAGCGTCGTCGCCGGCAAATCCCCCGGCACGGCAAAGCGCACCGGCACGTTCAGGTTGCCCTTGCGGCTGCGATCCGCAACACCAGCCGCCTGCGCCTCGCTCTCCCACAGCGTTTCCACACGCAGGCGCTTTTCTGTCGGATGCGTGGTCGGACCCAGGTCCGTGCTTTCCTCCCGCCGCCGCTGTCAGCGCACTCGCACTTGAAAGCCTTCCGCCGGAACCATCGTAGGCGCCAACTGGGTCAGAACACGGGCCTCCAGCACTTGCCCCAGCCGCAACGGCGTCTGCCCCAGCACCAGCACGTTGTCGCCAAACTTTCGCCAGCGCAAAAGCTGGAATGCCAGCATACCGGTCAGGATGGTGG
>JAYPXD010000085.1:6012-13108 GCA_038135395.1 Alphaproteobacteria bacterium | reverse complement strand
CCCAGATTATTTCCGGATGGCGCAGCGCGAACAGGTCGGCATGGACCTGGCGCTCCAATGCCGCCAACCGCTCGTCGGCATCGGGCAGAGGGGTGAGGACGGGAACGTGGGTCATGACGGGGTGGGGCGCAGGCAACGGGCAGGACAGGGGGAAAGACTAGGCCGCTCGGCTACCGGCGTTGATGGGCTTGGTCGGGGGGGCTCGCCATGCCGGCGGGGGGTAGGCTAGATTGGTGGGCACGCAACACCGAATTATCCGAGGGACATGTCCCATGACCCGCCAGCACACCGTCCGCCGCATCGGCACCACCCGCGACAAGCTGGGCGAAGGCCCGCTCTGGGACGTGGCCGAGCAGGCGCTCTACTGGCTCGACAGCCGCGGCCCGACCGTTCACCGGCTCGACCCGAAGACCGGCAAGCGCGAGGACTGGCAGGTGCCGTCCACCGTCGGCTCCATGGCGCTGCGCGAGAAGGGCGGCGCGGTGCTGGCGATGGAGGACGGCTTCCATTTCTTCGACTTCGCCACCGGCAAGACCGAACAAATCATCGACCCGGAGCCGGACAAGCCCGGCAACCGCCTGAACGACGGCAAAGTCGATAAACAGGGCCGCTTCCTCGCCGGCTCCATGGCGACGAAGATCACCGGGACGGCGGAGGGCACGCTCTACCGCCTCAACCCGGACCTGAGCCTGGAGACCATGATGGGCGACATCATTGTCACCAACGGCCCCTCGTTCAGCCCGGACGGCAAGACGTTCTATTTCTCCGACAGCCGCAAGGCGCGGATCGCGGCCTATGACTATGGCGACGCCGGCGTCTCGAACGAGCGCATTCTGGTGGACACCAAGGCCGAGCACAATTCCTGGCCGGATGGCGGCACGGTCGATGCGGAAGGCTATATCTGGTCGGCCTTCGTCACCGCCGGCAAGGTGGCCCGCCTCTCGCCGGAGGGCAAGCTGGACCTGCTGATCGACATGCCGTGTTCGCGCCCGACCAGCGTCATGTTCGGCGGGCCGGACCTCGAAGATATTTACATCACCTCGATATCCGAGAGCCACAACATGAAGGTGGACGGCCCGGAAGACGGCGGCCTGTTCGTGATTGAGGGCCTGGGTATCAAAGGCGTGCCGGAGCCGCGGTTCAAAGGTTGAGCGCCAACGCTTGACAGCGCCTGCCGCGCCGCGTTTCTTTGATTGAACCATACGCCTTCGGGAAATCGCCAAAACCATGTCCGAATCCGACTCGATTATCGTCGATACCATTACCCGCGTCTGTCAGGACCTGTGTGAGCCCGGCGTCATCAATGATGCTGAGGAAGGCAAATGGCCTGCCGACCTCTGGAATGCACTGGAAGAAAGCGGTCTGACGCTGACCTGGGTTTCGGACGAGATCGGCGGCTCCGGCGCGGAAATGGCGGATGGCTTTGCGGTGCTGAAAGTGGCCGGCGCATTTGCGACGCCGGTGCCTCTGGCGGAAACCCTGCTGGCCGGATGGCTGTTGGCGCAGGGCAGCGTGCAGGTTCCACTGGGTCCGATGACCGCGGCCCCGACACAGGCGGGTACAAAGATCTCGCTTGCGGGCGGTCGGTTGGCCGGTACTGCGCACGCCGTACCGTATGCCCGCTCAGCCGAGCATATCGCCGTTCTGGCGCGCGACGGCGGCGCGGCGGTCGTTGCCTTGGTCAAGGCTGCGGACTGCGCGATTACGCCGGGTGTCTCCTTGGCGGGCGAACCTGCGGACGATGTCGCGTTCGACGACGCAACGCCGGTGTCCGTCTGTCCGGCTCCGCCCGGCCTGGACGAGGCCGCACTGCAAGCCTTCGGTGCTGCGGTCCGCTGCACCCAGATGGCAGGCGCGTTGCAACGGGTGCTTGACCAGTCCGTGCAATATGCCTTGGAACGAGAGCAATTTGGCCGCCCCATTGCCAAATTCCAGGCGATTCAACATGCGCTCGCCGAACTGGCCGGCGAGGCCGCCGCCGCCGGCGCTGCTGCGGAAGCGGTTGCTGAGGCCGTTTCGGCTGCCGGCGCTTTGACTGCTGACGGTTGGAGCGAGACGGCACTGGCCGAGATCGCGACAGCGAAAGTCCGCATCGGCGAGGCGGCCACCAAGGGCTCGGCCATTGCGCACCAGGCCCATGGCGCGATGGGCTTCACCTATGAGCACTCGCTGCACCACCGCACCCGCCGCCTGTGGGTCTGGCGCGACGAATTCGGCAACGAGGCCGAATGGTCGATCCGGCTGGGCGAGATGGTCGCCAAGCGCGGCGCTGACGACCTGTGGGCGTTCGTCACCGGAACCTGACCTTATCTGTACGCTATCGCTGTTGCCGCAATTCGCCGGCTGCGTTAAGCCAATAGGACAATGAACGGCTTCTGCCGGTAGTAAGGAATATGCCCATGCCGAAACGCCTCTGGTACACTGGCGCCCCGCTCGACCGCCTCTCGCACCGCCGCAAAGATCCCGCCTGGCTGGCGGACCGGCTGGCCAATCCCGAAACCGTGTTGGTGCCGGTATGGCGCAACCAGAACCTGGCGCATGCGGAAGACGACCGCGCGTTGCTGCCGACCATCGCGGAAGCGCGCGAGCTGCTGGATGCCGGCAAGCACATCTCCCTGCTGGGGATCAAGGAAGGCCGCGCCTATTTCGCCGTCGATGTCTCGCACCACGAAAATCCTTACCTGAACCCGTTGTTGGAGGCGCAGGGCGCGTTCGACGATCTGCGCAAGTTCGGCCCGTCCATCGACCAGCACGAAGGCGCGATTCTGGCGCACGCGCGCGGCTTGATGTACTGGCATGCCCGCCACCAGCATTGTGGGGTCTGCGGCAGCCCGACCACGGTGAGCGAGGCGGGCAACCAGCGCGATTGCGTCAACCCCGACTGCAAGGCGCCGCATTTCCCGCGGACGGATCCGGCGGTGATCATGCTGGTTTACAAGGGCGATTATTGCCTGCTCGGCCGCAACAAAAACTTTCCGATCCCTGGCATGTATTCGACCCTGGCCGGCTTTGTCGAACCGGGCGAGAGCCTAGAAGAGGCCGTCGCGCGCGAGGTGCTGGAGGAGGTTGGCGTCACGGTTCGCCCGGAGAACGTCCATTACTGGGCCAGCCAGCCCTGGCCCTTCCCGGCATCGCTGATGCTGGGCTTCCATGCCGAGTCCGAGGACATGGAGATCGTGCTGCAGGAAGATGAGATGGAAGACGCCAAGTGGCTGCATCGCCTGCAAATGGATGATCCGGAATCGCACGGCGTGAAGTTCCCGCGCCGGGACAGCATTGCGTACCGGCTGATTCAGGCCTGGATGAACAACGAGATGCGGATTTAAAGCATTGCCCGATCCGGTCGGATCGGAATCTGCTCTAACTCTATGAATGGCGAGCAATTTCCCCCGATCAAATGACTCCATTCGATCGGGCGTTGCTCTAGCGCCGCCCCGGCTTTTGGAACACGTTGATTGTCAGGACGACGTTGCGGATGCCGCTGTCCTCGTCCGGTTCGCTGATCGAGGCGATGCTGCTGCCGTAGTCGTATCCCTTGGCCTCGCGGATGATCTTGTTCGAGACCTCCCGCGGCAGATAGCCGATCTGTTCGCCGGTGGCGGCAATGAATACGGCAGCCAGCTTCAATGCTCCCATTTGCGCGACCAGGATCGTTTCCGTTCCGGGTTCGGTGCGGGCGATGATGTCCTGGCGGATGGAGCCGTCCTGGTTTTCCAATTCCACGCCCACGACGGCGGCTTCGAACCAATGGACCGGCTCCCGCGCGCCCTGCTCTACAATCTGTGGGGTTGGATCCGCCGGTGTCTGTTTTTTGCGGCGGAACAGCCAATTGAGAAGTGCCATTTCAGAACCGGGCCCTTTTCTTGTTCAGTAGTGACGGTCATCACTTGAGAGGTTTTAGAGGGCGTGCCACGTAATGACCAGCGCCACACAAGCCGAAAGTACAATGGACAGTCCCGATATCGTACGTCCGGCAGAGGCGGCGATGTCTGTCCGGGGTTCAGGGGGACATGCTGAAAGTCAGCTTTTGCCCCGGCAGGGCGGATAATGGAGAGCGGTACACGTTAGCTTCGGCGACCGGAAAAAGCTGGGCCACCAGCAGAGAGGCCGAAGAGCGAGGAGAAAGCGGGGACGTACGCCATTGGCATTCTTCCAGGACGACGCCCTGGCGTCGGCGTTGGGGCAGGAAGAGATAACATTGGCTTACGGAACGATCGGGGGAAGTACGGGCGATGATATTGGCGAAATATTCATGCACTAGCCGATATCATCTCCGTCCAATCCGTCCGGTGGCTCTGCCGATGGGACGACATAGACTTCATTCAGCCACTTGTGCAGGTCGAGGTCGGCGCATCGCTTGGAGCAAAACGGTCGGAAGTCGGTAGCCGCCGGCTTGCCGCAGATCGGGCAAGGGGGGCTGGAGCGAGGTCGGAGAGGGACAACATTGTCGGGACGGTCGGTCATGGGCGTTGCTCCTGTCCGGTCGGCGCCGGTCGAAACGGGCGGACAGCATAACCGCCACGACCAAGCGACGCATCCGGCAACAAAACAGGCTTCTGGCCCAGCTGGTCCGCAGCCTGTTGCAGCGCTATCGGCAGGGTGGCTGCCGACTGCAGCGTTGCGGGAGAGACATAGAGCGCATGGTGCACCGCAGGGTCGGCCAGCGTTGAGCGAACCAGAGTGCGAAGTCCGGAGAGAGCGGCTTGCGCATGGCCGCCATCAGCCAGCCGCGAGGCGAATGGTGGCGCGATCCGACCGCGGGTGAACGCATAGAATCCCAGCGGATCGAATTGCGGATTGAAGTGTAGTGGCGCGGGGTCTTCGGCAAATCCGTTGCACAGCGATTGCACTATCCCGGCAGTTGCCTTGGCGTCCGGCAAGCGAAGGAAATCGGCAATGAACAGCCCTGCGGCCTGGCGCAGGCGGATCTGCCTTGCCAACTCCACGGCTGCTACCCGATTGGTTTCCAGGCGCACAGTCTCCGCTTGCCCTCGTGCGGTGCCGCTGTCGACATCGGCCATCCATCCGCCGCGGGTTGTCTCAAGCCACAATGTGCCGCCGGTGACGAGGGGGACTTCGGAACTGGCTGCCAAGGCGAAGGCTTCTTCTGCACCGCTGCTGGCAAACGGCGCGGCGCGATCCAAGCGGACCGTTATCGGTTCGCATGCAGTCCAGGCACTTGCCGCAGCCTGAGCAGTGGCCAGCAGAGACGGCGTGTCGACCGTGACCGTCAGCCTGCCGGCGCTCGCCCGCTCAATCAGGCTGGCCTCGATCAGCGATGGCGCCGGCGCGACGCAGCCAAGGCTTTGTTCCGCTCGTGCAGCCGCCCAGGTTGCACGGTGGCGGTCCAGCTCCGCAAGGATGGCCTCCGGCGGAACGGTTGGGTTGGCGGCCGCAGCGCGGACGATGACGCCCTCTTCCGGTGTAATCGCCGTCTTGACCAAGCCTTGCAGCCTTTGCGCTGCTGCCTTGTCGCCAATTTGGCGGGAGGCGCTGATGCCGGCATGCAGCGGTGTGTAGACCAGGTAGCGCCCGGCAAGGCGAATGGTGGGCGATAGGGTCAGGCGTTTGCCGGCTTCTGGCGCGCGCGTGACCTGGGCCAGCACTCTCTGTCCCTCATGCAGCGGTGTTTTCCGCTTGCCAAGGTCCAGAAAGCCTTCCTGGCCCTGCTCATCCACGATGCAAAACGCGCCGCGGGCTTCCGGCGCAAGGCGGGAAATCCGCAATGCGTATATGGCGCCGACAGGGTTGGGCGCATCCGGCCAGTGCCAGTCCAGCCCCCATACCTCGCCAAGGCGCAGAATGCCGGCGCGAATTTCGCCAGGGGATGCGGAAACGACAATCTCGTCCACCGGCGCCAAGCGGAACGGGGCCACGGTCACCATCGGAAGCCGGCGCCACGCAGCAAGCTGGCAGTTTCGTGCAGCGGCAGCCCGACAACATTGGAATAGGAACCGCCAATCCATGCGACAAACGTTGCCGCTCGGCCTTGGATGGCATAGCCGCCGGCCTTGCCCTGCCATTCGCCGCTGGCGATATAGGCCGCGATTTCACTCTCCTCCAGGCGTTTGAAACGCACGTCTGTCGTGACGAGACGCTGCAGAACGCCGCCATCTGGCCGGCTCAGAGCAACACCGCCATAGACGCGGTGGCGGCGACCGCTCATCAGTGCCAGGCACCGGCGGGCCTCGGCCTCTGTATCCGCCTTGGGCAGAATGCGGCGGCCTACCCCGACGACCGTATCCGCGGACAGGGTAAAGCAGCCCGGCTGGGCAATTGCCTGGCCTTTGGCCAATGCCAGTCTGGCAGCGAGTTCCCGAGGTTTTTCATCCTTGAGGGGAGTCTCATCCACGTCCGCCGGGCGGATCGCAGCCGGTGTGATGCCGATCTGCGCTAACAGATCAACACGCCGGGGGGACGCGCTGGCCAGTACCAAGCTCAATGGGGTTGCATCGCTCAAACTGGGAATTTTTCCAATATTCGGTCGCGGAGGTAGTCGCGGACGGCCCGGTAGGCATCCAGCCGGCGTTCGCGGTTACCGTATTCGGCAGTGGCGTCCGTTGTTGGCCAGAACGCGACCTTGATCGCCTGGGCGTGGCTGAACTCTATGGCGCGAAACTGGGCCGCCGGCGCTAAAGCGACGATGATGTCGAACGAGCTGTCGTTCAATTGGTCAAAGGTCTTGGCCTTGTGCTTGGAGAGGTCGATGCCGACTTCCGCCATGACGGCAATCGCAAAAGGATCGGGCTCGCCGGCCTGCAGCCCACAAGAATCGACATACACTTTCCGGCCATGGAAGTGTTTCATCCAGCCTTCCGCCATCGCTGAGCGCACGACGTTCATCTCGCAGGAAAAGAGCACGGCGCTGACGCGAAAGTCGTTCATCGTGGCGTCTCTCAGGCTTTCATGTGCAGGACACAGAGAAGTGTAAAAAGCCGTCGACCAGTGTCGAAGTCCATGCTGGCTTTGCCTTCCAGTCGCGCCTGCAACAGTTCAGTGCCGTCGTTGTGCAGTCCGCGTCTGGCCATGTCGATCGTTTCAATTTGCATTGGAGTCAGTTTGCGGATCGCGTCGTAATAGCTTTCGCAGATGCCAT
>JAYPXD010000085.1:5001-6002 GCA_038135395.1 Alphaproteobacteria bacterium | reverse complement strand
TGATACGACGAAAGGGGCCGAGCGCCAAACCGATGACACGCAGGTCGTCGCCGGTTTCGTTCTGTACCTGAAACAGCAGCCGATTGTCGGCCATGCCTAGCACCAAACTGTACGGACCCTCCGGCCCGCCATCGAGGGCGAAGCAGTTCTCATCCAGCAGATCTTCGATTGCGACCGCACGCTCCTGCTCGACTTCGGGCCTTCGGCCGCGGCCGAAGCTCTCGTCCAGACGGAAGCTGACAAAGCGATTGCGCTCGTTCATGGCTGGCGCCCTAACGCTCGCTGCCTAGACGCAGAGCAACGGAGAGCGCATGCGCACCCAGGCCTTCGGCCTCCGCCAGTGTAACGGCGGCGGGGCCGATGCGGCGGAGCGCCTCCGGCGAGCAGCCTAGCAGCGTTGTGCGCTTCAGGAAGTCGTAGAGGCCGAGGCCGCTGGAGAAGCGGGCGCTGCGGTCGGTCGGCAATACGTGGTTCGGCCCGCCGACATAGTCCCCTGCCGCCTCTGGCGTCGCCGCCCCCAGGAATATGGCTCCGGCGTGCCGGACTTCAGCGGCAAAGCTGTCGGCGTCGGCCAGCACCAGTTGCAGATGCTCCGGCGCGATGGCGTTGACCAGCGGCGCGGCAGCGTCGAGGTTCGGCACCAGGATCAGCGCGCCGTGGTCGCGCCAGCTGGCAGCCGCGATCTCGCCGCGGGGCAGGCGGGCGAGCGTGGCGGTGACCGCTTTCTCAGCCTCGTCCAACAACGCGGCGCTATCAGAAATCAGGATGGATTGGGCGGCGGTGTCGTGCTCAGCCTGGGCCAGCAGGTCGGCGGCGAGCCATTCGGCAGGGGCCTGGCCTTGCTCGGCGACGATCAGCACTTCGGATGGGCCGGCGATCGTGTCAATGCCGACCTTGCCGAACACCAGCCGCTTTGCCGCCGCCACATAGGCATTGCCGGGGCCGACGATCTTGTCCACAGCCGGCACGCTGTCGGTGCCATAGGCGAGCGCCGCCACCGC
>JAYPXD010000085.1:0-4991 GCA_038135395.1 Alphaproteobacteria bacterium | reverse complement strand
CCGATGCGGTAGGCCTCATCGACGCCGGCAACATGGGCGGCGGCCAGCACCAGCGGGTTCAACTGGTTGTCGGGCGTCGGTACCGCCATGGCGATGCGCCGGACGCCCGCGACCTTGGCCGGGACCACGTTCATCAGCACGGACGAGGGATAGGCCGCGGTGCCGCCCGGCACATAGACGCCGACGCTGTCCAGCGCTGTCCAGCGCAGGCCGAGGCGGACGCCGGCCTGGTCGGTCCAGTTCAGGTCCGCGGGACGTTGCGCCTCATGGAAGGCGCGGATACGGGCGGCAGCGAGCTCCAGCGCCTCGCGCTGTTCCGCGGGCGTCGCTTCGAACGCCGCGGCCATTTCCTCTGGCCGGATGCGGATGGTGTCCGGGCCGAGCGGGAAGCGGTCGAAGCGCTGGGTGTAGGCAAACAGCGCTGGGTCGCCCTCTGCGCGGACAGCCGCAACGATGTCGGCGGCTGCCCGGTCAGCCTTGGCTTCCGTATCGCGTTTGGCGGTCAGGAATTCGGCGAATTGGGCGGCAAAATTCGGATCGGACGCATCAAGCCGCTGCGGCACGGGTCGCCTCCCGGAAGCGTTCGATCCAACCGTTGATCTCTGCCGGCCGGGTTTTCAGCGCGGTGCGGTTGACGATCAGCAGCGAGGTGATATCGGCGATCTGCTCGACTTCCTCCAGTCCATTCGCCTTCAATGTCGCGCCGGTCGAGACCAGGTCGACAATGCGCCGGCAAAGGCCCAGGGTCGGCGCCAACTCCATCGCACCGTTCAGCTTGATGCATTCCGCCTGCACGCCGCGGGCTGCGAAATGGCGTTTCGTGACGTTCGGATACTTGGTGGCGACTCGGATATGGCTCCAGGTCTTGGGGTCGTCGCGCGCCACCAGTTCGCTTGGCTCGGCCACGGCCAGGCGGCAAGCGCCGATGCCCAGGTCCAGCGGTGCATAGATCTCGGGAAAGTCGAACTCCATCAGCACGTCGCGACCGCAAATGCCGATATGCGCTGCGCCGAAGGCGACAAAGGTCGCAACATCGAAGCTGCGGACCCGTACGATAGAGACATTGTCATGGTTCGTCGCAAAGCGCAGCGCCCGGCTTTTCGAGTTATCGAAGTCGGCTTCCGGCTCGATGCCGGCGCCGCGCACCAGCGGCATGGCTTCGTTAAGAATACGTCCCTTCGGCAAAGCCAGGACCAGGGGCTCCCGCCCGCTCATGGTAACGACGGTCATGGGACCATCCTTGTCGTTTAACGCTGAAGGCCTCTACCTAATCGCCTGCGTGCCTCCGGTCTACCCCAGCTTCGCCGCAGCAGTGAGGCGATTGAGCGCCACTTGCCGCCGATCCAAGTAAACTGCTTCTGTCCGATCCAGCAAATGTAGCGTGTCCGACCACATCTCGTCCCAGGCGGGGCCGCCGCCTTGCGCCCGGGCCGCGTTGACCAGATGACGGCAGAAGGCATCGGCAAAATGGCTGAAGCGGAGTGCGTCCTGACCGGACATCAGGGCCAGGGCCGCCAGGGCCTCCGGCTGGACGCGGGACGGGGCCCGCCAGAATTGCTGCATTGCTTGATGAATGGCGATGCCGTCGCCTTCGAGCAGAGCCAAGGCGCGACCTGGGCTGCCGTGCGCCAGACCGGCTGCCTGCGAGCGGGCGGCTGGGTCCTCCATTGGCGCCTGCTCAGCCAGGACCGCGTCCACTTCGCCGTCAGCCAGGGGAGACAGACGCAGGACACGGCAGCGCGAGCGGATGGTAGGGAGGACCCGCGCCATGGAGTGTGCAACGAGGATCAGCACCGCGCCGGCGGGCGGCTCCTCAACCAGTTTCAGCAGGGCGTTGGCGCCGGTGGGGTTCAGCTCGTCCAGCGCATCGACGATGACGAGTCGCCTGCCGCCTTCACCCGCGGTTTGATGCAGAAATGGGCCAAGCGTGCGGATAGCATCGGCTGGGATTACCGAGGAGCGGCCTGTCGCAAGGTCTGCGTCCAGCACCATCAGATCGGCATGACCCTTGGCTGCGATACGCCGGAAGGTCGGGTGTTCCGGATCGAGTGCAAGACTTTGTTGCTCCGGCGCCGCGGCGGGTTCGGCATCGCCGAACAGGGACAGGCCGGCGGGATCGCCGGAATCAGCCTTGCCGGATAGCAGGTAGCGTGCGAAGCGAAATGCCAGCGTGGCCTTGCCGATGCCTTTCGGGCCGAGCAGCAGCCAGGCATGCGGCAAGCGGCCGCTGGCGATGGCGGCCAACAGTTTGGCCTCGGCATCGGCATGGCCGATCAGGCTGGGATTGAGCCGCGGGGTCAGCATCTCGTCAGGCGACCTCCGGGAAACGGCCCTGCATCGTTTGCCAAATGACAGCGGCTACCGCCTCGGGCGGTTGTTCAGCGTCGACGACGCGGCAACGGTCCGGTTCGTGGGCGGCAATGTCCAGGAACGCCTGGCGGATCGCGTGATGGTGCGATAGTGGCCATCGTTCGTAGCGGCCGGTATCGCC
This sequence comes from Alphaproteobacteria bacterium, assembly GCA_038135395.1. Classification (GTDB taxonomy): domain Bacteria; phylum Pseudomonadota; class Alphaproteobacteria; order Bin95; family Bin95; genus JACKII01. The sequence continues at coordinate 2,500 of JAYPXD010000085.1, read as the reverse complement.
TCGCGCCGCCGCGCGCGCCAGGCCGGCTTGCGGCGGCAGGTCCAGCACCAGGGTCAGTCCTGGCTCCAGCCCTTGCATCACCGGTTGGGCCAGTGCCTCAATGACACCGGACGCCACCCCTTGCGCCGCCCCCTGGTAGGCGCGGGTCGAGTCCAGGAAGCGGTCGCACAGCACCCAACCTCCGCTAGCCAGGGCCGGTCGGATCAGGCGCTCCAGGTGCTGGCGGCGGGCGGCGAGATGCAACAATGTCTCGGCCAAGGGGTCCCAGCGGCCTGCCTCGCCCTGGACCAAAAGGCCGCGGATTGCTTCTGCTTCCGGCGTGCCGCCGGGCTCGCGCGTGACAGTGACCATTGCTCCCCGATCGCGCAGCCGTTCCGCCAACCGGGCAATCTGGGTGGTCTTGCCGGCGCCCTCCCCGCCTTCAAAGGTGATAAAGCGGGCCGGACCAGTCATCAGGGCAGGACGCTGGCAAGCCAGTGCTGGGCGACGGACAGTACCCGGCCCACCGGCCCAAGGGCGCTGACGTCGGCGCCGGCAATCAGGGGGCGCTCAACCGGTTCAAATCCGGGCGCAGTGACGCGCAGCACGCCTACCCGGTCCCCTTTGTGGACTGGCGCGGGGATCGGGGCGTCATACTTGATCGAAACCTGCAATTTCTTCCGGGCCTGTTGCGGCAATGTAACCGCCAGGCGGTCGGCAATCACCAATGGCACGCTGGCGCGCTCGCCCAGCCATACCGGCGCTTCCTCGACCTTGTCCTGTGCTTTGAACAGGGTAATGCCTTCAAAGGACCGGAACCCCCACTCCAGCAGGCGTTCAGCCTCGCGGGCGCGTTGGTTCGTGCTTTCCAATCCGTTCAGGACCAGGACCAGCCGGCGGTCGCCGCGCGCCGCCGAAGCGACTAAGCCATAGCCCGAGACTTCCGTGTGGCCGGTCTTGAGGCCATCTGCGCCAATGTCCTTGCTCAGCACAGGGTTGCGGTTGTTTTGCGTGATATCGTGGTAGGTGAATGATTGTTCGGAAAACATCGGATAAAATTTGGGAAATCGCGTAATCAGAATTTTCGCCAGCTTTCCCAGATCGCGGGCCGACATCAGATGCCCTTCGTCCGGCCAACCGGTGGCATTGATGAAATGGCTGTTGGTCAGGCCCAGTTCCCGGGCTTTGGCGGTCATCTGCTCCGCGAACGCGCTCTCGCTGCCAGCCAGCCCTTCCGCTACGACAATGCAGGCATCATTGCCGGACTGCACGATAATGCCGCGCAGCAGGTCTTCGACCCGGACCCGGGTATCGACCTTGACGAACATTTTCGATCCGCCTTTTTCCCAGGCCTTTTTGCTGACCGGGAAGGTATCGTCGAGCGACAGGGTGCCGGCCTTCAGCCGTTCCAGCACCATGAGCACCGTCATCATCTTGCTCATGGAGGCCGGGGCGGTCGGGGTGTCGGCCGCTTTTTCCAGCAGAACGGTATCGCTCGACAAGTCGATCAGGTAGGCGAATTTCGCCGGCGTATCGATCCCCTGCGCGTTGGCAAATGACAGCCAGCATGACAGGAAAAACGATGGAACAATGATCCACCAGTCGCGAGCGTTAGCCGCGCGCCACCACATGAGCACCTTCAAAACCCACCTCACGAACACGCTGTAACGCTGCATCGGCCTCGGTCTGATCAACATAGGGTCCGACACGCACGCGGTATAGGGTGCGATCGCCGCGCTGAACCGATGTCACCACAACAGGTCCGATCGCGCGGAGCTGGGTCCGCGCCCGTTCGGCGTTGGTTTGGACGGAAAAAACCGCGGCTTGCAGGAACAGGTCGCCGGATGGGGCCGCAGCAAGCTGGATATTGCCTTGCTGACCCGGCTGATCCCAGCCGCGTATGTTCAGATCGGCGACCAGATCGTCCATCGATCCGACGTTCGCGCCGGTTTTGGCGAGTTCTGCCATCTTGCGGCTGTGGCTGGGCAGGACCGTGACACGGACATTCGCCAGGCCTTTCTGGTGGATATCCAGCGCTTCGGCCGCTTTTCGCGACAAATCGATGACCCGGCCATCGACATAGGGGCCGCGATCGTTCACCCGAACTATGATCGACTTGCCGTTCTCCATGTTTTCGACCCGCACGACGCACGGCAATTGCAAGGTGCGGTGCGCAGCCGTGAAGGCGTGCATGTCGTACAATTCGCCATTTGCGGTGAGCCGGCCGTGAAAGCCCGGCCCATACCACGAGGCGACGCCGGTCTGCACCAGATCGAACCGCTCCTCGGGCCGATACCACTGGCCTGCGATCTGGTATGGCTGTCCGACTTTGTACCCTGGCTCGATGGCGCGCGCCAACGCATGCCGCCGGGTTTGATCCGAACCGGAGTCCTCTGTCTGGTCGCGTGACGGCGGCGTGCTGCTACACCCTGCAAGCAGGAGACCGGCGGACAATGTCAGCACCAGTGTACGAGGTAGATAGGCCACCAGGAGATCGAGCATGACTATACTACTGCCGCGA
>JAYPXD010000084.1:0-13250 GCA_038135395.1 Alphaproteobacteria bacterium | reverse complement strand
CCCTTTCTGATCCCAAAGAAACGGGATACTTTGTGGATCCGGATGCCAAGGGGTTAGAGTGGTATCGTGGGTGTTTCCCTGCGAAATTGCCGGCGATGCTTTTGGATGCATCAACCGGCTATACTATGATGGCGGCACAATCCGGCGCGGATGACAGTGTTCCGCTGCGGATTAAGGCGGCGGCGCCGGATGCCCGGTTCATCTATGTGCTGCGCGACCCGGTGGACCGCACGATTTCGGCTTATTAGCATGATAAGCGCGCAGGCCATGATCTCGGCGACTTGCGGGATGCGGTCGATAGCGTGCCGTTTTACGTGGACGTCAGCTTTTACCACACTCAGATAACGCAGTATCTCAAGCATTTCCCCCGCGACCGGTTTCTGTTCGTCGGTTTTGACGAACTCAGCCGGGATCCGGTGGGGGTCGCCAACCGATGCATCGCTTTTGCTGGCCTGGACCCGGCAAAAGGCCGCCTCAAGTTCGAGGAGCCGAAGAATCAATCGTTCCAATTCAATGGCATCGGCCGGATTTTTTTCAATCTTTTCCCGGATGAACGCGCCGCCAGCAAGTTTGTCGGGCTGGTCAAAAGCCTGACGCCCAGCTTTGTCCACCGCCTTGCCAAATCGCTGATGACCAAGCCAACGACGGAAACCGAAAGCACAGACAGGGGCTGGTTAGCTCAGCGGTTCGCAGATGAAAATCGGCGGATGGAGGAACTGACCGGCATTCGGTTTTTCCGTTGATTTGCCGGACCTAGGCCGATGGGCCTATGGCTTTGCTGGCGCGCGGCATTTACATGGTCCCGCCCCGATGGTATCGAGTGTGACCAATCAGTGACAATCGGCGGGCGCGCCGCTTGTCGCCGTTCCTGCCCGCCGTCTTTTTAGCAGGCCTCCCATGAAGATCCTTGCCGGAAACAGCAACCGTCCGTTGGCTGAAGCTATCGGGCGCTATCTCAATTTGCCGCTGACCAGCGCCGCCATCAAACGCTTCGCCGACATGGAAGTATTCGTCGAGATTGAGGAAAACGTGCGGGGCGAGGATGTGTTCATCATCCAGTCCACCAGTTTCCCGGCGAACGATACGCTGATGGAATTGCTGGTGACGATCGATGCGCTAAAGCGCGGTTCGGCCAAGCGCATCACCGCCGTTCTGCCCTATTTCGGTTATGCCCGCCAGGACCGCAAGACCGGCCCGCGCACGCCGATCTCTGCCAAGCTGGTGGCGAACCTGATCACCACAGCCGGCGCCGACCGGGTGCTGACCATCGACCTGCATGCCGGGCAAATCCAAGGCTTCTTCGACATTCCGACCGACAACCTGTATGCCCAGCCGGTGTTCGTTACCGACCTGCGCAAGCGGTATGCCGGCGACGACTTGGTGATCGTCTCGCCCGACGTCGGCGGTGTGGTGCGCGCCCGGTCGATCGCCAGCCGGGTCGAGGCTGATCTCGCGATTATTGACAAGCGTCGCGAGCGCGCCGGAGTGTCGGAAGTCATGAACATCATCGGCAACGTTAAAGGCCGGCGCTGCGTGCTGGTCGACGATATCGTCGACTCGGCCGGCACGCTCTGCAACGCCGCTGTAGCGCTGAAAAGCCAAGGCGCGGAGAGCGTGGCAGCGTATGTGACCCATGGCGTCCTGTCCGGCGGCGCGGTTGCACGCGTCCAGGCCTCGCCGATGGAAGCGCTGGTGATTACCGACAGCATTCAGGCGCCCGAGCCGGTGCAGGCGGCCCACAACATCCAGCAACTGTCCGTGGCGCCGCTGCTGGGCGAAGCGATCCGCCGCATCACGGAAGAACGGTCGGTCTCGAGCCTGTTCTGCTAGAGCAGATCCCGATCCGACAGGATCGGGTGAATCTGCTCTAACTCTATGAATGGCGAGCAACTTCCCCCGATCCAATGACTCCATTTGATCGGGCGTTGCTCTAGCGCGGATTCCCGCAAGAGGACCGCTAACCCTTTGGGTCGAGGCAAAGCCTGCCGCCTGATAGCCTGCATCCGGTCAAAGAGGATCTGGATAATGTCGGAACACACCGAAGCTCTTGTATTGGACCTAGTCACCTGGCTTGCCGAATCGCCGCGCCCATACCAGCAGGTTATGGAGGCCTGGCGGACCTCATGCCCGCGGCTTCCCGTTTGGGAAGAGGCGAATGACCGGGAATTGGTGGCTCATCGCGGCACCATGGTATTACCCACCGCAAAAGGTCTGGCGCTGCTCGCCTCGCGGGGCCGAAAGGTCGCATGCACGACGCAAATTGGGCCAGCGCGCCTTATCCCATAATCGCCGGCACTCAAACGAAGCCGAAATACGGCCTGTGGAAGGCCATGGGTATGCGCAATTATACTTTTGAAGTAACTTCGATTTTTCGTGGCACCGTTGTTTCTTGCGTGCTTCGGGCGGGTGGGAAAACAGCTACGACAACGATCAATTGCCCACCAAGCGTGCACCGCACCCCAGCCAGGGATAGGCCGTTGCCAAACGAAGTCCCTGCCTAGTAACGCATTCCGGCGCGCAAAAATTCGATACAGAAGCCGAGACAAGCGCAAACGACTAGGCTAGTGTCCGACGTCCATAATTTTGGGAAAGTCTTGATGCGTCGAGTCTTGACGGCTTTTGTGGTGGCGGCGACCTGCATGCTACCCCTCGCACCAACGCTTGCACGGGCGCCCGTTCCGCCCGTTAAGCCAGTGGTTTCAAGCAAGAAACCAAATTGGAACATGCATATCTCCGGCCGTACGGTTCGGGTGCATGCTGTGACTCCCGATACCCCTGGCCCCTGGCCAACCGTAATGCTGTTGCATGGCGCAAGCGGCCTTGGCGACGGCTACTTAATCTGGCCGGTTGCACGGGCGCTGGCGAAACGTGGCATCGCGTCCGCCATCGTTCAATATTTCGATTGCCTGCCGGATCAGGTTGGCCGGAAAGGGGCAGTTCGGTACTTCGGCAAGCGCGAAACCATGCTGGAGCAGGCCGTAGACCAATTGCTCCGCCATCCGAACGTGCGGGGACCCGCGATCGGAATCTACGGCTATTCATTGGGTGGCTTCCACGGGTTGGCGCTGGCGGGGACAGACAATAGGATCAGCGCAGTGGTCTCGTTGGCGGGCGCCTTGCCGCGCCATGTGGATGGCAATGAGTTGGAAACCGCCGCGCCAGTGTTGCTGGTGCACGGCAAACGCGACCGCATCGTGCCTTATTCCCGTGCAGAGGAAACGGTCAATGCGTGGCAACGCCATGGCCGTCCCGTCCGGCTCATAAGCCTGCCGACGGCTGGCCATGTGCCGCGCGGACGCGAGCGGGACCGGATTGTCGCCGCATCCGTAGATTTCCTGGCGCGCAATTTGGCGCTGCAAATCGCAAAATTGCCGTAAGCGTCAGCTGGGGATCAGCCCACCGTCGACGTTATAGCTCTGCGCCGTGATGTTGCGTGCGCCGGGCCCGGCCAAAAAGACGGCCAATGCTGCAATGTCCGACGGATCGTTGCCCCGGCCGATCGGGATCGGTTTTTGAATCCGGGCGCGCATCTCCTCGACCGGAATTCCCTGCTCCGCAGCGCGGGTCGCCATCAGGTCGTCGACAATCGCCGTAAAGGTGACGCCCGGGCAAATGGCGTTGACATTGATATCGTGCCGCCCCAGCTGCTGCGCCGCGTGTTTGGTTATGGCGATCACAGCGCCTTTCGACCCCGCGTAGATCGTGTTCGAGGTGTCCTTAAACCCGCGCCCGGCGATGCTGGCGATATTGATGATGCGCCCACCGTGCCCCTGGGCGATCATCTGCCGGGCCGCGGCTTGCAGGCAGAAGAACACGCCCTTCGCATTGACCCGGTGCATCCGGTCCCAATCGGCCTCGGTCAGGTCCATGATATAGGCCGAACGCGTCACGCCGGCATTGTTGACGATGATATCCAACTGGCCATAGCGGGCGACGCATTGCTCGACCATGCGGTTGATCTGGGCGACGTCGCCGCAATCGGCTTCGATCGCCATGCTCGGCACCTGGAAGCCGCCGGCTTTCGCGGCGGTGGCGACGGCGGCGGCGCGGTTGATATCGGCGCAGGCGACGGTTGCGCCGGCCTCGGCAAGCGCAACGGCAATCGCTTCGCCGATGCCGTTGCCGGCGCCGGTAACGAGGGCAACCTTTCCTTCAAGACTCATTGGGGTTCGCTTTCGGTATCGGATCAACAGGGGGCGCAGGCGCGGATCGCCTGTTCGAAAATAGCGGCGGACCCGGGTCCGCGGGCAAAGGGACTGATGATCGGCTCGTCCAGGCCGGCTTCGCGATAGGCCTGCAGCTTGTCGCGGCATTCCTCCGCCGTGCCGGCGACGCTCGTGGCATCGACCATGCCGTCCGAGACGGCGGCAATCGCCGTTTTCTGGTCGCCGCGCGACCAGGCCTCCGCGATCCTGGCGCACTCATCCTCGAAGCCATAGCTGGCCATCAGCTTGTTATAGCGCGGAAAGAAGCCGGCATACATGGCCAGGCCGGGCCGGCAGCGGTCCAGCGCTTCGGCCCGGGTATCGGCTACGGAGGTCGGTAGCAATGAGGTGATTTTAATCCGGGAGCCGTCCCGCCCGGCGGCTTTCGCGCCGGCGACGAGTTGGGCGCGAATGGTTTTGGGCGTGGATAGCGAGGACCGGGTCAGGATGATGCCGTCCGCGATCTCGCCCGTCGCCTGCACCATCTTGGGAAACAACCCGGCGGCGTAGATGGGAATGTCGGTGCGCAGCGGCTGGAACCACAGGTCGAAATTCTCGATCTCCACGGTTTCGCCTCGGTAGGAGACCCGACCGTCGCGCAGCAGCGCCCGGCAGATGGCGACCGTGTCGCGGACCCGCGTAATCGGCTTCGCATAGGCGACGCCATGCTCTGGCTCCACCTGCACCTTGTGGCTGGAGCCGACGCCCAGGATAAAGCGTCCGCCGGACAATTGGTCCACGGTGGCGGCGGCCATGGCAATGGTCGGCGCAGTACGGACAAACACACTGGTAATGGCGGTGCCCAGTTGCAGGCGCTCGGTCGCGGTGGCGACTGCGCCAAGTACGGCGAACTGGTCGCCGCCATGTCCCTCCGCCACCCAGGCCGACGTATAGCCAAGATCCTCCGCCAGGCGGGCAAGGCGCACCACCTCGCTGGCGTTCGGGCCGCCGGAAACGGCAAAACCTAGGGGCAGGGGCATGACAGGGCTCCGTTGACTGAAGACTCCCGCCTATGCTGAGTGAAACCGCGCAGGCAGGCAAGCCCCAGCGGTTCGGCGACCGCCGCGCCATCCGCCGCCGATCAAATTACCGGGCGGCAGCAAGCGAGCGGCATGCCTCCGCAAGGCGTCGCTACTGTTGCGGCGCTTTGTAGTACGGACCCGGCGGCAACTTGCTTTGATGCGACAGCATAGCCTGGGCGTTTGCCATAGACGCCAACGGCACGTACGCAGGCGCCGCACGTTCGACGGCCGCGGCAACGGCCCCGGCAACGAGCGCGCCGATAATGCCGCCGCCTTTGTTCTGTGGGCCAACTGTATGGGTAAAGTGCGTGTTTTCCTGCCAGATCGTCTGACCTGTGCTGCCCAGACGCAGGTCATACTGAATTGCGACGCTGGTGCTGGCTGCCAGCACAATATACCGCGAGTTCCAGTCGGTGATCTTGGCATAGAGCACGGCGTCCGCGCCGAATATTGCCGCCAGCCGCTTGGTATCCGCGGCATGGACCATATCGGCATCGCCCAGGCCGTCGTCTTCCATGACACGCTTCACCATCGTGGTCGGAAAGACATAGTAGCCCCGCTCGGCCAATGGTACGGCCAGGGTGGCGAGAAAGGCGTCGGCGGCTTCCACTTCGGTGCTGGTATTGACCACCGGGATCACCAGGATCGAGCGCGGCGGCGAACCAATGGAGGCGGGATAGGTCGGAAGCGGCGGCGGCTTCGGCGCGCATGCGGCGAGACCAACCGCCAGTATCCCGACGCCGATACTGCGAGCCCATTTCATGGCATTCATAGCGCGATCCCTTATGAGGTAGCCGGTGCTGGTTTGGCGGACGGAACAGCGGGCGCGCCGCCATCGTCGATCTTGCGGATCATCCGATCCATGAACGGCGCGGATTCCGGCCAGCGGCTTTTTTCCGTCTGGAACAGACGCTTCGCCTCCGCTGTATTACCCGCCGCCATTTCCAGATAGCCGAGTTCGGCATAGATGCCGGGCGGCACCCGCTGGCCCTGCTCCTCGGCGATGACGCCCTGCAACGCCTCACGGTAGGCGGCTTGCTGGGCCGGATCGCGGTAATAGCTGTTCATGGCCTTAGAATAGCTGCTCCAGTTGTAAAGGCCTTTCGGCACACAACCTGCCAGCATCAGCGCCAAAAGCGCCAAACACAGTCCCTTTTTCAAAGCATTCCCCCAAATCGTCAGAATTAACAGATTGTAACCGTCCGGGTTATGTCGTCGGCCAGCGTCACGGTCTCGGTATAGATTAACCGGCCGCTTTCCAGGATTTCGATCACGTGCGTTCCCTTGCTGACCCGCACGGTCGCCTCCTTGCCGTCGAACGCATTGGCCGGGCCTATGGTGATGCCGTCGATCACCAAGACGGCTTTGGCGCTGGCGTTGGCCACGGCAATTTGCGGGCGGGTATCCACCGGCTCGACACGCTTCCATGGCCGCTTGCAGCCGGACACTCCCAGCGCCAGCGCAACCACCACAGCACACACGAATAGCTTTTTCGTCATTGGGAACCTTCCCGAACTATCAATTTGGCGCGGTCCTGGGCCAGGACCTGGCCCGATTCGACGCTCGTAATCGCCCCTTCGTTGGTCTCGTCGGAGCCGAAGGTGCTGATTACGCGAACGCGCGCCACCTCCGTTGCCGGCAATTCGATCATAAAGCCAGTCTGTTGGCTTTCACGCTTTTGCCGCGGGTCAGGATCGCCAGTTCCTGCCCGGGTTTCAGCCCTTGGCGCGCGCCGCCGCTGATGACGACCTTGCGGCCATCGACATCCAGCACATCGCTTTGCCACGGCCGGGCTTCCAATTGATTGACCAGCACATTCATCACATCGGCGATCGCCGCGGAGATAGCGCGGTCATTCAGCGTCGCATCATAAGCCGTTTTGCTGCCGAAGCCCATGACCGTACCGCTTTCGGTCGACGCTTCGCCGGTGCCTGAGGCGGCAAAGAAGGCGACGCCGGTCGCGGGGTCGATCAGGCGCAAATCCACTTTGGCGCGCGCCACCTGACGCTTGGTGCGGGAAAGAAAGCCGGACTGGCCCTCGGTCTGGCGGCCGAACTCGGTCAGGGAGCCGATAATCAAGGCGTTGGCGCCGACAAGATTCTGCGGCGTGCCCCCAATTGCACCTTCGCGGGTAACAGCGGCGATGTCCGGACGTTCCAGCACGATAAACCGTTTGGTTTCCACCAGCCGGGCGCTGAGGATGTCGCCAGTCTGGCGGCCCATCGCATCCAATTGCGCGCCGGTCAGCAGGGCGCGGCCATACAGGGTTTCATTGGTAAATCTGCCGATGGCGATCTTGCGCTTCAGGCGCTTCACCTCCGGCGGCCGCTCCTGCGCCGCCTTAGCGGCCTGGTCAACGGCGGGGGGAGCATCCACAACCTTGGGCGTTGGCGCAGGTGTCGCACACGCAGCCAATGCCGCGCCAAAAACCGCAACCCAAACAGAATTTGCCTTGCCTGACCAATAGCGCCGCCTGCTGCGGCTCCAGCTTTTCCTGGTTGTCACAAAACTTCTCCCATCGCCCGAGGTGTTGGAGTACCACTTTTCGATAGAGTTCAGGTCCTTGTCAACCGCCGACCATCATCGTGGTTCGCTTGCGCTGCCATAGGCCAGTGGTTAGGCTTTAAGCTAACCAACCATCCTTTAAAAATCATCCCGGATTCCCACTCATGTATCGCATTGGCATTGACGTCGGCGGCACCTTCACCGACCTGGTCGCGGTCGATGACGCCGGCGGCGTCACCTTCGCAAAGGCGCCGTCCACGCCTGCCGATCAATCGGTTGGCGTCATGGACGGATTGGGACGCCTGGCCGCCGCACTTAGTCTCGACCGGCAAGACCTATTGCGCCAAACCCAGCGCATCGTCCACGGCACGACCGTCGCCACCAACGCGCTGTTGGAGCGCAAGGGCGCAACCGTCGGACTGCTGACGACCGAAGGCCACCGCGATATTTTGGAGATGCGGGAAGGCCTGAAGCCCGACCGCTACAACATGCGCATGCCGCGCGCCGAGCCGTTGATCCCGCGCGACCGCCGCCTGGGGGTGCGCGAGCGCATCCGGCCAGAGGGCACGGTGGAAATCCCGCTCGATCCCGGCTCCGTTGCAGACGCCATCGCCACGCTGAAGGCCAAGGGCGCGAACTCCGTCGCCATCTGCTACCTGCATGCCTACAAGGATGGCGTGCACGAGCAGGCGACGGCGGACCTGGTGCGTCAGGCGATGCCGGAGGCCTATGTTTGCCTCTCGTCCGATGTATTCCCCCAGATCAAGGAATACGAGCGGGTCTCCACCACCGCGGTGAACGCCTATGTCGGCCCGGCACTGGACCGCTACCTCTCGCGCCTCGAAAATCGCCTGGTCGAGGCGGGCTACAGCGGCCCGGTGCTGATTATTCTGAGCCACGGCGGCGTCGCACCCATTGCCGAGGCGATCCGGCTGGCCGCTGCGACGGTGCTCTCCGGTCCCGCCGGCGGCGTCGCCGGCGCGCGCTATGCCTCCCGCCTGATGGATGCGCCGAACCTGATCCCGTTCGACATGGGCGGCACCTCGACCGATATCTCGCTGATTGCCGGCGGCGAGGCGACCCTCTCCGCCGACCGCGGCATTGCTGACCAGCGCATCGCGCTGCAATCGCTCGACATCGCCAGCATCGGCGCCGGCGGCGGCTCGCTCGCCAGCGTCGATGCCAGCGGCCTGCTGAAAGTCGGGCCGGAGAGCGCCGGCGCCGATCCCGGTCCCGCCTGCTATGGCCGCGGCGGCACGCAGGCGACGGTCACCGACGCCAGCGCCGTGCTGGGCTTCTTCGATCCCGCCAACTTCCTGGGCGGCACCGCCACCCTGGATTCCGCTGCTGCCGAGGCCGCGCTCGACCGGCTGGCTGGTGAGCTTGGCGTGACGCGCGAGCAGGCGGCGGAGGGTGTGCACCGGGTCATCAACACCCAGATGGCGGAGGGCGTGCGCCTCGTCTCCGTCCGCCGCGGCATCGACCCGCGCCAGTTCGCCCTGCTCTCCTTCGGCGGTGCCGCCGGTTTGCACGTGACCGAGGTGGCGCGCCAATTGGGCGTCACCCGCGCCATCGCCCCCCGCGTCGCCAGCGTGCTCTCCGCCTGGGGCATGCTCGCCACCGACCTGCGCTTCGAGGCGAGCCGCACCCATATCGGCGACACCGGCGCGCTCGACGCCGACGCTGTCCGCGCCACCTTCGACGCGTTGAAAGCGGACGCAACCGCCCGGCTACAGGGAGTGTTCGATGGCCCGGTCACCCACCGTTTCATGGCCGACATGCGCTATGGCGAGCAGATATTTGAGATCGACGTCGCCTTGGACGACCTGGACTGGCAGGCAGAGGACATGCTGGCCCAGATCGCCGAGCGCTTCCATGTCCGGCACGAGCAACTCTACACCTATGCCCTCCGCGATCAGGAGGCCGTGCTGGTCAACGCCCGCGTCGCCGCCATCGGCAAGCTGCCGGCCCTGCCGCAGGAGCCTCTGGCCGCCACGGGGCGGCATGCAGCGGGGCCAGGCTCGCACCGGCCGGTCTATATGGGCGGCTGGCGCGAGACGCCGGTCTATGCCTGGGACACGCTTGTCCACGGCCAGCAAATCGCCGGCCCCGCCGTAATCGAGAGCGCGACCACCACTCTGGTGCTGCGCTCGGGCGATGCCGCAACGGTGACGCCGCACTTGTGGATCGATATCGCCATCGGCCGCCCATAGACGGACCGACCGCCGTTCCCGCCCATCCGCGCAGAAGGAACCCGTCCAATGCCAGCCAGAACCGGCGCACAATTTCTTCAGGGCCTGCGCAGCAAGCGCGAAATCTGGGTCGGCAGTGACAAGGTCGCCGATATTGTCGATCATCCGGCCTTCCGCGGCGCAGCGCAGGCGCTGGCCGAGGTGTATGACCTGCAGCACACGCATGCGGACGATTGCCTGATGCCTGACCCGGAGACGGGCGAGGCGATCAACGTCAGCCATATGATTCCCCGCTCGCGCGAGGATCTTTTGCTCCGGCACAAGGGTCTGCGTCGCCCGGCGGAATACTCGGTCGGACTGATGGGACGGACGCCCGACTATATGAATGTCACGTATGCCGGGTTCGCCGGACGCGCTGATGAGTGGTCCGCGTTCGGCAACGAAGAGGGCGGCGAAAACCTGGTGCGCTATCAGAAGAAACTGGCGCGCGAAGACCTGTCGCTGACGCACACCATCGTGCATTCGACCGTAAACCTGGCAAAGGGCACCTTCCCGACCGGGTTCGATCCGGTGCAGTTGCACAAAGTGGAGGAGACCGAGCACGGCATCATCGTCCGTGGCAGCCGCGTGTTGGCGACGCTGGCGCCATTCGCCGACGAGCTGGCAGTCTACCCCGGCGCGCCGATGCCAGACGCCGATCCGGCGCACGCATTGTCGTTCTGCGTGCCCATGGATGCACCGGGGCTGAAATTCATCTGCCGCGACAGCACGCATGTGAACTCCAACCGTTTCGACCACCCGTTCTCGACCCGTTTCGACGAGCAGGACGCCTTCGTCATCTTCGACGACGTGGAAATCCCGCGCGACCGGTTGGCGATCAATGGCAATCTGGATGTCTACAACACGGTGATGAAGACCTCCTGGTGGCCGAACATCATGCAGCAAACCATGATCCGGGCGGAGGCAAAGCTGCAATTCGCGCGCGGCCTGACGTTGCGGCTTTCGGAGGCGATCAACCGCAAAGACCTGCAGACCGAGCAGGTGCTGGGCGAGATCGCCACCTATGCAGAGTTCGCCCGGGCCGCCATCATCGCCGCCGAGACCGAAGCCGCGGAGGTCGGCAATGGCCTTTGGACCTGCAAGCTGGGTCCATTGCTGGCGCTGCGCGCCGCTCTGCCGGAGTGGTTCCCGCGGGTGAACGAGGTCATCCGCAAGATTGGCGCCCACAATCTGTTTACCACGCCTTCCTACGCCGCCCTGCAGGACCCGGAACTGCGGCCGCTGATCGACCGCTACATTCCGGGCTTTGAGATGGATGCGGAGGCAAGGGACCGGCTGTTCCGCCTGGCGTGGGACTTTACCGGAACGGCGCTCGGCAGCCGCAACGAGCAGTACGAGCGGTTCTACCTGGGCTCGCAAGGCCGCAACCAGCTGGCCGCCAACATGGCGTTGGATCGGGAGCGCGGGCTGGCGCTGGTGGAGCGCTTTCTCAACGAGCCGATTGACTAAATGCCGCTGGTCTAATCGGCCTTTCGGGCCTAAGCTTCCCTTAGATTTTTGGAGGACCCCCTATGTCGCAAGCATCTGCCAAAACCCCCGTGGGCATCAACCATGTGGTGCTGAATGTCCTCAACATGGAAGAATCGCATCAGTTCTGGACCGAAGTCGTCGGCATGAAGCAGGTCGGCCAACTTAAGGCGACCGAGAAACGACCGAATCCGCCGAACATGCGCTTCTATAGCGGCCTGAAAGACGGCAAGGAAAACCACCACGATCTGGCCCTGGTCGAAAACCCCAACCTGCCGGCGCCGCCGAAGGAATGGAGCATGTTCGGCATGCCGGTGGCGGTGAACCACATCGCCATTACCTTCCCGGACCGCGAGTCCTGGCTGGCGCATCTGGAGTTCCTGCAGGAAAAGGGCGTGAAGTTCGACCGCCGCGTCGATCATGGCATGACCCACAGCCTTTATATCCACGACCCCAACGGTTACGGCGTCGAACTGCTGTATGAACTGCCGCGCGACGTGTGGGGCGGCGATATCGACGGGGCGCTGAACTATGCCGTAACCCTGCCCACCGAAGGCAAGGAAGCGCTGGTCGACGACCTGGAAAACGCCCCCGTTTTCCGCGCCGCCGAATAGAGCGAAGCGTCTATGCCCAAGCGTCAAAGCATCGAAATCCCGGGGTTCGCGCATTCCAACCCGATCCCCGGGGCCAGCCGCATCGGCAACCTGATGATGTCCAGCGTCATCGGCGGCCGGAACCCGGATGGTTCCGGCATGCCGGCGGACCTGGCCGGCCAGATCGCCAACGTCTTCACCCATATCGCCAGCGCGATGCAGGCGGCGGGCGGCGCCCCAGACAACATCCTGCGCATCACCTTCTACGTGCGTGATGCGGCGGAGGGCCGGGCGGCGCTCAATGGCGAGTGGGTGAAAATGTTCCCGGACGCGGACTCGAGGCCAGCCAGGCATACGATTGCCGTTCCAGGCGACGGGCCGGGACTGGTCAGCTGCGAGTTCGTGGCAGTGCTGGATTGATCACCTCCTCCGTCATAGCGAGCGGAGCGAAGCAATCCAGGCCGGCCCTTCAGTCCGGCAGAAGCGTTTCTCTGGATCGCTTCGTTGCCGCGCTCCTCGAAATGGCGGCATAAGCAAAGAGAGACTCCCCATGAAATTCGGCATCGGCCAGCCCGCAATCCGTCTGGAGGACGTCCGTCTCGTCCGTGGCGCGGGGCATTTCCAGGACGACCGTGTCATACCCGGCCAAGTCTATGCCGTGTTCGTGCGCTCGCCGCATGCGCATGCGAAGATCAACAGCGTCGATACCGCCGCCGCCAAGGCTTCGCCCGGGGTACTGGCGGTCTATACGGGCCAGGACTATGCCGACGACGGCCTCGGCATGCCCAAAGCCACCCAGCCGCGTAAGCGCGCCGACGGCTCGCCGATGTTCGCGCCGCAGCGGCCGGCAATGATGGTCGATCATGTCAAGTATGTCGGCGACACGGTCGCCATGGTCATCGCCACCACCCTGAACCAGGCGAAGGACGCCGACGAACTGGTGGAGGTGGACTACACCCCCCTGCCCGCCGTCACCGACACCGCCTATGCCGCCGATCCTTCCTCGCCGCCGATCTGGGAGGGCAATCCCGACAATATCTCGCACCGGCACGAACGGGGCGACAAGGCCGCGGCTGAGGCGGCCTTTGCCCAGGCCGCGCACGTGGTCAAGCGCCGCTACGTCATCACCCGCGTGCACGCGCAATAGAACCAGCCGCGCGGCTCCCTCGGCGTCTGGGATGCGGGGGATGAGCGCTATGTGCTCTA
>JAYPXD010000083.1:12871-13616 GCA_038135395.1 Alphaproteobacteria bacterium | reverse complement strand
CCGCCGCGGCCAGACCGATGCCGAAGACCGCGCCTTGGCCGAAGAGTTGCAGAACGATCCGAAAGAATTGGCCGAGCATCTGATGCTGCTGGATCTCGCCCGCAACGATGTCGGCCGCGTCGCCAAAATCGGCTCGGTCGAGGTGCTGGCCCAGTTCGAAATCGAGCGCTACAGCCATGTGATGCACCTCAGCTCCACCGTCGAGGGCGAGCTGGACCCCAGCTATGACGCTTTCGGCGCGCTGATCGCCGGTTTCCCGGCGGGCACGCTGTCCGGCGCGCCAAAGGTGCGGGCGATGGAAATCATCGACGAACTGGAGCCGGAAAAGCGCGGTATCTATGCGGGTTGCATCGGCTATTTCGCCGCCGACGGCACCATGGACACCTGCATTGGCCTGCGCACCGCGTTGGTCAAGGATGGCGTGATGTACGTTCAGGCCGGCGTCGGCGTCGTGGCGGACAGCAATCCCGCCGCGGAGTACCAGGAAAGCGTCGACAAGGCCGCGGCTCTGGTGCGCGCTGCCAACGAAGCCGTGCGCTATGCGCCGCAGTAAGGGGGAATGCATGAGCAAAGTCTCGGAGCCAGATACCTGCCCCTCTGGCCGTCATTGCGAGCGAAGCGAAGCAACCCAGGAGTGCCACGCTCTGAACCCCCTGGGTTGGGTGGGGGGGCCCCGCCCCGCCCCGAACGCCCAAAAAAAGCCCCCCCCCGCCCACACCCGGGTGGTAAAAATTTCTACAGACAG
>JAYPXD010000083.1:11867-12861 GCA_038135395.1 Alphaproteobacteria bacterium | reverse complement strand
GCTCTGAACCCCCTGGGTTGCTTCGTCGCTCCGGTCCTCGCAATGACGGACAAAGAGTAGCCGCGCCTCGCAATGACGGATTCTGAAAATGTTCCTCCTGATCGATAACTACGATAGTTTCGTCTACAACCTGCGCCACTTCCTGGGCGAGTTGGGCGGCGAGTTCGCCGTGCACCGCAACGACGCCATCTCCGTCGCCGATGCCATGGCATTGCAGCCGGAAGGCATTGTGATCTCGCCCGGCCCGTGCGACCCGGACAAGGCGGGCATCTGCCTCGACCTCGTCGCCGCGGCAGCGGAGGCAAAGGTGCCGCTGCTCGGCGTCTGCCTCGGCCATCAGACCATCGGCCAGGCCTTCGGCGGCAAGGTCGTGCGCGCGCCGCAGCCGATGCACGGCAAGCTCAGCCGCATGCACCACAAGAACACCGGCGTTTTTGCCGGCCTGCCGAACCCGTTCGAGGCGACGCGCTATCACTCGCTGCTGGTCGAGCGCGCGAGCCTGCCGGACTGCCTGGAAATCAATGCGGAGACCGAGGACGGCCTGATCATGGGCTTCCGCCACCGCACCCTGCCGATCCATGGCGTGCAGTTCCACCCGGAGAGCATAGCCAGCCAGGCGGGGCACCAACTGCTCGGCAACTTCCTGTCCATGGCGACCGGCGGCCGCCTGCCGACCGGCACGCCAAAGCCGCTGCCGCCCCGCCGCCTGCACGCCGCGGCTTAAGCTGGGAGACCCGCACGCCATGAGCGACGCCTTCAAACCCCTGATCGCCAAGGTCGCCGACCGCCATCCACTCTCGGAAGACGAGGCGCGGCAGGCGTTCGATATCATGATGTCTGGTGAGGCTACACCCTCGCAGATCGGCGGCTTCCTGATGGCGCTGCGCGTGCGCGGCGAGACCGTCGAGGAGCTGACCGGCGCGGCCCGCGTCATGCGGGCCAAGGTGCTGCCGATAGGGGCACCCCCCCGTGCCAACGCTACCCTCGGCACAGG
>JAYPXD010000083.1:8133-11857 GCA_038135395.1 Alphaproteobacteria bacterium | reverse complement strand
ATCGACACCTGCGGCACTGGCGGCGACGCCAAGGGCACCTACAACATCTCCACCGCCGTCGCCTTTGTGATCGCCGCCTGCGGCGTGCCGGTGGCCAAGCACGGCAACCGCGCGCTCTCCAGCAAGTCCGGCGGCGCGGACGTGCTGACGGCGCTCGGCGTCAACATCGACTGCGACATGGCGTTGGTCCAGAAAGCGATTTGGGACGTCGGCATCACCTTCCTGATGGCCCCCCGCCACCACGGCGCGATGCGCCACGTCGGACCGACCCGGGTTGAACTCGGCACCCGTACGATTTTCAACCTGCTGGGCCCGCTCTCCAACCCGGCCGGCGCCAAGCGGCAGCTTATGGGGATTTTTGCGCGCGAATGGGTGGAACCGCAGGCGCGGGTGCTGGCAAGCCTTGGCAGCGAGCGCGCCTGGATCGTGCATGGCTCCGACGGCCTGGACGAACTGACCACCACCGGTCCCTCCTGGGTAGCGGAGGTGAAGGATGGCCAGGTCTCGACCTTTGAGGTCACGCCGGAAGATGCGGGCGTGCCACGGGCGGATTTTGCTGCATTGGTCGGCGGTACGGCAGACCACAACGCAAAGGCTCTGCGCGGCGTACTGGCGGGCGAGGCAAGCCCTTATCGCGATATCGTGCTGCTGAACGCAGCCGCGGCCCTGGTTGTGTCCGACAAGGTTGCGACGCTGAAGGATGGCGTCGCGATGGCAGCGGCGGCGCTGGATAGCGGTGCGGCGGCGGCCAAGCTTGCAGCTCTCGTCCGGGCTACGGGAGGAACGCCCACATGAAAAGCAAACCCGACATGCCTGACGTCCTCGCCCGCATTTGCGCCGACAAACGCGAGCATGTTGCCCGCTGCAAGGCGCAGAAAACGGAACAGGATCTGATCGCCGAGGCCATGCTGCAAGGCCCGCCGCGAGGATTTGCCATGGCGTTGAAGTCGAAAGTCGACGCCGGCGGCTATGGGCTGATTGCGGAGATCAAGAAGGCCTCGCCCTCCGGCGGCCTGATCCGTCCGGACTTCGACCCGCCATCGCTTGCCAGGGCCTATGAGGCCGGCGGCGCGTCCTGCCTCAGCGTGCTGACCGACGTGCCATACTTCCAGGGCGACGATGCTTATCTGAAGGCCGCCCGCGATGCCTGTAAGCTGCCAGTGCTGCGCAAGGACTTTATGCTGACCACGTTCCAGATCTGCGAGGCGCGGGCGCTGGGCGCGGATTGCGTGCTGCTGATCATGGCCTGTCTCGACGACTATGAGGCGACGGATCTGGCGGCGACGGCAGAGGCGCTGCAGATGGACGTGCTGGTGGAGGTGCACGATGCGCCCGAACTCGACCGGGCGCTGGCCCTGGGCGCACAGCTTGTCGGCATCAACAACCGCAACCTGAAGACGCTCGTCACCGATATCGGCGTGACCGAGGAACTGGCGGCGTTGGTGCCAGAAGGCCGGCTGCTGGTCTCCGAAAGCGGCCTGCGCACCGCTGCCGACCTCGCGCGCATGTCCAGGGTCGGCGCCCGCTGTTTCCTGGTCGGCGAGCACCTGATGCGCCAGGACGACGTCACCGCAGCCACCAAGGCGCTGCTGGCGAGGGCCGCATGAGCTCTGCGGAGACCGGCCTGACCCATTTTGACGCCGAAGGCCGGGCGCAGATGGTCGACGTCTCGGACAAGGCCGAGACCGAACGTGTCGCCACTGCCGGCGCGCGCGTCGTGATGCAGCCGGCGACCCTCGCTGCCATCCAGGCGGGCGAGATCGGCAAGGGCGACGTGCTGGGCGTGGCCCGCCTCGCCGGCATCATGGCGGCCAAGCGCACGCCGGAGCTGATCCCCCTTTGCCACCCGCTGGCGCTGACCAAGGTCACGGTCGATCTGGAATGCGTCGAGGCTGAGAACGCCGTCGCCATCCGCGCCACCTGCAAGCTGAAGGGCCGCACCGGCGTAGAGATGGAGGCGCTGACCGCCGCCAGCGTTGCCGCGCTCACCGTCTATGACATGTGCAAGGCCATCGACAAAGCTATGGAAATTCAGGACGTCCGCCTGTTGCTGAAGACCGGCGGCAAGTCCGGCACCTATGAGGCCAGCCGCAAATGATCTCTGTCGCAGAAGCCCAAGCCCGCGTCGTTGCGGGCGCCTCGACCTTGCCGGCGGAGACTGTCGGCCTGATGGATGCCGCCGGTCGGGTTCTGGCCGGCCCCCTGGTGGCGCGGCGCACCCAGCCGCCCTTTGCCGCCAGCGCCATGGATGGCTATGCGGTGCGCGGCGCGGACGTCGCCAGCGTGCCAGTAAGGCTCAAAATGGTGGGCGCGGTTCAGGCTGGCGGATTCTACGAGCCCAATCTCCAGGCCGGCCAATGTGTCCGCATTTTCACGGGAGCGCCCTTGCCTGCCGGAGCCGATACGGTCGTCATCCAGGAGGATACCGAGGCCAACGGCGATCAAATCACCATTGTCGAGGCGGAAGAAACCGGCGGCAATGTTCGCGACGCCGGTCTGGATTTTCGCGAGGGTGAGCGCCGTTTGGCGGCGGGGACCTATCTTTCGCCCCGCCAGTTGGCCCTGGCCGCCGCGATGGACTACCCCTGGCTGAAGGTGGTGCGCCGCCCGCGCGTCGCGATTCTGGCCACCGGCGATGAAATCGTCTTTCCGGGCGAGCCGATTGCGGTCAGTCAAATCGTCGCATCTACCAGCACTTCGCTCGCCGGATTCGTCCGGGCGAATGGCGGTGAGCCGTTGGTGCTTGGGGTCGCCAGGGACACGATCGAATCTCTGCGTGAGGCCGTGGCGGCCGCAAGGGACGCCGACATCCTGGTCACCATCGGCGGCGCCAGCGTGGGCGACCACGATCTGGTGCAGACCGCGTTGAAGGAAGACGGATTGCAGGTCGATTTCTGGAAGATCGCCATGCGGCCAGGCAAACCGTTGATGGTCGGCAAGCTAGGGCATAGCCATGTGCTGGGATTGCCGGGAAATCCGGTGTCCTCGATGGTGTGCGCTATGCTGTTTCTGCGACCTCTGCTATATGCGATGCAGGGGCGTGCCGATGGTATTCCCGCGCCGACCATGGTGGAAACCGCGGCCGACCTGCCGGCGAATGGCATACGGCAGGACTATATGCGGGCTCGGCTCAACGCCAATGGGCAGGTCGTGCCGTTCGCCAAGCAGGACTCATCGATGCTGACGGCATTGGCCGAAGCAAGGGCATTGATTGTGCGTCACGAGAACGCTCCTGCGGTCAAAAAGGGAACATTGGTGCCAGCCTTGCTGCTGGATGGGCTCCTTTAAGAACATAAAAACAATATTGACGCATATTGACAGCATATCTAGAACAAATCATGTTCATGAGCGCATTATCTAGTGTGATGCGGAACCTTGTGAGATCAATATGCTTACACGCAAACAAACTGACCTGCTGTCGTATATCAATCAGCGTCTGCAGGAAGACGGCATTTCCCCCTCCTTCGATGAAATGCGGGATGCGCTTGGCCTGAAATCCAAGTCCGGCATACACCGCCTGATCAGCGGGCTGGAGGAACGAGGGTTTATCCGCCGCCTTGCGCACCGCGCCCGCGCATTGGAGGTCATGCGTTTGCCGGAATCGGCGGCCGCAAGCAGCGCGCCGAAGTCGGTATCGTCCAGTCCGGTTACGACTCTGGGCAGACCGGTCGCAATGCCGGCGACAGACATTGAGTTGCCGCTCTACGGTCGCATCGCCGCCGGC
>JAYPXD010000083.1:0-8123 GCA_038135395.1 Alphaproteobacteria bacterium | reverse complement strand
TCATTATGCGCTGGAGGTGGCTGGCGACTCAATGATCAACGCCGGCATCCTCGATGGCGATACCGTGGTGATCCAGGACGGCCCGAACTATAAACCGGGCGAAATCGTCGTGGCGCTGGTCGACCGCGAGGAAGTGACGTTGAAATACCTGCACCAGCAGGGCACGAAGGTCGCGCTGGAGGCCGCCAACCCCCGCTATGAAACCCGGCTGTTGGAACCCGATCGGGTGCAAGTGCAGGGTCGCCTGGTCGGCCTGATCCGCCAGTATTGATCAGCGCGTCGCTCGTGCCAGCTATTGCCCGGTCAGATGTCGCCGCTGACCGGGTCTTTTGAGGACGATGTTCGA
This sequence comes from Alphaproteobacteria bacterium, assembly GCA_038135395.1. Lineage (GTDB taxonomy): Bacteria > Pseudomonadota > Alphaproteobacteria > Bin95 > Bin95 > JACKII01. The sequence goes on along the minus strand of JAYPXD010000083.1, from coordinate 7,777 downwards.
AGCGATTTTGATTAAGCTCCGTCAGCCGTAGCTGGATACTTCCGAACCGGCGAGCGCGGCGATGTTCAGCAGTCCGCGCACGGTAATCGACGGCGTCACCACGTGGGCGCGGTTGCCCATGCCCATCAGGATCGGCCCGACCTCCAATCCGCCGGCTACGGATTTCAGGATGTTCCGGGCAGCGCCGGCGGCGTCGGTGTTGGCATAGATCAGTACGTTGGCCTTGCCCGTCAGGCGACCGCCGGGGAACAGGCGCTCCCGCAAATCCGGATCGAGCGCAGCGTCCGTCTGCATTTCGCCTTCATACTCGAAATCCGTAGGCCGGGCGTCCAACAACTCCAGCGCGCCACGCATGACGCGGCCAGACGCGCTGTCCAGGTTGCCAAACTGCGAACCGGAACAGAGTGCTATCTTGGGGGCGATGCCGAACCGTCGAACGTGGCGCGCCGCTGCCAAAACCGTTTCGCACACCTGCTCTGGCGTCGGCATAATGTGGACGTGGGTGTCGGCAATGAACAGTGGGCGGCGTCCAGGATCACCAACGACAAAGCGCCGACCGGATGCAGCGGCCCCTCGGCGAGGACTTGCGTGACATAATTCAGGTGCCAGCGGTACTCGCCGAACGTGCCGCAAATCATGCTGTCGGCTTCGCCGCGATGCACCATGACCGCGGCGATCGCCGTGGTGTTGGTCCGCAGTATCGCCTTGGCTAGGTCGGGTGTTACGCCCCCGCGCGCCATAATCTTGTGATAGCTGCCCCAATAGGCGGGATAGCGGGGGTCGTCCGTCGGATCGACGACCTCGAAATCCATGCCGGGCCGAATCCGAAGGCCGGCCCGCTCCAACCGCGATTCAATGACCTCTGGCCGGCCAACGAGGATCGGCGTGTCTGCGGTTTCCTCGCTAATGGCCTGTGCAGCGCGCAACACGCGTTCGTCTTCGCCTTCAGCGAAAACAATGCGCCGTTTGGACCGCCGCGCGCTTTCGAATACCCGCCGCATCACCATCGAAGAGCGGTAGACCTGCGCTTCGAGCCGCAGCCGGTATTCGTGCAGATCCAAAGGGCGGGTGGCGACGCCCGTTTCAATCGCCGCCTTGGCGACGGCATAGGCGACCCGTGGCAGTAGCCGCGGATCGAACGGCTTGGGGATCAAGTAGTCCGGGCCAAAGGTCAGGCGTTCGCCACGATAGGCTTGGCCGACCTCCGCCGAGGTCGTTTCACGCGCCAAGCCGGCAATAGCGGCGGCGCACGCCAGTTTCATCTCTTCGTTGATTTCCGTCGCGCCCACATCCAGCGCACCGCGGAAGATGAAGGGAAAGCAGAGGACGTTATTGACCTGGTTGGGGAAATCGGACCGGCCGGTAGCGATCAATGCGCCCGGTGCACCGCTGCGGGCGACGTCCGGCATGATTTCCGGCGTCGGGTTCGCGAGCGCGAAAATGATCGGCTTTGGCGCCATGCGGGCGACCATTTCCTCAGTCAGGAGGCGAGGGCCGGACAGGCCGAGGAACAGATCTGCCCCGTCTAGTGCTTCAGTGATAGTGATGCGGCCAACGTCGCGGGCAAATGCCAATTGTTCCGGACAGAGGTCATTGCGGCCCAACTGCAGCACGCCTTCTTTGTCGAAGACAGTTATTTTCTCCGGCTTGACGCCCATCGAGCACAGATTGGTCCGGCCGGCGACGCCTGCCGCGCCGGCGCCCAACCCGACGACGCGGATATTGGCTGGGTTCTTGCCAGAGAGATACAGGGCGTTCTTAGTCGCGGCGGCTACGACAATCGCGGTGCCATGCTGGTCGTCGTGAAATACCGGGATGCCCATCCGTTCCTTACAGATGCGCTCCACGGTAAAACAATCCGGAGCCTTGATATCTTCCAGATTGATAGCGCCGAACGTTGGTTCCAGGCGACAGACGAATTCGGCCAGCCGTTCCGGGTCGCTTTCATTCACTTCGATGTCAAAGCAATCCACGCCGGCGAATTTCTTGAAGAGGACCGCCTTGCCTTCCATCACGGGCTTGGAGGCCAACGCACCGATATTGCCTAGGCCCAGCACAGCGGTGCCATTGGAAACGACGCCGACCAGGTTGCCCCTGGCGGTATAGCGCACGACATCCCGAGGATTCGCGGCAATCTCGTTGCAGGCCTCGGCGACGCCGGGCGAATAGGCGCGCGCCAGATCACGGCCGTTGTCCATGGGTTTGGTCGGCCGGATTTCGAGCTTACCGGGGCGGGGAAGCTCGTGATAGTCCAGCGCCACCTGGCGTTCGGTTCTTTGGGTTGGCTCGTCGGCGGCCATGTGGCGCACTCCGTCTTTCAAGGTTTCTGCCGGCGCTGTGACTAGGCCGCCGTGTCGGAGCCTTTTGAGGTTTGCAGCGGACCTGGCCAGGTCTGCTGCGCGGACCTACTCCGCCGCCCGGCGCGAGAACTCTGTCTCCGCCTTGGCGCCGCCGCTGGGGTCATTGTCGAAGACAAGGCCCGAATAGCCGTCCGCCGTCACCTGGTTGATGATCGATACATATTTGGGCGTGCCGCCGTTGTAGACCAGATAGCGGATTGTTCCGGCCTCATGGCCTTTGACGTTGGAATTATAGCCGGTGAACCAGCTCTTCGCTTTGCGCATCAGCATGACGGAATACATTTTTTCCACGTGCTGGGTCCAGCGCTCGGCAGCATCGCCGGCAGGCTCCACCCGGGTATGCCCGTTGGCGCGGACATATTCGAGGAAATCCGATACCCAGGCGACGCCGATCTCGATGCCGCGCGGATAATTGGTCGAGGCCGAGCCGCTCTGTGGGCCGTTCGGCATGATCAGGTTCGGGAAGCCCTCGATGAACATGCCGAGATAGGTGGTGATCCGCGTCTCCCAATTGTCGCGCAGCTTGGCGCCGTTCGTGCCGGTGATATCGATTCGGTCATAGGCGCCGGTGATCGCGTCGAAGCCGGTGGCGTAGATGATGACGTCGAAATCGTACTCGGCGTCCGTCGTCTGCAACCCTTTCTCCGTCACCCGCACCAGCGGCGTGTCGTTCAGGTCGACCAGATGCACGTTCGGGCGGTTGTAGGCCTCGTAGTAGTAGGTCTCCAGCGGCACCCGCTGCACACCGAAGCCATGGTCGCGCGGGATGAGCTTCTCGGCCGTCACCGGGTCTTTCACCCGCTCGCGGATGCGGTCGGCGATCCATTCGGAGAATTCCGCGTTCGCCGCTTCATCCATGAAGATTTCGCGGAAGTTGGCCAGCCAGATGCCGAAGCCGGGCTCTCCATAAAGCCTGTTCCAGAGCTTTTCGCGTTCCTCGCGGCTGACTTCATAGAAGCCGCGCCGGTCCGGCTCATGCTCGAAGCCGCCAGGGGTGCGGGCGCAGACCTCGAAAATCTGGTCGTAGCGGCTGCGGATTTCCGCCATCTGCTCTTCCGAGATCTTCGAGTTGTTCAGCGGCGCGGCCCAGTTGGCGCGGCGCTGGAACACGTGCAGCGACCCCACTTTGTCGGCGATGTCGCCGATCACCTGGATCGCGGTTGCGCCGGTGCCGATGATGCCGACCTTCTTGCCGGTCAGATCATAGCCTTCGTGCGGCCAGTCGAAGGTGTGGAAGCTGTCGCCTTTGAAGTCGCCGATGCCATCGAGGCGCGGCATGGTCGGAATCGAAAGCAGGCCGACGCCCATAATCAGCCATCGGCAGGTTAGCTTGCGGTCGCCATTGACCGTCAGCCGCCAGATGTTCTCCTCATCGTCGAAATGGGCGGCGTCGACATGGCAGTTGAACTGCATGTGCTGGCGCAGGCCGAACTTGTCGGCAACGAATTCCAGATACTTCAAATTCTCCGGCTGCGGCGAATACCGTTCCTTCCAGTGCCATTCTGCCAGCACCTCCTTCGAGAAGGTAAAGCCATAGGTATAGCTCTCGCTGTCGAAGCGTGCGCCCGGGTACCGGTTGTTGTACCAGGTGCCGCCCAGTCCTCCGGCGGCCTCCAGCACCGTAGCATCCATGCCCATGTCGAGCAGGCGCTTGATCTGGTAGATGCCGGCGACGCCGGCGCCGATGACGATGGCTTCGTAGTGGGTTTTGTCCTGACGGGGCATGGCGTCCTCCTGTGGCAACAATCATCGCGCGGTGATCATAGGAGACTATGCTACAGCCGGCATTCAGACGATGCACCCACGAAAACGGCTGTATTCTGCCGCGGCTTGGGTATGCCACTACTCCCCGAAGGCCGATGGCCCGGCAGAGAGCCGGGCGCGGCATTATTGCAAGCGCATGCTGATGATTTTATCGGGGTTTTGCACGACGCCATTCAGCGCCGGCTCGCCTTTTTTGATGCGGTCGACGTGTTCCATGCCGCTGATCACGTTGCCCCAGACGGTGTATTGGTTGTTCAGCGAGGGCGAGGCTTCGAACATGATGAAAAATTGGCTGTCGGCGCTGTCCGGGTCGCGGGAGCGCGCCATGCCGACGACCCCACGCACGAACGGCGTCGCCGTAAATTCCGCCTTGATATTCTTGCCGCTGCCGCCGGTGCCATCGCCACGCGGGTCGCCGGTCTGCGCCATAAAGCCGTCGATCACGCGGTGAAACTTCAGGCCGTTATAGAAGCCTTGCTGCACCAGTTCCTTGATGCGCGCAACATGGTTCGGCGCCAGATCGGGGCGCATTTCGATCGTCACGTCGCCGGTGCGAAGCTGAAGGATCAGGGTGTTTCCCTTGGCGGCCGAAGCATTCGCAGCGTAGAAGGCTAGCGATATGGCCAGCAGGATGGAGGCGATACGATGGACCATGGCAAGCTCGCGTCGTTTCAGGTGAGGCAGGACATGTGAAGCTGGCCCCACACTAGTGGTGGCCGACCGCATGCGCAACCGAGCCTCGGCGGTCGATGCCATCCTGCGATGGCATGTAGCCGTGTTCCTGGGCCCAAAGCGCCGCCTGCATGCGGTTGGTAAGGCCCAGTTTCCGTAGCAGGTGGCGCAATTGCGCCTTCACCGTCAAATGCGTCGTTCCCAGCGCATTGGCGATCATTTTGTTGCTATGGCCCAGCACCAGGCCCTGCAAGATTTCCAATTCCCGCGGCGTAAGGCGTGGATCGCGCACCGCGGCTGCATCCCGGAAGAACGATCGGCCGACCTGATCCGGACAGACGGTCTGTCCTACGGCCACCAATTGGAGGGCCAGAACCAAAGTGTCCGTAGGTTCGCCGGCGAACAGGCAGCCATCAGCGCCCCATTGCAGCGCTTCTGCCGCCAGGCTCGTGTGGCGGTTGGTAATCAACGCTAGGATGCGGACCGCCGGCCAAGTGGCGGAAAATGGCACGTGCCATTCTGTGTTCGGTGGTAAAGCGGACGGGCGGTCGATGGTCAGAACGACGTCGGGTACCGGCAGTTCGCGGGCGGCTAGGGGCATCTCGGCCGGGTCGTCAACCTCCCCTAGCACTTGCATTGGAGAAGCGGACAATTGGTGTCTCAGACTGTCGCGGAGCGTAACGCTGCCTCCGCTCAGGACGACTTTTGTCATTGAACCATCCCACTGCCGGCAAACAGTATATGAGCGATGCCCGAATGACATCGCGACTACCATCATACCGTGACCATCAATACTACATTATTTTAAATCCAGTAAGAAAATAACATGCATCCCGAAGTCGTGAGGCAATATTTGCCGACAGCCACGGCGACTCAACGCGGCGCAAGAAATATCGCCCGATCCGAGCAGATCAGGATGTGCCCTACGATGAACGGATGGCATCCAACAGATGACCCAGGCCATCCGGCAGTGTGGTTTCCGCTGCTACAGAAAGCGCCTTTTTGGCGGCAGTCGGGTCGCCCAGCGAGTGCTTGATATCGCCCGGGCGAGGGTCGGCAAAGCGGATATCGGCCTTCGCCTGCAGCAATTCGGCGATGGTGTTGGCCAGGGTCAATATGTCGGTCTTGCGTCCGGTGCAGACATTGAAGACCGGCGCGTCCAGCGACGCATTGGCCATCCCGGCGATCAGGTGGCGCACCACGTCCGCGACATAGACAAAGTCGCGGGCCGTACACATTGAAAAACCGGAACCCGGTGGTGGCGACGCCATGCACATTGCCGGCGACGCGGGCATGGAGTTCCGAACCCAGTTTATCGGCGCCATAGGCGGTCAGGGGCCGGGTTTCGGCGATTTCTGCCAGCGGCACGTTCGGATTATCGCCATAAACTGCCGCCGAACTGGCATAGACCACCGGCACCGGGCCATCCGCGCGGGCCGTGCGGGCGGCATCCAGCACGGCGATGCTGCCGGTCAGATTGACCTGGTGCACCGGCACCCAATCCTCGTTCGAGCGTTGCACGGATGCAATGGCCGCCAGATGAAAGCATCCTTCGACGCCCGCCATGGCGCGGCGCACGGTGGCCGGGTCCGAAACATCGCCCAACACCAGCTCGATACGGTCCAGCGGCAAGTTTTCGCGCTTGCCGGTGGACAGGTCATCCAGCACGCGGACCCGATCGCCGCGGGCGAGCAAAGCATCGACCAGATGCGAGCCGATAAATCCGCATCCGCCGGTCACCAGATAGAGAGCCATCCGCGCAATCCCTGTTCGTCGAGCCCTGGCGTTCCCGGAAGAAGGCCAATCGTGGTAAGCGCCCCCGAATGGTGTGTTTGCGATACCGGGTCAATGCCCGGATTTCAAGGGCTGTGGGTGTCGGGGCGACACCGTGGTGGGGCATGCACCGATTGTAGAGCCCCTCGGCTGGTAACGGCCGGCAGGTTTGGCGTATAGTACCGGCCTGTCCCTTTCCGACCTGAACGGTGTTTCCCATGCTGCCCAACGCCATGCCATCCCTCGATTTCGGCCTCGGTGAGACCGCCGACATGCTGCGGGACACCGCACTGGCATTTGCATCGGAGGAAATCGCGCCGCGGGCCGCCGACATAGACCGCGACAATGCCTTCCCCATGGACCTCTGGCCGAAGCTTGGCGGACTTGGTCTGTTGGGCGTTACGGTGGCGGAGGAGTATGGCGGCAGCAACATGGGCTATCTGGAGCACATGGTGGCGATGGAGGAAGTCTCCCGCGCCTCGGCCAGCGTCGGCCTGTCGTATGGCGCGCACTCCAACCTCTGCGTGAACCAGATCCACCGCAACGGGACGGAGGAGCAGAAGGCGCGTTACCTGCCGAAACTCGTCAGCGGCGAGCATGTCGGCGCACTGGCTATGAGCGAGCCGAATGCGGGCTCCGACGTGGTGTCGATGAAGCTGCGAGCGGATAAGAAGGGCGACCGCTATATCCTGAACGGCTCGAAGATGTGGATCACCAACGGGCCGGATGCCGATACGCTGGTGGTCTATGCCAAGACCGATCCGGAGGCGGGCCCGCGCGGCATCACGGCGTTTCTGATCGAGAAAGGGTTCAAGGGTTTTTCGACCGGCAGCAAGCTCGACAAGCTGGGCATGCGCGGCTCCAACACCGCGGAACTGGTGTTCCAGGATTGCGAAGTGCCGGAGGAGAATGTGCTGGGCCAGGTGGGCCGCGGCGTCAACGTGCTGATGAGCGGCCTGGATTACGAGCGGCTGGTGCTCTCCGGCGGGCCTTTGGGCATCATGCAGGCCTGCATGGACGTGGTTCTGCCCTACCTGCACGAGCGCGAGCAGTTCGGCGAGCCCATCGGCAACTTCCAGCTGATGCAGGGCAAGCTGGCGGACATGTACACGACGATGAACGCCTGCAAATCCTACGCCTACGCAGTTGCCAAGGCCTGCGACCGGGGGGATACAACGCGCATGGATGCGGCGGGCGTAATCCTATAC
>JAYPXD010000082.1:11409-13641 GCA_038135395.1 Alphaproteobacteria bacterium | reverse complement strand
AAATCCGCTCTGCCGCCCAGGCGGCTGCTTGGCCTTCTGCAAAAAGGCGGAGCTCAAATATCTCCTCGAGATCGTTATCCCCCCACTGACTTACGATCGCGCCTCGCTTCGGGGCTGGCTCAAGAAGACCCTCAGAAACAAGTTTCTGTATTGCTGTGCGCACGGGTGTTCGGCTCACGCCGAATTCACTCGCAATATGTTCTTCCTTTAGCTTCGCGCCCGGATCGTAATGGCCGGCGATCAGTCGACGTCGGAGCTCGGTATGTACCTCGTCGCTGACGCTCATCTTTTTCTCTTTGTAAGCCACGGGGTTGCGATCGCAATGACCACAAGGCCGATGAGTACCAATGAAATCGGCCCTTTAAACAGGATCGAGACATCGTCACGTGAGATCAAGAGGGCGCGGCGGAGGTTTTCCTCGGCAATTGGGCCTAGGATTACAGCAAGAACGGCTGGTGCAGTCGGGATCGACAGACGTTCCATCACGAAGCCGAGCAGACCGAAAATCAGCATCAGGATAACCTCAAACATGCTGTTGTGGATCGCGTACACGCCTACGACGGTTAACGCGAGGATCATGGGGCCAAGCAACTTGGCAGGCATCCGCAGCACATTAACGTAAGCGCGCGCACCAAACTTTCCAATGATGAACATCATTCCTGCGGTAATCAGCATCGACAGCATGAAGCCGTATACTGTAGTTGCGTTGTCGCGGAACAATTCCGGTCCGGGGCGAAGCCCATGAACCAACAGCGCTCCCAAAATGACCGCTGCAACGGCGTTTCCAGGGATGCCCAAGGTCAGGGCTGGGATGAGCGTTGCGGCGGTATCTGCATTGTTCGCGCATTCCGGTGCAGCAAGGCCTGCGGGTTCACCTTTCCCCCAGTTGTCCTTGTTCTTCGAGTACCTGCGCTCTTCATTCCATGCCATCAGTGCGGCGATGTTTCCGCCAAGCGCGGGGATCAGTCCAACGACCATTCCGATGCCAGATGCACGGATCCAGGTCGGAACCAACGATGACCATTTGAAGCCTTTGGACGATTCTCCGAGGTCGAGCTTTCCAGTCTCGATCGCATTACGACCCATCAAAAGATCTATTGCGGGTGGTATTGCATAGAGACCAGTCAAAAGAACGATGATGTGGATTCCGGAAAGAAACTCCAATGTGCCGAATGTGAATCTTTCATTTCCGCTGATCCCATCGATACCTACCATCCCAATGCATAGTCCGAGAGCCGCTGACAGATACCCCTTGGCTGGTGTTCCGGCAAGAAGAACGGAGACAGCCGTTAGGCCAAATACCGCAAGCCAGAAGTAGTTCGCTGGGCTGAATTGCAGCGCGACCAATGCGAGCAGCGGGGCAACTAAAAGCAAAGCTACTGCGCTGACTGCGCTACCAATCGAGGATGAAGCCAGTGAGATATCAAGCGCCAGCCGCGCTTTGCCCTGCTTGGCCATTTCGTGCCCGTCGAAGACCGTCGCGATACCCGCGGGCGTTCCGGGAATTCGCAACAAGATTGCCGGAATTGATCCCCCATACATGGATCCATTGTAGATACCTGCAATCATCGCGAGAGCGACCAGCGGCGGCATAGTGAAGGTCAACGGAATCAGGACGGCTATCCCCATCGTCGCAGACAGGCCAGGCAAAGCGCCAACAGCGATACCGACCGCAGTTCCAACAATCATTGCCAGAATGACGTAAGGATCCAGAATGGCGGGCACTGCGCCGGCGATATTTAGAAGAATCTCCATTCTTAGCCTCCAATAAGCTTGAGAATTGCTTCATCCGGAAGCGGAACTGACAGGAGTAGTCGGAACACAAGATACAGGACGGCGACGAAACCCAACACGGAAATGAATAGGGTTTTCCAATCACGGAAACCGAGAGTTACTGCAACTCCGGGGATCATGATGATTGTTGCGGAGAAAAACCCGATCCATGAAAATAGTGCTGTGTAAAGTGCTCCTGCTCCGACGATCAGTACGAAATGTCCAACTTCGGCCCCCCTCACATTCAAATGGTCAGTGTTGCCCGCAAATAGAAGGCGTGCACTACGCAGCGCCCATAGTCCGCACATGACCAAGCCGACAATTGTGGTTGCAGTGGGCATATATGCTGAACGCCCGGGATATGTGATTGCTTCGCTCAGCAATATTGCAAACAGGATGCCGAAGCCCGCTGCTGCCAAAATTTCAACGGAATGTTGCTTCATCTTGTCCTCCCTGGTT
>JAYPXD010000082.1:11000-11399 GCA_038135395.1 Alphaproteobacteria bacterium | reverse complement strand
CTTCGCTCTTTCTGATTACTGACTCCAGGGCGTTTCTTGCCATACTGCACGCAAGTTGGCATCCAAGGCTTCGAGCGATGCCTTGAAGGACTCTGCGTCTTGGTATGATAGGGCAAGTTGTTGCTTCTGCGCAGCTTCCACGAATTCAGGGTCTTCTACAGCTTTTGCCACCGCGTTCTCCAAGGCGTCCAGTACTTCGCTCGGGATCCCTGCAGGTGCACCGATGCCGCGATTGGAGCCCATGATCACATCATAACCCTGCTCCTTGAACGTCGGAATGTCGGGAGCGCCCGGCCAACGCTCTTCTGCCATCTGGCCGAGTATCATAAGTGACCCTGCCTGAGCATCAGAAAGAGCCTCGGTCACGTTCATGGAAGCCATGGTGATGTGGCCACCCAA
>JAYPXD010000082.1:9982-10990 GCA_038135395.1 Alphaproteobacteria bacterium | reverse complement strand
TGGGTGAGTTGGATACCGGCTTGGCGTTCGAGCGCAACTGCAGCCAGGTGATCATCCCCACCGGCGCCTGTCGTGCCATATGTAATGACGCCGGGGTTTTCTTTGGCGTAAGCCACGAGTTCGTCAAGGGTCGTGAACGGAGCATCGGGTAGAACACTGAAGGCGCCAGGATCGTAGACGACGTTCGAGACCGGTTGGATATCGGCCAACTGATACCGCGTCTCACGAGAGATCGGATGTGTCACCAGGTGCGGCGTGTTAATGAAGCCGATCGTGTAGCCATCGGGCTCAGCTTGCGAAAGCTCAGTAAACCCAATTTCACCCCCCGCACCAGGCTTGTTGACAACCGTGATGGTCGCGCCATTCAGGTACTTCTCGATGAAGGGTGCCAGTGTGCGAGCAGCGACATCGGTCCCGCCTCCCGCTGAGTAGGCAACGATCATTTCGATCGGGCGTTCGGGATATTCGGCTAGCGCCGCTGTACTGGAAAGTGCGGTGAGTGCAATAGCGGCGGCAAGCGCCAAGGGGTTCTTCATGGGTTCCTCCATACCTGAATGAGTGTCGCACCTCCTCCGGCACAACAGTACAAACGAAATACAAAAAATTGGAGCCCTTGTCTATGAGAATGTCTGCCTTGGCGCGCGCGTGTCGGTAGGAATCTCCTAATCTGCTGAATAATAATAAAATATTGTGCGAAAGCGCGACTGCTTAGGTTTGCAGGCGCGGCGTCTGTCGAGATTTGGCGTTGAGGTTGTATTTTTTTTGTGCTTACTTTGAGCTTGCCTTGAGGAGGGAATCATGCAGCAAACACAGCAAGAACAACGGGCTATATTGATTGGGTATGGAGAAGTCGGAAGGCTCTTCGCTGACCATCTGGACGCCAAAGGTCACCCTTTCGACATAGTTGATCCGGTGGCTACATGCGCAGAAGGGGGCCGCATCGTGCATCGGGACCTTGAGGAAATCGACATTTCGAACAGCCTCATCCTAGGAGTTTTTCCGTCGGCA
>JAYPXD010000082.1:6616-9972 GCA_038135395.1 Alphaproteobacteria bacterium | reverse complement strand
GGGTATAGCGGCGCGCGATGCTACTGCACTCTACGTCGATCTTTCGTCGTCCCCGCGGGCGACTATGCGTGAAGCCGCAGCTTTGTTCGGTGCGTGCACGACTGACTTCGTCGACGGCGCCATCATGGGCTCGGTCGACGCCGGGGGGGTCAACTCACCGATTATTCTCTCTGGACCTGCAAGTGCTGATGCGGAGCGAGCGTTAGAACAATTAGGATTCAATGTCAGAGCCTTGCCCAACTCGAAAGCGGGTGATGCCTGTGGCTTGAAACTTCTTCGCAGTTTGCTGACCAAAGGAATGGAAGCGCTTGCGATTGAGTGCTTTGCTACCGCAGAAAAAATGGGGCTCAGCAACGAAGTTCGCGAAAACCTATTGGATGTTAATGCGCGACCGTTTCCTGATCTAATGGACGCGATGGTTCGGACGCATGTCGTGCATGCTCCGCGCAGGCAATATGAAGTCGCCGCAGCCATAGATCAAGCGCAAGCATTCGGCCTGAAAGCACCGGTGAGCGAGGCCGTGCTGGAAGTTTATCGCAAGAACGCCGTTCGGATCGAAGCCGAACGACCTGGGGTACCTGCTACAGTCCAAGAAGCTTTGAAGTGGCTTTCCAAGGGGATGGATTGAACATGCGCCCAGTCGTTCACGTCATTGATCCAATTCATCCGACAGCTTTGGCGCGGCTCTCAGAGCAGGCCGATGTATTGCACCCTGAGGACCCATTTCCATCCCACTGCGACGGCGTGATTGTAAGGGCCAGTAAAGTAACAGCAAGCCAGATTGCTGCCTGTCCGAACCTCCAAGTAATCGGAAAACACGGTGCGGGTTTGGACGCAATAGATGTCGACGCGGCGAGTAAACGGGGCATCCGTGTCGTCTCGACTCCGGGTGCGAATGCCGTCTCGGTATCGGAGCTGGCAATAGGTTTTGCGTTGTCTTTGATCAGGAACACCTATCCTGTTTCCGAATCTCTGCGTGCTGGTCGTCCGATTGCTCAGAAGCATCTTCAAGGGTACGAGATTCGGGAACTGCGGATCGGAGTCTTTGGATTAGGTGCGGTGGGTTCGGGTACTGCGCGCCGCCTGATCATGGGGTTCGAGGCTCGGGTGATGGCTTTTGATCCCGGCATCGCACCAGTCGACTGGCCGGCAGATATTGAACGCTGTGCGGACCTTGAAACACTGGTGTCTAATAGCGATCTTTTGTTTCTGCACGCACCGCTGTTGCCATCGACACGGCACTGCATCAACGAACGGACAATAGCTTTGATGCCAAGTGGAGCGTATATCGTCAATTGCGCACGCGGTGGCATTGTGGACGAGGGCGCCTTGGCTCGGGCCTTGCATGATGGTCACATCGCGGGCGCTGCCTCCGATGTTTTTGAAGACGAGCCGCCTACCCCAGACAATCCACTGCTTGCCTGCCAAACGTTCATTGGCACCCCACATTTGGGGGCAGCTACGAACGGCGCCCTCTCGCGCGTTGGCTTTGCGGTTGTCGACGAGGTTATGGGCGTTTTGAACAATTCCAGAAATGGCTGTGCCGGATTGCCAGTCTCCTTTGAGCACGGAGAAAAAGAATGACGTTAGGTTTCAGAGTTTACGGCCGAAGAAGCACGGTGGACTCGGCACTTGTTGCCGCGTTCGCAGAAGTTCCAGTGGCCAACGTATCGGACTCGATGCATCGAATGTCTGCTGGTGGTGCGCGGTTGCGGCCAATTCATCCTGCCGGCGTGCACCTATCTGGACCGGCCATCACCGTTCGCTGCCGTCCCGGTGATAACCTTTTGATCCACAAAGCCATCGATATGGCCGCTAAAGGCGACGTGATCGTCGTCGACGGTGGCGGTGATCTAACCAACGCTCTGATCGGAGAAATCATGGTCTACCTCGCGCAGGAGCGGGGGATCTCCGGTTTCGTATTGAATGGTGCGGTTCGTGACCGAGAGGAGATCTATGCCTCAGGGCTTCCTGTCTACGCAGCAGGAGTCACCCATCGTGGTCCGTATAAGGATGGACCAGGTGAAATCAATGCGACGATTGCAATCGACGGCATGATCATTTGTCCTGGTGATCTGATAATTGGCGATGCCGACGGCGTTCTTTGTGTGCCCCAACAGGAAGCCGAAGGGATTCTGCGCGCAGCTAAAGCCAAGCAGGCTGCGGAGCAGGCCGAAATCAAATCTATCCGCGACGGTAGTGTTGATCGGAGCTGGGTTGATCGTCTTCTGGACGAGCGGGGTTGTGAATATGTCGACTAATATTTTCTCGCTCCAAACTACTATCTCTTTGAGTGTTGAAAGAGGGGCTGAATGACGGAGGCATTCGAAAGCCAAACTGAGCAAAATGACGCTACAGTTCTCCGCGCTCCGGTCAATACGCCTCGAGCGTTGCGAAAGTATCTGTCCCTAGATGATTTTGAGCATGCTGCGCGACGACATCTGCCCAAGGCCATCTACGGATATGTCGCAGGCGGAGTAGAAACGGACACCAGCCTAAGAGCAAACCGTGATGCGTTTTCACGATGGTCGTTTGTGCCGCGGACTTTGCGTGACACCTCGCAGAGAACGGCACGGAAATCCATTTTGGGGATTGAATGCGCTCTTCCCTTCGGTATCGCGCCGATGGGGTTCAGCGCTCTAGCCGGCTATGATGGCGACGTGGCTCTCGCGCGCGGCGCCACTGCGGCCGGTACCTTTGCGATCTCGAGCGCAGCATCCTTCACACCGCTTGAACGCATGGCAGGTGAAGGGGGCAGTACCTGGTTTCAGGCCTATTTGCCAGGAGATGACGCGCGGATCGCTGCCTTAGTCAAGCGGCTGCGGAATGCGCAGTACGATGTACTCGTCGTCACTGCGGATGTTCCGGTGCCTGGCAACAGAGAGAACAATGCTCGAAACGGATTCGACGCCCCTTTCCGAGTAACTCCGTCGTTGATCTGGCAAGGGGCAACACATCCTCGTTGGGTGCTCGGCACTCTCGGACGTGAATTGCTGACGCGAGGCATGCCACACTTCGAGAATATGGAGGCAGTACAAGGGCCGCCATTGTTCTCTCGAAAGCTCGTGCGCTCAATGATCGCACGAGATCGGCTGAACTGGGACAATATCGCCATGATCCGTCGTCTTTGGCCCGGCAAGCTGGTGTTGAAGGGCATCCTGTCGCCCGAGGATGCGGAGCTTGCCGCCGCCCACGGGGCGGACGGAATTATCGTGTCTAACCACGGTGGTCGTCAACTGGATGGAGCGGTTGATCCGCTAAAAATGCTGCCAACTGTAAAAAGTCAAGCGGGCGATATGGCTGTGATGATGGACTGCGGAATACGGCGTGGCAGCGACGTTCTCAAGGCGTTGGCT
>JAYPXD010000082.1:3621-6606 GCA_038135395.1 Alphaproteobacteria bacterium | reverse complement strand
AGCGGATTTCGTATTTGTCGGACGCCCATTTCTCTTTGCTGCTGCTGTTGCTGGCGAAGCCGGTGTGCACCATGCTGCGAAGATTTTGGAGGAAGAGGTGCTTAGGAACATGGCGATGCTAGGCATCACGGATCTGGCACATCTTAGCGCAGATCAGCACTTGGTTTATGCCACCTCGTAGGAGTTTCGACCCCGTCATGACCTTTATGGCGGGGTCAATTCTTCAGATATAGAAAGCTGAAATTTCAGCAATACCTTCGATCCCACCTCTTAATTGGTCACCCGCCACCACTGTACCTACCCCTGCTGGTGTGCCGGTCATTATGAGGTCGCCAGGTGCCAGATGGTAGAACCTCGACAAGTCGGCGATAATTTCTGGAACCGACCAAATCATGTCAGATAATGTGGCGGATTGACGAATGGTGCCATTGACAGCGAGAGAAATCTTTCTCTTGCCCAAATTGCCAATAGACGATGCGCCAACCAATGGTGAAAGTATTGCGGAATTCTCGAAATTCTTGGCCAGGTCCCAGCTCCGACGTTTTTCTTTGGCTTCTGATTGTAGATCTCGACGTGTCATGTCGAGTCCGCAACCATAGCCCCCGATCGCATTGGCCGCAGTTGCAACGTCCGACTGAAACACCTTGCGTCCCAAGGCAACGACGAGTTCCACCTCATGGTGCAAATCCGTCGTTGCTGGTGGATACGGCAGGGTGCAACCACTAGCGACAAAACTGCTGGCATTCTTTAGAAAATAGAATGGCGCATCGCGATCGACCTCCTGTCCCATTTCTGCTGCATGCGCAGCATAGTTGCGGCCTACACAAAAGATGCGATGTATCGGATAGCCACCCTGATCTGTGTCCAGAACAGGATAAGATCGACGGGGAAATAACGTGGAAGTCATGGTCACTCCGGAAATTTTGAATCGGGTTACTGCAAAGGAAAATGGCCCCCCCGGGGGCTTCCGGAAGGGCTATCTAACTCGCCTACAGCGGCTCAGATATCTGCTCGCGCATCATGGCGTGCTATGCGGCTGAGTAAGTAGTCCACTTCATTGCGTGCTGTTTCGGAAAGGGCAGGCCAGGGTTTACGTTGCGTATCCGAAGCGATAATGCCACGGCGCATCAAAACATGTTTGCGTACCGCTAGGCCAATCCCAGGCTGTTGTTCATAGCGGATCAAGGGTAGGTGCGCATCGAAGAGGTCATGAGCTTCGTCGCGCTTGCCCTCGCGGTGCAGGGTATCAAGATCAACAAGCATGTCAGGAAACCCATACCCTGTCATCGCGCCATCCGAGCCGCGTTCTGGTTCAAAGTCCAAGAAAAGTCCGCCATTTGCTGTAAGAATTGAGAATTTACGCAAATTTCCCTCAGATTGCGCCTTGCGCAGTGCAGAGAGCTTTTCCAGACCGGGCCAGTCTTCAGCTTTCAGCATCACGCAAGAAGGGTTCTCAGTCATGATACGGGAAATTACAGGAACTGACATTTGAACAGTGAGTGTCAACGGGTAGTCTTGCAGAGCCCAAGGCACATTGTCGCCGATAGCATCGACCGCTTGTCGGAAATAGCCGGTGATCTGGTCGTCAGTACGAAGTTGGGGCGTGGGGGCGATCATTACACCAGCAGCGCCCGCGTCCATGGCGGTCCCACTCAGCCGCCGCATTGCTGCAAAGCCAGGTGCAGAAACGCCAACCACGACAGGAAATTCCGCGCGTTTTACGACCTGTTTCACAATTGCAATCGACTCTTCGGGTTCGAGCTTCGGCGCCTCTCCCATGATGCCCAGGATTGTCACACCAGTTGCACCTGCCTCGGCATAAAAGTCGATCATGCGATCAAGGCTCGCCGTATCAACGTGGCCGTCTGGATGGAACGGAGTGGCCGCAATCGGATAAACGCCTGTAGTATCGATACCGAAAGTCATTGCGCATCCTTCCACGCATTGTAACGCGTCTTTGTTTCGTCGTTCATCGGATAAAGACCTGGCAGAGCTACGCCACGGTCAACTTCGGTCATAATCCACGCCTCCATTCGCTCCTGCTCGGGTGCTTCAGCCAACACTTCTTCCAGGAGGGCTGCCGGTATCAAAACCGCACCATCGTCGTCGACAACGATAATATCGTCGGGGTACACCGCGACACCCCCGCAGGCCACAGGCTCCTGCCAAGCGACAAAAGTCAGGCCCGCGACCGAAGGCGGTGCGGCTACCCCATTACACCAGACGGGTAGGCCCGTGCCCAAGACACCTTCAGCGTCACGAATAACCCCGTCTGTGATTAGGGCCGCCACGCCGCGCTGTACCATCCGGTTGCAAAGGATGTCCCCGAAAATGCCTGCATCGGAAACGCCCATGGCATCCACTACCGCGATACAGCCTTCCGGCATGGCCTCAATTGCGGCTCTGGTCGAGATAGGCGACGCCCAGCTGGCTGGAGTCGCAAGATCTTCACGTGCTGGTACAAACCGGAGGGTGAACGCACGTCCGACGGCCCGTTTCTGGCCGGGGCGCATCGGCTTAGTTCCACGCAGCCAGACGTTGCGCAGACCTTTTTTCAGCAGAATGGTTGTCAGAGTTGCGGTGGACACGCTTTCGAGCGTCTCGATGATCTTTGAATCTAGTGTCATGGTTATCCTCAGACGCTGGCGATCAATCCGCCGTCGATGCGGACGACAGACCCTGTGATGTATGAGGCGCGCGCGCTTGCAAGGAAGGCTACGGTATCGCCGTATTCCTTGGGGTTTCCATAGCGGCCCACCGGAATGCTTGCAGTGCTCTCTGCGGAAACTTCCTCGACAGTTCTTCCTTCGCGTTTGGCTTTTTGCTCATCCAGAAATACGATCCGTCCCGTCGCAATTCGGCCCGGCAGGACGATGTTGGTGGTGATGCCGTAGCCGCCGACTTCGCGAGCGAGGGTTTTGGACCAGCCCACCAACGCCAAGCGTAGTGCGTTAGAAATGCCCAAGTTTGGGATTGGCGCAACGA
>JAYPXD010000082.1:609-3611 GCA_038135395.1 Alphaproteobacteria bacterium | reverse complement strand
TACCGGGTAGCACGGCGTCAGTAACTGCGATGACGGATCGAACCATCGAATCGAAGAACTTCGACCAATCCTCGGGCGCCTGCCCATGCACAAGGGTCGGGGGAGGACCTCCAGTGTTGTTTACGAGAATATCGACTGGGCCGAACGTATCTTGAACTTCGATAAGGCGATCCCGCAAGACGGACAGATCGCCGATATCCCAAGTCATTGCCTTTGCGGCAAAACCAGCGTCGTTGATGATTTTGGATGTCCGTCGAGCGGCATCGCCATCAATATCGGCGGCGATGACTTTAGCGCCTTCAGCAGCGAGGCTGTTCGCAATAGCGCCGCCAAGACCACCACCGGCTCCGAAAACGAGCGCGGTTTTGTTCTTAAGTCCTAGGTCCAAGGTGTTCTCCTTATCTATGCTGTTGTCAGCATGGACGAGATTAAAACAAAAGAATATCTGGCGCCTGCTATCTTCAGAAGATAGAATTGCTATCATGAACACAGTATTCTTGGAAACTTTCCTCCTAGTCACTGAACTCGGCTCAATGGCCGAAACTGCACGCAAGTTGGCAATTACTCCCGCTGCAGTGGCCCAACGGATCAGCGCGTTAGAGGCAGATCTGGGGGTTGCACTGATCGAGAGGAGCGGCCGCAAAGTGCAGCCAACCGATGCCGGGCGAGCCATAATCGCTTCTGGCAATCAAATCCTCGTTGAAGTCCGAAAGCTCAGAGTAACTTTGCGTGCAGACGGAGACACGGGCGAATTAAGGTTGGGAGCGATCTCGACAGCCATGTCGGGAATCTTACCCAACGCATTGCATAATCTATCGGAGCATTCCCCTGGAATCGAAGTCTTCATACTTCCAGGCACGTCGCCTGAGGTCTACAGTTCGGTGTTGGAAGATCGTGTTGATGGGGGTATTCTCGTTCAGCCACCATTCGCGCTTCCGAAGTCATTGGAATGGATATCATTGCGGCGCGAGCCACTTGTTCTGATTTGTCCACAAGTCTGGGCTGACATGGATGCTATGACACTGCTCAATCAGAAACGGTTCATCCGATACGATCGGAACAACTGGGGTGGAAGACTGGCCGACCGCTGGATGAAGGAACATCGGATCACTGCGAAAGAATGGCTTGAATTGGATCAGTTGGAAGCGATTTCCGTGATGGTCAGCAATGGTTTAGGGATTTCGATTGTTCCAGACTGGGCCCCACCTTGGCCTGAAGGCTTAGAGATTAAGAAAATTAACCTTCCCGGAGAGCGGCCACCAATGCGCGACATCGGGTTGCTCCGCAAGAGGAGCACCCCCAGCGGTCGCTTGCTAGAGAAATTATCGCGGGCCCTCTCGGACCACCGACAGTTGTTATGAAAAAGCCAGAGAAAGGGAAGCCCGGATGCCGGGCTTGAAAGGATAGAGAGAGTCTCTTCCGGGTCCGGCGTGACAAGGATCCTGACCATGGCCAAGACCACGACCCGACCGAAACCGACCACCTCAATCAAGACCGAAGCCGCTGGATCGGCCGCGCCTGACGGCGGCACCGACATCCGGATGATCCCGCTCGACCAGTTGGAGACCAGCCTCCTCAACGTCCGCAAGGTGGCCGCAAGCGCCAGCGATGACGCGGAACTTCTCGCCAGCATTCGCGAGACCGGCATCAAGCAGAACCTGGTAGTTCACGCGCTGTCAGAGACACGTTTTGCTGTCGATGCCGGAGGGCGTCGCCTCAAGGCGCTGAAGCAGCTCGCCGAAGATGGTGTCATCCCTGCCGATCATCCGGTGCCCTGCCTCATTGAAGACGAGCGCAACGCCGTCCTCACCTCTGCCACAGAAAACCTCCAGCGTGCAGCGATGCATCCCGCTGACCAGTTCGAAGCCTTCGACAAGTTGATCAGCGAAGGACGCAGCGAGGACGAAATTGCACTGAAATTCGGCGTCTCCGTCGACCTCGTGCGCCGTCGTCTCAAACTCGCCCGTGTCGCCCCAGAGATCATCGAGCAGTTCCGCGCGGGCGACCTGACCCTCGAATGCGTGATGGCATTCACCCTGACCGATGACCACGATCGCCAGCTCGCGGTCTGGAACGCGGTGAAGGGCGGCTATCACATCCATCCTCAAAGCATCAAACGCCAACTGACCGAGACGGCGCATTCGGCGAACTCGACCCTGGGGCGCTTTGTCGGCATCGAGGCCTATGAGGCGGCGGGCGGTGTTCTACTACGCGACCTCTTCGACGACCGCGCCAGCGCCCATATGGAAAACGCCGACCTCTTGGAGCGCCTCGCCATCGAGAAACTGCAGGCTGCGGCCAAACCCTTCGAAGGGACATGGAAATGGGTCGAGGTGCATCTCTCGGTAGACTACGGCGCGTTTCGCAGTTTCGGACGGGTCTATCCGCAGGATGGCGAACCCGATCCGGATCTGCTTGCCGAGGAGGAACGTCTCATCGCGCGCGAGGAAGAACTGGCGGCGCAGAATGACGGCGAGGATTGGACCGACGCCGAGACCGAAGAATATTGCGCAATCGAACCGCGCCTGCGCGAAATCGAGGCCCTGCAGCGTGAGCGGCAGCCTTACGCGGATGCAGATCGCGCCATTGCGGGCGTGGTTCTGACTATCGGTCATGATGGGGCGCTACGGGTCGAAAAAGGCTTGGTGCGGCCAGAAGATATTCCTACCGCGCCCGAGCCCGAAGAGATCACCCCAGATGCGAATGGCGCCCCCTCACCTGCCCGGCCGCATGTGACGCCGCCGACCTCGTCGACGCCGGTGCCGACCTCGGACCCTGCCGCTACCCTGCGCAAGGCAGACGGGATTTCGGCGAGTTTGGCCGACGATCTGCGCGCCACGCGTCAACATATCCTACGGGCGCATCTGGCGGCGGATTTCGAGGTGGCGTTCGACGCGATGCTCTACGCGCTTTGCGAGCAAGCTTTGGGGCGGTCCTACTGCACAGAGGCGCTCGAGATTGCGATCCGTCCCTTTCAGGCGCTGAATTGCGAGGTGCTGCAC
>JAYPXD010000082.1:0-599 GCA_038135395.1 Alphaproteobacteria bacterium | reverse complement strand
TGCTCGAGGCGTTGGAACAAGACCTCGCCACCGACTGGATGAAGCTGGAGAAACCAGAGGACTTCCGGGCGATGTCCGAGCTGTCTGTGGCTGACAAACAGGCGCTTTTCGCTTGGGCGGCGGGTCTGGCGGTCAAGCCGCAACTCAGCACCGACAATCGTCCCTCCGCGATCATCGAGGAGATCGGCGCGCGCCTCGACGTCGATGTGGCTGCCTGCTGGCGCCCGACTGCCCAAAACTACTGGGGTCGGGTCAACAAGGGCCATGCTGTGGCACCGGCGCGTAAGCTGATCGGCGACGACTACGCCGAGGATCGCAACCGCGAGCGCAAAGGTGATCTCGCGGCGGCGATGGAGCGGGCATTCGCGGAAACGGCGGGAGAGACCGAAGGGTTTGATGCCGTGACGGTCGCCAAGACGACCCGCTGGCTGCCCGACGGGATGGTGTTTGCTGGTGCGTCGGATAGTGGCCTCGATCTCCCCATTGATGCGGCGGAGACCGCTTTGGGCGAAGACGAGTCCGGTGAGGAGACCATTTCAGCCTCGGACGACGAACCGGCATCCCTGCCCGCCTTTCTCAGCGGTGATGCCGCCTGAGGC
>JAYPXD010000081.1:0-13823 GCA_038135395.1 Alphaproteobacteria bacterium | reverse complement strand
GCGCCAACCGGCGCGATGCCGCTCTCGACCACCGCATCGCTGCGGACCGTGCCGTCGGCCACGATCGTGACGACCTGCCCTTCCAGCCGGTCGAGCCCGGCGATGGTGGCGGCCGGCGTCGAAAGAACCTGGGTCTGGCCGCTGTCCACCCCCAACGCCTCATCGAACGCTTCGATAAACAGCCCATGCTGCCGCTGGATCGCGACATAGGTCTCGGCGCCGACTACGGCGACGTCACGGAACGCGCCTTCGGTCTGTTGCAGGCTCCAGGCGGTAACCTGCTCGCTGCGAAACGCTGTCAGCGTCGCCAGGTCGCCGCCGGCCAGCACCACGTGCAGCAAACGCCGCTCCGGGTCATAGTCCTGCGCCACGGGCTCTACAAAAAAATGTCGGGCGAGCAATGCCAGGTCGGCCGCCTGGTAGGCCTGCTCGATGTCGGCAAACAGGAACTCGCGCAGCTCGCGCCCGGTGCGGCCGACGAACAGAGTAGCGCCATCCACATTCTTCGGCGGCACGTACCGGTTCACAGCAGAGCCGATGCGCGTCTGCCGCCGCACCTGCACGGTTGCTGGCGTCAACGGATCGCCGGTAACCATCCACTCCGCGCCGGAGGTGAACACCTGCAGATGCCGCCCGCTGAAAACGCCGCGGATAGCGTTGACCTGGTCGGACAGGATCGGAAATTCGATGCTCTCGTCGTCCAACCCCTCGCCCAGGTCGAAATTGAACAAATCGCCGGCTTTAGAGAGCCACAACCGGTTCGGCAGGTCGCGGCTGCCGCCGATCACCAGACGGTCCTGGTGAAAAGCGACCGTCACCGGCCAGCCGCGCAGGCCGGAATAGGCCGGCTCCTCAAAGTCCGGCGTAGCGTCCGTGCCCGGCAGGTCCTGCAAGACCGTGGCATTCGCCAGCACAGCAGAAGTCAGGGAGTCGATCCGGACCTGCTTGCCGGCGATCCGCCAGTTTTGCCCGGCATGGCCCGCATCGAACAAGGCGGCGGACGCCGTCAGCGTAATCGCGCCGCTGGCCGCGCTGGGCGCAACGGTCACGTCCGGATGAGCGAATTTGTAGTACGGATGGAACCGCAACGGTCCGCTAGCCGCCAGCGGCCAACCGTCGACCGTCCAGGTTGCCGGCCCGATGCGGGTGATGCGGCGCGGCTCGACATCCGGGTGGGTGACCAACAGCGTGTCGGCGCTTTGCGTCCAGGCGATTTGCGCCAGTTGCGCCTCGGTCCAGGGCGTCGCCACCGCGGCGATCAGCGCTCCATCCCGATAGACGTCCAGCATCAGGTGGCTGAACGCCAGCAGATAGGTCTGCTCGGTGTTGAACTCAAAACTGACCAGCCGCCCCGCGCCCCGCGCCGTCGCAACATAGCGCAGGCCGGGCCGGCGATAGACGCCGCCGGTCGGATGGATAAAGACGTTGCGCAACTGCGCGGCCCCATTGTCGTAGGCGCGCAGGTCACCCCGGCCAAACAACAGCGGCGAGATTTCACCCGCGGTGAAATTGGTCTTCAGCAGGTTGACGCGGGTCATTGGCCGCGCACCTCGACCAGGGGGAAGTCCTCCAGCGCCGCCGGCGTATCCTGTTGAGCGTCGATCAGGCGGGCGCGGCGGAACTCCGCCTCGGCCACGCGATAAAGCATTTCGGCCCGCGAGGTGCTTTCCGTGATCGGAATGCAGAATTCCGCCGCCAGCCGCGCCATCAGCAACTGGTCGAAAAACGGTGGGAAATCGGTCTCGTACGGGCGGAAAACATAGGTAAGGAACACCTCGTTGCTCGAGGTGTGCAGGCGCTGGTCGATGACGCGATAGCGCAACCCCCGCCCCCGCGCCGCCGTGCCCGCCGATATGGCGCGCAGGAAGTCGGTCGGCAGTTGAAAGGCTTCGCTGAAATCGGCGACCGGCGGCGCTTCCAGGCGCGGCAGACGCAGTTGCGCCGTCGCAAACGACCAGGCATGCGCCGACAACAGCGCATCGCGCACCGACGGGTATAGGTTCGCCGCGACTTCGGCTTCCGCCGTGCCCTCGTCAAAGCTGGCAATCGGGCGGGCGCCCAATTTCAGCAACGCGCGCGAGCACAGCGCGATAGCACTAACGGCCATAGACAATCTCCTTGAATTTGGCAGGAAAAAGCCCCGCCATCGCTCAAGATGGCGGGGCAATCCGGCGGGTTTGGCATTGACGAAGAGCCCATTGCCGGCCTCAGACCGGTTGGCTCAGGCAGGCGCTAACCCATGGGCGCAGTGGCGACCTGGTCACCGTCGACCGACGACACCCGGCGGATGCCGCTGGTATCGCCGTTAGATTGAAAAACGATCAGATCGCCAAGGCGCAGGACATCGGCGGCGGGA
Source organism: Alphaproteobacteria bacterium (assembly GCA_038135395.1). Classification (GTDB taxonomy): domain Bacteria; phylum Pseudomonadota; class Alphaproteobacteria; order Bin95; family Bin95; genus JACKII01. The sequence continues at coordinate 11,467 of JAYPXD010000081.1, read as the reverse complement.
TTAAAATACCCACCGCTTTTAATGGTCGCGACGCCGTCTTCGCTGGTGCGATAGTGCCAGAAAGTGAAGCCGTTGCAGTAGGCCAGCACACCCAAGCCCTCTGGATCGAAAGCCATTTCAATCCTCCCTCTTGGTTCACTGTCCTTTTAGGCTTCCAGGCACTGCATGGTGACGACGCCGGCCGGCTCGACCATCACCGCCCCCTGGCTCATCATATTGGCGACAAACCAGGCAGCATGATCGCCATGCCAGGTAATGTCGGTCTGCACGTCAGCGCCGGAGCCGTGGCCGACCGCGGTGCGATGGTACCAATGGCAGAGCCGAGCCGAACCGGAGAGCGACAAACCGGAATGCGGAATCCAGGTGGTCCCGAGCCAGCGCTTGGCCTGGGTATCGCGCCACGGCAGCGCATCCGGTCCGACGTATTCGGCATTGGCGAACTCCGGAATATCCAGCAGCTCGGCCCATTGCTTCCAGCCGACGACGGCAAACCGCTGGCCGTCGTCCGGCACATCGGCCGCGCCCATCATCTCGAAGGCGGTCAACACCTTGGCTTTGGTCAGGCCATCGGTGTTAGTGCCGGCGAAATTGGCGGAGGTGTCCAGCGCCGTGATAATTAACTCGTCGGTCTTGCGGCCCAGGGCGTAGGCGCCGGCATTGGCGATCACCTGGCGTTCGTCGATGTTGATCTTCATTTCGTCCAGCTTGTCGATCCAATCGACGGCGTAATAGTCGGTCAGGACGCACTCGACCGCGGTATGGTCAATCGACATCACCGGCACCAGACCATGGCGCGACTTGGTCGACGCGGCGCCCTGGCCGACCTTCTGGAACGTGGTGGAAGAGCCTTTCACTTCGCCTTTTGAGCGCACGGTCTGGCGCAGTTTCGAGCCCATCCGCTGATAGGCTTCGTGCACCTCCGCCTCAAACTGACGGATAAAGGATTGGTCAATGGTGACAGACATAGGCTGTTCATCCTCAACTTAGATGTTCGGGTTTAGGGATAGGCCTTGCGGTGCGGTTGTCGCCGGTTGCTTGCGCAACAGCGGCCGCAGCAAAGCATCGGCCCGCCGGGCTGGGGCGCCGGCGCAGACAGGGACAGTCCGCGCGTCGCCTCGCCAGTTCACCGGCGGACCGACCACCGCGCCGCGCTCCGCTGGCCGGAACAGGCCAAAGCGAAGGGCGCGATCTCATGGACCGTGCGGGTCAGGCGTCGCGCTGGTAAGCGCGCTCGAACCCTTCGGTCACTTGTCGGATGATCGATGGATCGCGGTCACGCCAGTAGCGCGGGTCGCGCATCATCGATTTCAGCTGGTCCAGCGAGGCGTCGCCGCCACCGCTGTCGCCGCGGGCCAAGGCCGGTTCGCTGTTTTGCATCATGCCATGCAGCGCCAGGCAGCCCTCATAGGTGGTGGAGAGCGCCTGCAAGGCCGGCTTCGGCAGGTTGGCCCTGCCCCACTCCAGCATTTGCCGGCTGACTTTCTCCCACTTGTCAGCCCCGCCAAAATGCTTGGCCAGACGTTCGGTCTGACGCTCGGCCTCGAACTCGACCGCGGCCTGCTGCACCAGCGGCGCGACGTATTCCTGCGCCAGGCTGTAGACCAGCTTGGCCTGATCGTTGGAGAACCCGGCCTCATGCAGGCGCCGATTGACGTCCGGATCGGGCGATAGGCCCTCTGCGCCCATTGCCTCTCCGAATTCATAGCCATCCGGCGTCTCCGGAACGCCCAGGGCGCGTAGAAAGCGCTCGCGTTCCTCCGGACCGGACTCCTCCCCCGGCAGCCGCACCATGCCGCTCATGTGCTTTTCCAGTTCGCGATACGACTTGGCCAGGGCATCGACGCGCACGCTGCCCGTGTCCGCATCCCAAAATTTCTCGGGCACAGCCTCCGGCCGATCTGCTGCGGCGGTCGGCTGGGCCTCAATATTCATGTTTTGTTCCATAATAATCTCCTTCAAGATGGGTCCGGAACGGCAAGCCGTTCGATTTGGGCAACCAGCGCCCGTTGCCCCTCGATAAACCGCAGCAAAGGCTCCGGCGCATCCGGCGGCAACCGGCGCTCGATCGTGGCGCGGCGCAAGGCAGACAGCACCTGACGCCCCGCATCGCCGGCAAAGGTCCGCACGAAAGCATCCCGGCTCTGGTCCGGAGCGCCGGCATCGAGCTCTGCATCAAACCAGGCCCAGCCGTCGGGTTGGTCAGCCGGCATCGCTCAGCCCCTCCTGCAATACCGGTCCCAGCAGAGCCGCAACCTGCGCTACCGCCGCGGCATCGCCGCCGGCTGCGCCGGCCGTGGGCTTCAGCAGTTCGCCCGGCACCGCCATTTGCTGGCCGAACCAGCGGGCGAAGGCTGGCAGATCGACGGCCGCCATCGCCTCGGGTCCAAGCGCCGCGACCGTCTGCACCCATTGCAGGGCCGATTGCGCATCCGCACGCCGCTGCGCTTCAGCCAGAGGCGAGCGATAGCGCAGGTCAATCACCCGGCCATCGACGGCCAAGTCCCCGATCTCGCCGCGCCGCCGCAGGATCGATAGCGCCCTGGCCACCAATGGCCCCAGCAACTCCGCCTGCAACCGTCCGTAAGTGGCGCCCAGAATGCGGGCCATCTCGGCCGCGCGCTCCAGGACCTCGGTCGCGGTCATGCGCGGGCCCTGCACCAGGCCCAGCCGGTCCACCAGCAGCGCATGCAGGATGCGGGCTCGCAGGTCGCTCAACACCAGTTCCGAGACGTCAAACCGCCCAGGCGCATCCAGCGGCGCCAGTCCCGCCGATCCCACCGCCTTCGGGATAATCGCGCCCGGCACCAGCTTCACCGCCGCGGGGTTCAAGACGCCGTCGTCGTCCGCCTGCCAGATGCCGGTGACGGCGATCGAGGCGTTCTTCAACACCAGTTCCACCACTTTGTTTGCGGTTTTGATGTCCGGCAACGCTTTCATCACTGGCGAGCGGCCATAACCTTCGCCCGGCGCCTTGACCCAGCGGAAATTGATAAAGGGGCTGGAGGCAAATTCACCCTCCGCCAACAGCGCGTCGTCGCCATCCGGCTGTTCGCGCAAAGCGACATAGCGATAGCCATTCGCGCCGGGTTGCACCGATTCCAGCACACCCACCGGCGGCGGGTCGCCGCTGCCGCCGGCATCCGGCGGATTGACGCCATACCGGCGGGAAAATTGCTCCGGCGTCAGCCGCAGCCGCCGCCAGGTGCGGTCCAGGCGGCCAGTCGGTCCCTCGGCCAGCACCACGTCATGGATCGGCACGGCGGAGAAACGAAAGGCGCTGGCCTCGCCCAAGGGCGCTTCTTCGAACAAGAGGCAGGCTGTGCCCGCCGTCACCAGATCCAGAAAGCATTGGTGCAATTCCACCGCAAAGTTCGAGCGGTCAAAGTGCGATTGCAGCACGGCGCTGGCGCGATCCAGCGCCGGCGCAATTTCGGCCCGCTCCGCCGGCTCGACGTCCGACCCGGGGCAAAGCTCGATCCAACGCGCCCAGGGCGGCGTCAGTTCCGACAACAGACTGGCGGCCAGTTGGTCGACCGCATCAGCAACGGTCGCATCGAACAGCCGGTCGACCCGGCTGGCCCCGCCCCCGCCGGCGTCGGCCGGCGACTCTCTTTGCGGCAACGCATAGCGGTAGCACTCTCGCCAATGGCCTTCCCATTGTTGGCGCGATTGGAAAGCACGGCGGAAATCCGCGCGCAGTTTCGATGGTTGTTCCATGCCTTAACCTCCCAACAAAGAGCGGCGCGCCACTGCCGTTTGCCCGGGGCTCAAAATCCCGCGGGCGCTGGTCGCAATCGTGCCGACGCGCCCGCGCCGTAACCGCGCCAAGGCCGCGCGCCGCGCCGCGGCCTCTGCAGCAGAAGCGCTATCAGCGGCTGCCAGCACGGCGGCAGCTTCGGTTGCTGCGCGCGGTTCTGCAGCCCGCAACGCCGGCGTCCCAGCCGCACGTTCGGCCGACGCAGTTTCGGTTAACAAAGGACTGAGCACGGCAGCCATGGGATATCCTTTCTGCGCACCGCCGGGTTCGGTCGGCTATAGGCGCAATTCCGGTGACTTTATTGGTTTATATTCCTATTTATAACCATTGTCAAGGCTTATTTTCCTTTTTTGTTCTAACAAACAAAACAGCTGCCAAGGCGTTAAAATGCGGCCCGCCCGTAACCCCAACCCCCGCTTTACGGGCCGCAATATTCGTCTGCACCTGCCGATTGCACGCACCTGCAAGCAACTGCACAGCGGCTCAATCAACAGCCAGCTTGGCCCATCCTCGATAATCAGGCTGCAATGCTTGAACCCAGGCTTCAATAAGCGCTGCCAGGCCTTATCCACCCGGCCGCTAAACACCACGACAGCTTTACGCATGCGAAATCTCCCGCTCCCGGCACGGCAGAATGATCCCTTTTTGTTCCAATATATTTGCCAAACATGTTAGCGCTTTATCCCATATTTCCGCCGCCCTGGCATGCCGACTGCCCAGGGCCCTTGGTGGAACATTATATCGTCCATACAGGAACAAGACAAAAACTTCTGAATAAGTCAGCCGCCCCGACAGCCACAACCTGTAGGCGCAATTGATCACATCCGCTGCCTCGCACGGCCGCTCAACATCGCCCATCCCCGGCAGCATATAGCCACCCTCCAAACGGAAATTCATAGCCTTTACCGCCCAAATCCAAGCTTCTTCGGCAGATTGGAATGGCACGTAAACCGGCGCCGCCAACCGGCCCTGCACAACGCTCCGCGGCCCCACTCTTCAACTACTCGATGTAATAGTCTCTTTTTTACTATGATTATATTCTTAATGAATGTCAAGCGGAATTATGAGATAGTGTTCCCATGTTGCGACATGCAGAAATCTGGGCGGCGATTGATGGACTGGCGGCACGGCATGGCCTGTCGCCTTCCGGCCTTGCGAAGCGGGCCGGCCTCGATGCGACCACCTTTAACAAGAGCAAACGATCCACCCGGGACGGCAAGCTACGCTGGCCTAGCACCGAAAGCGTCGCCAAGGTGTTGGAGGCGACCGGCGCAACTCTCGGCGAATTTCTGGCTGAACTGCCGAACAGCGCGAACACATCCCGTCAACGCATTCCCGTAATCGGATGCGCCCAGGCCGGCTCGGCCGGGTATTTCGACGATGCAGGCTATCCGACCGGCTCTGGCTGGGACGAAGTGGTGTTTCCCGACGTAACCGACCCAAACGCCTACGCGCTGGTCGTCAGCGGCGACTCGATGGAGCCGCTTTATCGCGACGGCGACCGCATCATCGTTTCGCCGGCCGCCAATATCCGCCGCGGCGACCGCGTCGTCATCAAAACCTGCGAAGGCGAAGTCATGGCCAAGGAACTGGTGCGGCGCACGGCGCAATGGATCGAACTGCGCAGCGTCAATCCCGAACATCCCGATCCTGTGCTACAGACGTCCGATGTCGAATGGTTGGCCCGCATCCTCTGGGCCAGCCAGTAAGCTGAAAGCCGGTTGGTTACAGGGGCCGCCGCGAGCGCATCGCGGCGGAAAGCGTGCCGTCGTCCAGATACTCCAACGCCCCGCCGACCGGCACTCCATGCGCCAGGCGCGTAATCCGCACTTCGGTATGGGCGAGCGCGTCGGACAGGTAATGCGCGGTTGTCTGGCCATCGACGGTCGCGCCCAGCGCCAAAACAATCTCTGCTACGCCTGGGTCGGCTGCGCGCTCTAAAAGAGCCGCAATCCCCAAATCCTCGGGCCGGATGTTGTCCAATGCCGACAACAGCCCGCCCAACACATGATAGCGCCCACGAAACGATCCACTGCGCTCCAGCGCCCAGAGGTCCGCCAGCGATTCGACCACGCACAGGCTGCCGGTCTCGCGCCTGGGGTCCGCGCAAATACTGCAAGGATCATGCAAATCGAGGTTCCGGCAGACGCCGCATTGCCGAACGGACTGCGCCACCGCCGCCAAGGACGCCAGCAACGGATGCAAGACCGTGTCGCGCCGCTGCAACAGATGCAAGGTCAGCCGCCGCGCAGACCGCGGGCCCAAACCGGGCAATCGCGCCAGTTGGCGGATCAGGTGATCAATGGCCGTCTCCGCCATCGCACGAAGCCGCTAAAACGGCAGTTTGAAACCGGGCGGCAGCGGCAGCCCTGCGGTCAAGGCCGCCATTTTCTCACGGCTGACGTCTTCCGCCTTGGCGCGCGCATCGTTGACGGCGGCGACAATCAGGTCTTCCAGCACGCCGATGTCATCCTTGTCGACCACCGCAGGGTCCAGTTTCAGCGCGCGCAATTCGCCTTTGCCGCTCACGGTCGCCTGCACGAGGCCAGCCCCCGACTGGCCCGAGACCTCGACCGTTTGCAATTCTTCCTGAATTTCCGCCATGCGGGTTTGCATGGATTGAGCCTGTTTCAGCATATTGCCGAGATTTTTCATTCAACAATCCTCATCAATCGTCGGAATGACCGAGTCATCCGCCTCTATCACAATGTCTTTGGTTCGCACATCGCGCACCGTCGACCCGGGAAATGCTTCCAGCGCCGCCTGCACCAGGGGGTGCTCGAGCGCCGCCGCGCGGTCCGCCTGCTTGCGTGCTTCGGCCTGCTCGGCCACGGTCGGCGAGTCGGAGGACGGCGCCAAGGCCACCCGCCACTGGCCGCCATACAACCGTTCCAGCAGCACCCGCAGGCTGCCGGCCAGCTCTCGGTCAGCGCCGTGCACCAATGCCACGGTCACCGCTCCAGTTTCAAAGGCGACCGGCCGAACCTGGCTGCGCAACTTGGCCGTCAGCAGCGGCTCGATCTTGCGGGCATCGAGGTAGCGGACAAAGTCGGCAAAACTCGCCGGAGCCGGATGACGGGCGTCGTCAACCTGCAAGTCCGCGCCGGGCAGCGCCGCCTCTTCAAGCGGTGGAGCGTCGGTGATGAAGTCCGGCAGCGCTTCCTCGTCGGCATCCCGGGGAACTGCCGCTTCCGACCGGGGCGGCGTGACCACCGGCGGCGGTATGGCGGGCTGCCCACCCCGCGTCGCGATCTCGGCCACCGGCATCGCGCCGACAGCCTGCGGCGGTCGCGGATTGGCGGCAGGATTCGCGCCGGTCCGCACCGGCGCCGCATCGACGCTTCCGCTCGCCCCATCCTGAACCTGGCGCACCAGATCGGCTGGACTCGGCAGGTTCGCCATGTAGGCCGTGCGGATCAGCACCATCTCCAACGCCAGTTGCGGGGAAGGCGCCTGCCCCAATTCACCATTGCCCTTCAGCAACGCCTGCCAGAGCCGCGCCAACACCGGTAGAGACAGCGGCAACGCCATCGCCTCGCCCCGAACCCGTTCAGCCTCCGGCATCAGTGCGTCGCCACCCGCAGCCGGGTCGATCTTGAGCCGCGTTAGCCAGTGCACCAACTCCAACAAGTCGCCCAACACCACCGAAGGGTCTGCGCCGACAGCATGCATGCGTTCCGCCACAGCGATGGCCCCCGCTGCATCGCCGGCAATCAATGCGTCCGCCAGATCAAAGACCACGCCACGGTCGGCAAGGCCCAGCATATCCCGAACCTGAGTCTCTTCGACCCGGCCATCCGCCAATGCAATCGCTTGATCCAATATGGAAAGCCCATCCCGAACCGAGCCGTCTGCGGCGCGCGCCACCAGTTCAAGCGCCGCCGGCGCGATCTCCACCGCCTCCTGCGCAGCGATTTGGGCAAAGTGAGCCGCCAGCTCGACCGCCTCCACCCGCCGCAAGTCGAAGCGCTGGCACCGGGACAGCACGGTCACCGGCACCTTGCGGATTTCGGTTGTGGCGAATATGAACTTCAGGTGCGGCGGTGGCTCCTCCAACGTTTTCAGCAGCGCATTGAACGCTGCATTCGAGAGCATGTGCACTTCATCCAGGATATAGATCTTGTAGCGTGCCGACGCCGGCCGATAGCGCGACGAATCGACGATCTCGCGGATATTGTCGACGCTGTTGTTCGACGCTGCATCCATCTCGACAACATCAACATGCCGGTCTTCGGCAATCGCCCGGCAATGCTCGCAGACGCCGCAAGGCTTGACGGTGGGCCCGCCGTTGCCGTCGGGTCCGATGCAGTTGAAGGCGCGGGCGAGAATTCGTGCCGTCGTGGTCTTGCCGACCCCTCGCACCCCTGTCAGGACATAAGCCTGCGCCAGACGTCCAGCCGCAATGGCATTGGAGAGGGTGCGAACCAGCACATCCTGTCCGATAAGCCCGTCAAAATCGACCGGTCGATATTTGCGAGCGAGGACGCGGTAGGCGGGAGCTGACATCCAGCGTTGTTAACCATGGCTGGGAAAAGAGGTGACTGGCAACGACCCAGACCGGAGCTCGTTGCGGCTGCTTCCTTCCGGACCTGACCGGGTTGGCGAGGGGCCTGCCCACTGCCAGTCGCCGACCAATATAGCAGGCGTCGCGGCAAACGAAAGAGGCTCAGTGACCACAGGTCATTGCAACAGGGTTGGCATTTCCGCTCGAACTTGCCGCTCCAACTCGGACCCAAACGCTTTCAGAACTTCTTTTTGCAGTGCATTCAATCCATTACGCCGGTCTTCCGGTTTAATCTTTTCCACAAATGTCCGAAAGCCTTCCGACCTGGCGGTCGCCGATGCGATCAATCGCCCGTCGTTCTGCAGCGCCTCGATTTGACCGCTGACCGTGACCGTCACACGTTCGGCCTGATCCCGCGTGAACCAGCCGCAAACGCCCGGCGTGCCCTCCAACGGTTCGCGGATGGCCTTTGCCTCAGTCGCCGTAAACCGGATCTTGCCGGGCAATCCACTGGTGCTGGCCAACCGGCCATTGGCCCACTCCAGCATGGCTTCGCGCAGCGGCACGGCAAATTCGGTCACCGCATCAGGCCCCGAGGCGGCAGGACCGGTACGGTCAACGATTTCGATGGCGCCCAACCGGAACGTCAGCCTCTCGACCGGCGCCGGCCGGGAGACGCCTGAATCATAGTCGTTGCCACCCACACAACCGGCAAGGACGATGACAGAAAGCAATGCCGACACGGCCCAAGCAAAACGCCATTGCCGAACGACCATCTCGCTACTCCAATCCCAGTTCCGAGAGCGCAGCCTCGTCGAACACCCGCGCGCTTGCGCAAAACTCACAGGTCACAGTAACAACACCATCTACCTTAAATTCCTCGACCCGTTCCCTGCCGAACTGCCGCAACACATCCTCGACGCGGTCCAATTGACAGCGGCACCGGTCGACCAGCGCCGATTTGTCGTAAATCCGAACCCCGTCTTCATGGAAAAGACGGAACAACAATTGCTCTGCGGGAAGATCCGGATCGGTCATTTCCTCCGGCGTCGCACTGCCCAGCAACACCAGGGCGCGGCGAAAGCCTTCGTCGGCCTCCACCAATTCCGCAACGTCCTCCGGTGCGGCGCGTCGGATCGGCTCGTCCGGCAATTTCTGCACCAACAGAGCGCCGGCGCGCCACTGCCCATCCGGTCCGGGCGCACAGGCCAGTTTCAGGCCGGTTGCGATCTGTTCCGACTGCCGGAAATAGTGATGCACGGAATCTGCCAAGGATTCGCCTGCCAGTTCGACAATGCCTTGGTACCGCTCGAAATCGCCACCCTGATCGACCGTAAACGCCAGATGCCCGCCGCCGAACAGTCGCGCAGCGGACACCGGGCCTCCGTTCAACCCGTCCAAGCCATCCGGGTCAAAGCCCACATAGCCCCGCAAAGCGCCTTCGCTGGTGATGTCAGCCACCAGGAACCGGACAGGCCCGCCGCCGCCCCGCGCCTGCAGGGTAAAGATTCCTTCTTCAAACTTCACAGTTGACGCCAAGCATGCCGCCAGCGCCAGCGCCTCACCCAGCAATGCGGCAATCGCAGGCGGATAGGAATGCCGTTGCAATATATTGTCGACTTGGTCGCCCAGCCGGACGACCCGCCCGCGCAGGCCGGTGCGGTCGATCTCAAACGGCAACGAAAAGTTGTCGGTTACCAATGCCATCGCTCAGGCTCCTGCCTGTCACCGCAATTCCAGCCCCGGCAGCCTGGCTAGGTTAGGCACCAGGCCAGGATCCCTTTTTGCACATGAAGCCGGTTTTCAGCCTCGTCGAACACCACCGACTGCGGCCCATCGATTACCTCAGCCGTCACTTCGTCGCCGCGGTGGGCCGGAAGGCAATGCAGGAACACCGCGTTCGGCTTGGCTTTTTTCATCAGATCGGCCGTAACCCGGTACGGCGCCAACAGATTATGGCGGCGTCCCACATCGGTATCGTGCATCGAAACCCATGTGTCCGTTACCACGGCATCCGCCCCGGCAACCGCCTCAGCCGGATCATCGGTAATGTGCAAGCGGACCTTGTTCGTCTTTGCCCACCGCTGAATTTCTGCTTTCGGCTGCAACGATGCAGGCGACGCGACATTCAAACTGAAATCGAATTTGGCAGCAGCATGGACTATAGAGGTCAGAACGTTGTTGCTGTCGCCTGTCCAGGCAAGATTACAGCCTTTGATCGCCCCGCAGTGCTCCTCAAAGGTCATGATGTCGGCCATGACCTGGCACGGATGCGACCAATCCGTTAGTCCGTTCAGGACCGGAATGCTGGCATGGTCCGCCAGTTCCACCACCTTGGAGTGATCCCCGGTGCGGATCATGATGACGTCCACATATCGGGACAAAACGCGCGCCGTGTCGGCGATGGTCTCGCCACGCCCCAGCTGCATCGAGCCCGTATCCATAACGATGACGTCGCCGCCCAATTGGCGCATGGCGACTTCGAACGAAACGCGCGTGCGGGTCGACGGTTTGTCGAAGATCATGGCGAGTGTTTTGCCGGCCAGCGGCTTAGCCGCCACCCCATTCGCGCGCTTCATCTCCGCGCTACTCGTTAAAATAGCGCGGAGAGCCTCGGACGGTATGTCGGCGAGGTCTAAAAAATGCCGCGGGTCGGTCATGGGCTACCCGTTATGCGGCCGCCATCGCGGCTGCGGTTTTCTCCAGGATCGCCATCGCCTCATCGACCTCGGCCTTGCTGACGGTCAGCGGCGGCAGCAGGCGCACTACGTTGTCGCCGGCAGGGACGGTCAACAGGCCATTTTTAGTGGCCGCGACAACGACTTCGCCGTTGGGCGGAACCGCAACCAAGCCCAACATCAGGCCAGCGCCTCGGACGCCTTTAAACACGCCCGGATGCTTGGCCGCCAGCGCTTCAGCCTTCTCACGCAGATAGGCGGCAACGTCCTGAACATGCGCAAGAAAGCCATCCGCCAGAATTACGTCCAACACCGCGTTGACCGCAGCAGTCGACAGCGGATTGCCGCCATAGGTGGAGCCATGCGTACCGGCAACCATACCAGCCGCCGCCTTTTTGGTCGCCAGCACCGCGCCGACCGGAACGCCACCGCCCAGACCTTTGGCCAACGACATCACATCCGGCTCGATCCCAGCCCATTCATAGGCGAACAACTTACCGGTGCGGCCGATGCCGCACTGCACTTCGT
>JAYPXD010000080.1:11103-14247 GCA_038135395.1 Alphaproteobacteria bacterium | reverse complement strand
CAATATAGGCGCAATCATTCAACATGCCGATCGCGGACATCGCATCGAACACGTCGCCTTCGAATTCAAACCGGCCTGAAATACCGCAATGATCCACCCATTGAAGTAAAGATCTCTGCAATGATTCAGCGGCTGACAGAATTGGAATGTCGGAAGATTCCACAATCGAAGCCCGCTCTTTTGTGACAGAGCGATAACTCAACTCTCGCTCTATATTGATCATTTGCACGCCTCCTAATTTATCATTCCCAAGTTCCGGCGCAAACTGGGCTAACCTTTTGTCACACGCTCTCCACACTTTATGCAATAAAATCAACAAAAATGACCATACGACTTACGGTCAAGTCGCGGATACTGAAATAATCATGCCACTTTGAAGCCATAACCTTAAAAACCCCGCGACTTTCATTCCTGCGCACTCACTGCCGACTACATCTGCAGCTATTTCGCACAGGTAAGAAAATTTACACCCTACAATCATATTTGCCAACAAAGAACTTTCATCAGTATCCAGCCTCCTGTATCGCACAGTGTGCTGGTCTCGCCAGACCAAAACTGTATTGATTTCAGTCGGCAGCATCGAGCCCGGAGGTTCGCCTGCGCTGAGCGCCTCGTAAATTTCTGCAGCGGCCGTCGAAACGGTGACAAATTGTAGCGAATTATGCGGCAAAAAAACTAAATCAGGCCAGTCCGACGGTTGGAAGACGGCCATAGCCTCCGGTGTCAAAGCCGGTTGGTCCGCCGAATCGAATGCGCTGGCGATGGCCCAATCAAGTGCTGCGATATCTGCGACAGCAGGCATGCCAGTCATATATGTCTTCAGAAATTCTGCAAACCGGTCGCCATACCAACGCGCGTTCTGAAACCGCGACGGGGTCTCAGCGATATACGCACGGGCCGCTTCATCGAAGCCCTCGTCCCCTAGAAGCGTCCAGGTCACATCGAAATTCGCCTGCAAGACTTCGACCAGACGCGCGGCATAAGCGTACCGATAGATCCCGAACAGTGTGGCCGCCGGCTCACGCGATCCATCGTTGATCAGATCCAGCGCCGTGTCGTCGTCGACAGCCAATATCCCAGCCTGAAATCGCGCCTGCAATTCGGATAACCCAGTCACGACGCAATCTCCGTCGCGGCAACGGATGCTGCGATGCGACGGGCCTGATCGAGTTCATCGAGCAATTCTTGGAGCGGCGGTATGTTATCGTCACGTTCGATCATTGTCGAAATCGGCCCAAAATGCCGGCACGCTGCAGCGTACAGATCCCAAACCTCATCGACCACAGGCGCATCGTGCGTATCGACGATATGGGTGCCATTGTGGCTGTGCCCTGCCAGGTGCATCTGCACGACCCGGTTACGCGGCACGCCTTTAATAAACGTTTGCGCGTCGTAGTCGTGATTGAAACCGCTGACGAAAATATTGTTGACGTCAAACAACAACCAGCAATCCGCGGCATCAGCAATGGCGGAAACGAATTCCCATTCGGTCATCGCCGATTCCGCATAGGTGACATAAGACGAGACATTTTCGATCGCGATGCGCCGTCCCAGAAAATCCTGCACCTGCCGAATCCTCGCGGCAACATGGCCGACGGCCTCTTCCGTGTAAGGTAACGGCAACAGGTCGTGCAAATTCAATCCATTAACGCCTGTCCAACACAAATGATCGCTAATCCATCTTGGCTCAACCCGATCCGCCAACGCCTTTAGCGCCTGCAAATAGTCGCGGTCCAATGGGTCGACACTGCCAATCGAAAGCGACACTCCATGCATGACGATCGGGTAATCGGCCCGAATCTGATCCAGGATCGCTAATGGTTGACCACCCGGAATCATATAGTTCTCGGAAATGATCTCGAACCAATCGACGGTCGGCTTTGTCTCCAGCACTTCACTATAATGCTGCGTCCGCAATCCAAGGCCGAACCCAAGGTTGGAGGGGCGAGTCAACGTATCCAACATCACAATAAGATCGATCCCAACGGCACCGAAAAAAACGGCCGGGTACAGATGCACCCGGCCGCGAAGTCTCAGGAAATCTGAGACTTAAAATCAACCGGCTTTGCCACCAGCTTTGGCGCAAGCATCGGCGTCTTTCGTGCTGACCCAGCCCTGGCCCTTGCATGCGTTCTGGCCTTTGCAAGAGCTGGTCGCGGTCTTGCAGGCGCTGTGACCTTTGCAAGCGTTCGCACCAACGCACTTCACGTCATCGGCGGCGACGGCAGCGGTCGGGGCAACCATAGAGCCGGCGGCGAACATGGCAGCAGCGGCGGCGGCCAGCACAACACCAGTGGTCTTCTGCATAACGCTCATGAAACATCTCCTAGAGGATAGAAACGCCAGACTACCCGGCGTTCGGTCGAAGCATTTCCCAGCAACCAAGCATTCGTACCGGCTGCTGGAAAGAACTATCGCGAATTTGCTGCGCCCAAGCCACAAACGAGATGCACACGAAACATCACACTTGTGTGAGACGCAAATTCAATTACCGCCCCGCCAAAATCTTGCCAAGCCAGTGCTCGATTGATGCCATTCCAGGGCCTTTCGCCATAATCAGCAACAAGGAAGCGGCCCAAAATGCATGCTCCGGCCAATGCCCCGGATAGACGAAAATCTGGATCACCAACGTCATGCCCAGCAGCGCCAACGCTGCCAGCCTGGTAAACAGGCCGATGAACAAGAGCAGAGGTAACAAACTCTCAGCATAAGTCGCCATGTAGGCGGCCACTTTGAATGGCAGTATTGGCAGTGCATATTCATACTCAAAGAGCGTAAACGTGTTATCGCCAAGCGTAAGGTTAAATGTCAGCGCATCGAGCAGACTCCAATCCACGACCTTTGTCTGTGCAGATACAATAAAGACCGTTCCCACCCCAATTCGCGCCAAGAGCAGGATCACGCTCATCGGCACCTGCTCCATCAGGTAGATGACGCCGTTCACCGCCTCCATAACGCTATTGCTGGCGGGCCGGGGGCCGGACCGCAGGCTGTCGTTAGAGTTCTTCATTTGATGCACTCCTCAATTCCTCGATTGAAACGCTACCTAGCTTTTGCCCATGCTAATAGTCGCAAAGCTGCCTCGCGCCAAATGGGCAGAAAACACTCGCTCGAGATCAAAGGCAGGCTCCACAGCCACCGCAG
>JAYPXD010000080.1:4070-11093 GCA_038135395.1 Alphaproteobacteria bacterium | reverse complement strand
CTGTCGGCCGCTATTGCGGTCAACCATTCCAATTCGCCTGGCGACACCGACCAAAATCGGACATCGCCCGCCTGCCGCAATACGAACAACCGAACGCCGCCCGAATCGAGGTCAATGGTTGCCGGGTCAATCACAGCGGCAGGCTGTGCCGCCAGCCACAGCTCGTCGACGGGCCAACCGCTTACGACGATCCGGGCGCTGGAATGCAATCGCAGGGGCGGGTCCGCCAACTTACCGGATGACAGTCCGGCAAGCTCCGCCGCCGTCAAGGCCAGCTCGTCGTCCGCGTGAAAGCTGGAATGCAAAGCCCATTCCAGGCGCGCCAGGTCAGGCAGATAGGGCAACGACCGGGCCGGACCGAACCCACCTACAAAATCTGGGAAACCACCGCCAAAGCTGTGCAGGATTGGCTCATTTGGTGGATGCGCCTCAATAAAATGAGCCGCCAACGTTCTGAAAAATCCTTCCCCGACCATGGCGACAACCGACGCATATATGCCAGACAATGCATCGGTCAAAGACGAGAATATATGGTTTCGGTGGATTTGCAGACGGTCTGCGCTGTCGAGGCCTGCCCCGGATATAACAACCGACCAGCGGTCATCCCGGCCAGGACGCAACGTCACTAACTCGGCCCGCATGGCCGCCTGCAGGTCAAGCAGCGTCGGCATGTCCAACGGTCTGATCCATGATTTTTTGGGCCTTGGCTGCTTCGGCAACCAGGACGTCCAGTGTCGGGATTTCAGTATCCCATTCGATCAAGGTGGGCAGCGGCCCGAACTGCTCCAATGCCGAACGATACAATTCCCAGACCGCCGGCGCGACGTGGCTTCCATGGTCATCGATACGGATGACCCGGTCCTGTACTTTATTTTCTGAGTGTCCGGCCAAATGCAACTCCCTTACAGGCGCATCCGCCATTGTCGCAAGATAGCTTGCCGCGCTCCAACCGTGGTTGCAGCAGCTGACATAGACGTTGTTGATATCCAGCAGCAAGCTGCACCCTGTACGCTCGGCTATCGCCCGAATGAACTCAGCCTCAGGAATCGTCGAATGGCGGAATTCTAAATACGTGGATGCGTTTTCAACCAATATCGTCCGTTGAAACGCTGCCTGTACCCGGTCGACGTTCCGGCAAACGATGTCCAAACATTCTTCGGTATAGGGGAGCGGTAGCAGATCGTTAAAGTAGACGCCGCCGTGGACGCTCCACGACACATGCTCAGAGACAAAGCCGGGCTCGATCCTGGAAGCCAATGCCACAAGGCGGGCAAGATGGTCGTCATCCACACCTTCCGCCGAACCGAGAGACAGTCCGACGCCGTGCATCGCTATGGGATAATCTCTGCGCACGGCTTCCAGATACGATATCGGGGCGCCGCCGCCCAAATAGTTCTCAGGGTGAATCTCCATCCACGAAACAGCCGGCGGCGCTTCAAGGACAGCTTCAAAATGTTGGGCGCGTAAGCCAATCCCCGCCGCTTTGGGAATTTCCAGCGCGGCGGGGCCAGTTTCGGCCGGGGAGCGATCAGGCATAAGGGTGCGATCCTGCGGCCGGCCCATCGGCGTTAGCCAGCGGTCTTGGAACCGCCGACCAGACGATCGCACAGGCCTGCCGGCACAAGCACCCAGGCGTCCTTCTGGTTATCAACCTTGGACGACCCGGCGCACGAGCTGGTCGCGGTAGAGCAGTCGTTGCCCTTCGCCTTCGCTACACCGAAGCATTTCTCCATTTTTTTCTCGTCGGCCGCGGCCGGGCCTACAGCCAGCGTGGCGCCAACAGCGGCAGCAACGGCGGCGGCGATAATCGCGGATTTGTTCATGAGTTTCCGTCCTTTCAAATTGAACAATTGGTCCAGAACATCCGATTAATCCCAAAAGGCGTAACCGGCGGCTCTCTGTCATACAACGGTTTTTAACGGCTGAAGCACTAATCACGACACCGTGATTTCACAAGCATTTTAAACATAGCCCCATGACAGTTCGGCGAAAATAAACGAGAATTTGATAATTCAACCTCTACAACTCAAGGTATCGCATACGCAGTGGATTTCGAGTTCGCGACCAGAGTTGGTGCGTTAATGCGATGCTCTGCATCTGTTTGGCCTAAATCGTGACCCGAAACTGCCTGCTTGCGGCGACGCTTATCGTGCTCGGCATTGCAAGCGCTGTGTGCAGAGCATCTGACACTGTACCCGTTTGCACCTTTGCGGCGACCCCCTCCAGCGACATGGCGACCTTGCAACTGTCAGTCACCATGCATTGTCAGGGCAACATAAACCGGGTCGAGTTCGATCCTGCAGATCGTGAAACCATCCGCGATGTACGCACACTTGCAGGCAATCCAGCCGCCGTAACCGAGCGGGGTTGGTTGATTCAGGATGGTGGATTGCAGTACCGCGTGGACTTGGCAGAACGGGCGCGGGCGTCAGGTCGATCTCGCGACACAGTGGTAACCAGTGACACCGTAATGGTCATGCTCGACTCTTGGGTTGGAATGCCGGAGCCCACAACGCCCGCCGACCCGCTGGAAATCCAAGCAAATTCGCGAAATGACGTGTTTGTGCTGCATGCGATGGCGCCGGCCGCAACAAACGCCCCAGGCCATTATCGGGTCCAGGCGGGCAACTTAACATTCTCGGGCTATACAGTTTTTTCCAATCGGCCAGGCGCCCAGTTCAAAATTGTGGGACAGGGCGGAACATCAGCGGAAATTACGGTCCATCAAGCCAGCAACGACACGACGATCGGCAACGCCGCAATTGTCGATTGGGTTCGATATTTCGCGAACCTTTCGGCCGCGTATTGGCAAGGGTTTCCCGTCGACCGATTGCTGGTAGAGGTCCTCACGAACGGCGATGCAGACAGGGTGGCATTCGGCCGGGTGCGCGGCGGCGGCGGCGCCACACTGCAGGTGGTCATCGGGCGCAATGTCAGTGCCGAAACGCTTTACCGCCGTGACTGGATATTAACCCATGAAATGCTGCACTTGGCCCAGCCAAGCGTTGGCAGAGACGGCCGTTGGCTGATGGAAGGGATGGCCACGTTCATCGAGCCAATATTGCGACATAATGCCGGCCTTTATTCTGCCGATCAGGTGTGGGCGGAATGGTTGCGGGGCATGCCAGCCGGGGCGCTGGCGCTGAACACTACCGGGCTGGTTCGCGGCAATCCCTATTGGGCGGGCGCTGTGGCTTTGTTGTCTGCAAACGTGGCAATTTTGCAACAATCTTATGGCAGAATGCAAATGGCGGACTGCCTGCGGAATGGCCTGAGGACCATCGGCAATACAACCCGGGAGGCCAAAACCCAAGCGCTTATCGAGGCTTGCGATGCTGCGACCGGAGGTTCCGCATTGTCGCAAACCGCAAAAAGCTACACCAATCCGACACCCTTTAACCTACAGAATTTATGGCAAATTTTGGGCGTTTCTATGGCCGGCGACGCGGTCGCATATGCGAATTCCCCAAGGACAAGAGCGTTGCGAGAAGCAATTCTGGCTGCCCCAACGGGCTTTCAAGCCCCCACCCTTCCACCTGGTATTGACCGGGAAAAGTGACCCGACGGCACCTAAATACAGAGGATGAAGGGCATTCGCAGGTGCGAACAGGGTTTGCAGTCCTGCGAAACTTCACTAAAAGACATTATCCGTTTCGTGGACGACTGTGCACGAAATGGCGGGATGGCTGAGGATGCGCCGGATTCGGCTCGTCCGGATCAACCAATTCGAAATCCCAGACACTTTGGAGAATGGGCACACCCATGCTTAAATACCTGAAGACACCAGTAATCGTCGCGGTGATGGGGTTGGGCCTCAGCGCTTGCGCGAACATGTACAACACCGCGAAGACCACTGCTCCCGCCGGCGACTCTTACGCGAAGGCGCTGTTCAAGAACTACATGATGTTAGCGGATAGCGAGCGTCGTGAGGAAGATTGGACCGACGCCAATTTCTTCGCCAGCAAAGCACTGGCGACGACTCGCGGCATGCCGCTCGGGCCGCAGGAACTGGCGGAACGGTCCCTGACCGAAAAGAATCTTGCGGAACTGACCCCCGCTCGCGCCGCGCTCGTCGCCGCGCTCGACGGTGGCGCTTCGGTCCGCAAGCCGGAAGCCGCGGCTGAGGCCGTTGCCGGTTTCGACTGCTGGATGCAGGAAGCCGAAGAGAACATTCAGCCGGACGACATCGCCGCCTGTAAGAAAATGTTTGTCCACGGCATGGCCAATCTGAAGGAAGAGCCGAAGCCGAAAATGGTCGCCAAAGGTCCCTGGACCATCTACTTCGACTTCGACTCGAAGCGGATCGAATCATCTGAAGATGCGGTCCTGACGAAGGCGGCAGCCACCGCTGAGGAGATGGGTAACGGCGCCATCATCGTCACCGGCCACGCCGACACCTCCGGTCCGGCCAATTACAACCTGAAACTCTCAGCCGATCGTGCGAAGGCTGTTGTTGAGGCGTTGGGCCAACTCGGCATCGCCTCTAGCCGCATCAGCGCGAACGCCACTGGCGAAAAGGACCTCGCCGTCCCGACCGCCGACGGTGTCCGCGAGCCGAAAAACCGTCGTGTGGAAATCCGGGTCGCCCAGTAAAAGGGCCTGACGTTCTCTGCGACGACGCAGTTTTGGGGCGCGCTTCTCTGATTGAGGAGCGCGCCCTTTTTTATTCCGACCGATGTAATGACAGACCACAGCGCGGCCGGTCACGCCCGCGCATCCACGGGCGGCGCCGTTGAAACGTCGTCTTGCAGCCGGTCGTTCTCCCTGGGTTAAGCACGCAATTCAGGAAGTGACTGGCGCCAAACTCGCCAGCATTGAGGCTCTCAGCAAAAATGCGCGGTTCTTCTCCGGGTTTGCCATCGTCTCGCGCAACATACCCCGGAAGGCTGCCTGTTCCTCCGGGTCCCGGGTCTCCAGATTGCGCTTGTTGCGGATGGTAATCTCATTCACGTACTGCAAGGCCACTGGCCGCCGCTCCAATTCATACCTGTCCAGCAGAGACGGTGGCGCTTCGCCGCGCATCACCAGCACCAATTTCCTGCCCAAATTGAATGCATCGTGAATTCCGCCGTTCATACCCATGCCGCCCAGGGGATTGTTGATATGCGCCGCGTCGCCGGCGATGAACGCCCGCCCTTCCCGATACCGTTCCGCGACCCGTTGGTGCACGCGATAGAGCGTCGTGTGCTTGACTGAATAGGTCTCTCTGCGGGGGAGGACTCTGTTCAATCGCCGCTGGATTTTGTCCGCGTCGAAAATATCCGCCTCACGCTCCTGTGGGCCGGTCGGAAACATGACCCGCCATACCTCCGGCGCGCGTAACAGAAAGAACCATTCCTCTGGGTCGGCAAAATAATTGACCCAGCACAGGCCCGACAGATGGTCCTCGAACGGGAAATCTGTTGAAACCACCAGGAAAGCCTCTGGCCAGGTAAAGCCTTCAAACGGAATGGAAAGCGCCTGCCGCACAGCGCTGCGGGCGCCATCCGCGCCGACGACGTAAGAACCGGCGACGGTCTCGCCACCGGCCAGCTCGACCGTCACCCCGTCTGCCGACTGCGATACGCTTGTGACTTCAGCGCCAAAGCGAATATTGGCCGATGGACGCCCGGCAAGATAATCTGCAAGCACAAAATTCAGCTTAAACTGTTCGCATTGCAGCCGGTAGGGATGGCGCACCAGATCGCCTAGCTGCCCGAAATCGAACTCTCCCAGGATCGCGCCAGACCGGTCGCGGTATTGAAACGTGGGCGCGATCAGCCCCTGGGCGATCAGCTTTGCCGTGGCGCCAAAACGCTCCAGCATATCCAGCGTCGGCGGATGAAAGGTCGAAGCGCGCAAGTTCGTCGGCAACTGCCGTTCTGCCTCCAGCACCAGAACAGGCAAATCTGCCTCGGCCAGACAGGCGGCCAGACTCAGGCCGACGGGCCCGGCGCCGGCGATGATGACGGGAGCGGACGAAGGATGAGCTTTGGTCATGCGCTGGTTGCAACACTCTTACAGTGGGATGTTCGCTTGCGTGCGGCCGCGTTCTGGCCCAGGGTCCGCCCGGATTGCTTACCCTGACGAATAGGAGCCTGACGCCCATGTTGAAGTTCTACTATAATCTTGGCCCGAACCCAATGAAGGTCGCGCTGTTCCTGGAAGAGACAGGCCTGCCTTACGAAGCCATCCCAGTGGATGGCCGCAAAGGCGACCAGCACAAGCCGGAATACAAGGCGATCAACCCGAATGCCAAGGCCCCCAGCATTGTCGACGATGGCAAGCGGGTGTTCGATTCCAACGCCATCCTGCTGTATCTGGCGGAAAAAACCGGCAAGTTCACCGGACCGGCGGAACAGCGCGGCGAGATGCTGTCCTGGCTGATGTTCGTCGCCACCGGCGTCGGCCCCTACAGCGGTCAGTCCGTTCACTTCCGCCACCACGCGCCGGAGCGGCTGGAATACCCGACCACCCGCTACATGTTCGAAGCGCGCCGCCATTACGGCATCCTCGACGCCCACCTGGCCAATCACAAATACATGCTGGGCGACGAGTACAGCATTGTCGACATGGCGGTCTGGGGTTGGGCGCGGCTGTTGCCGGTCGTCCTTGGTGACGATGCGCTGCCAAGCCTGCCCAACCTGAAGCGCCTGGTCGACGAACTCAGCGCCCGCCCGGCCGGCCAGCGCGCCGCAGCCCTGAAGGACCGGCATGCCTTTAAGGCCGAAATGGATGCCGAAGCCATGCGCAACATGTTTCCCAGCATCCGCTAAAGCTGGAGCATCGCCCGATCAAATTGCATCGCCAAGGCGATCAATTTGTCGGGGTAAGATGCTCTCAAAATGAGATTTAGAGCAGATCCGGATCCAATCGGACCGGGATCTGCTCTCGTCCGGCCATTCGATCGCCGCGCAGCATCAATGGTCGGGTCCTCCTTCTCCGGTTTCAGATCGCCGAATGGGTTCGCTTGAGCCGATTCGATGGGAAACCTCCCCAGGCCCGAACTACAAAAATATAGGGCATCGGCACATAGTATTATTG
>JAYPXD010000080.1:0-4060 GCA_038135395.1 Alphaproteobacteria bacterium | reverse complement strand
AACTGCTGCAGCTCTAACTGCTCATGGACTTGATAAATCTACTTATAAAGATAAGCAATAATAGCAATTTAGATAGATTAATTACGCAAGAACGATGCATATTTACGCAAAAATTGACCCTGGCGGCGGGCAGCGCCGTGGCGGCAGCAGTGCCGGCAACCGCCGATGCGGCGCTGGTTACAAAAACCACCCCGGTCAGCATCAGCCAGTTTGACTTTGCACCGGGGTCGGGCGAGTCCATTTTATATGCGCCGTGGGATATCGATGGCGACGGCAATGCGAATATGAACCTATTCGCTATCGGCGGCAGAACTACGTCCGGCAGCGTCGCTGACGGGCACCTGGGCTTCGCCCAGAAATCCAGCCTTCTTTCGGATTTGGTCTTCGGACTGGGCAAGAACACCGCTTCTACCAATGATCTGGCTGTGCCGACTAGCGTGGCGGTCAATCCCGGAAGTTATCCCGCCGGATATGGTTTCGGGCCGCTGGTTGTGTTCGGCAATGGACTATTTGGTACTCTTAGTGGAAATTTCCTTAGGGCCCTGGCGGCCGGAACCGGGATACGTTCGACGGCTTCCGGAGCATTGGTCAGCGCGACGGGTACCGATTTCGGCAGTTCCCCCTTTTCCTTCGGAACGCACAATTTCGCATTTGCTTTCGTCGGATTTGATGGACCGCATTTTGGCTGGGGCGTGCTGACACTGGCGCCGATGTCGCTGTCTATCGACGAGTGGACATATAATACGAATTTTGCCGATAGTCCGAATGGCGGCATCCATGTCGGCACCCGCGCCGCCGTGCCGGAACCCGCCTCGACTCTGCCCGCCATCGCCCTGCTGGCCGCCGGCGCCGCCGGCGTCCGCTCCTGGCGGCAACGCAAAACGGCTGCAGTGGAACGCTAGTCGCCAGCCAATCGTTCGAAACCGACCCGCCCCGATATCCCTAACCGGATTCCGGGGCGGTGTTGTGATCAGGTTTGGCGCATTCGGCCTACTTGGCCGCCGTCACCATGATCTCCACCAGGATTTCCGGGCGGGCGAGATCGGCGCGGACACAGGCGCGCACCGGAGGGTTCTGGGGATCGACCCAGGCGTTCCAGATCTCGTTCATCTGACTGAAATTCTTCATGTCGGTGATCCAGAGTTGCGCGTGCAACAGATTGGATTTGGTCGTGCCGGCGCGCTTCAGATAGTCATCGATCTTGTCGAGGATGTTTTGGGTCTGGCCCTTGATATCCAGGCTGGTGTCGCTGGAGGTCAGGCCGCAGACATACACCGTGTCGCCGCGCACGACGCAGCGGCTCATGCGCGGGCCGGGGCCGGTGGTGATGTCCATACGTTCGATTGCCATGGGTCAGTGTCCTTTTAGAATTTGGGCATAGGATCAAGGGACTCACCCTAGGCCGCCCCGGCTGGCCAAGACAAGGGGCCCGGTTGCTATGGCGCAGATCAGAGACCGCGGATCGACACCGCGGCCGCGATTTCACCAACGGTTGCGGTCGTGACATTTCCGGAAGCCGGGCCGCAATAGAACGCAGTCATCCGGTTCACGCCGGCGAAATCATTGCGATTATGTGCCGTAACGTCACCTAAGACCCCTTCAACAAATAGGCACGACCGACCCGGAACCCGCCATACGATATAGTGGCCAACTGCGGGGCCGATCGGAACCGTGCCCATTGACTCAACCGATATCGTCCGGTCGCCAGATAAATTGCGTGCTGTCGCCGCCAAATCTTTGGTGGGCGCCCAGCCATAGCCTGGGTTGGACGGTGCGTACAGGTAAACCAGCCTGTGCGGGCCTTGGCTCAGCGTCAGGCGGTATCGGTTGGCATCGACGCGCACCAGGCGCTCGTACTCCGGAATGGCAACCTGCAAAGCCTTGCCGCGGCTACCGCCTATGGCGCCCGGATCAAACAGGATGGGAAACTCAACGTCGCTCCGGCTCTCCCACGTCCAATTGCCAGTTGGACCTGTCGTCTTGCATCCGAGTAGCGCGCCGCCAAGTCCAAGCACCACAAGAATACCCCAAAGGTATCTGAACACTTCTCAGCCCCAACCAATCATCGCCAATACCGTTATAGTAAGGTTTCCACAGTTGGAATCAATGCCGATCGGCTATAGTGCCGGTTTCCGAGCGAACACAGGGACAGCAGCACCATGCCAACGCCCGAACAGGTCATGATTAACGCCCGCGACGGCATCCGCCTTGCCACCGATATCTACAAGCCCGACGGCGACGGTCCATGGCCGGTGCTGATGGAGCGCACCCCATACGGTAAGCACCTGGCAAGCCGCAGCGAGATTACCCTCGCCAGCCCCGAACGCCCCATGAGCCGGGCCGAATTCGCCCGGCCCTTCACCGATGCCGGGTACGCAGTGGTTTTTCAGGACAAGCGCGGCCGCTATGCCAGCGAAGGCCGCTATCGCAAGTACCTGGACGACGCTGAGGACGGCTTCGACACTTGTGCCTGGCTGGTTGAACAGCCGTGGTGCAACGGCAAAATCGGCACCTTCGGCCTCTCCTATAGCGCTCACACACAGGCAGCCCTTGCCAGCCTGAATGCGCCTGGTCTGGCGGCGATGTGGCTGGATTGCGGCGGCTTTTCCAATGCGTTTAAGGGGGGAATCCGTCAGGGCGGAGCCTTTGAGCTGAAGCAGGCGACCTGGGCCTACAAGCAAGCCCGCCTCAGCCCGGAAGCGGAGACAGACCCAATTCTCGCACAAGCATTGGCCAAAGAGGATATCAAAGCCTGGTTCACCCGCTTGCCTTGGAAGCCCGGCCATTCCCCGTTGCGCCACCATCCCGACTATGAAAACTACCTGTTCGAGCAATGGCGGGAAACCCGATACGGGCCTTTTTGGCAACAGGCCGGCATATGCGCCGAAGCGCACTGGCCCGACTTCGCCGATGTGCCCCAGGTGCACATGTCATCCTGGTTCGATCCCTACACACGGACTGCGACCGACAACTACAACGGCCTGAAGGCTGCGGGGAAGACTGGCCCGCTGCGCCTCATTCTCGGCCCCTGGACCCATGGCGACCGCACCCTGACCTATGCCGGCGACGTCGATTTCGGCAAAGACGCCTCCCTGGATGCACTCTATGGCGAGGATTTTCTGCAAATCCGCAAACGATGGTTCGATTGCTGGATGAAGGGCGAAGCGAACGGCGTCGCCGATGAACCGCCGGTCCGGGTGTTCGTCATGGGTGGCGGCTCTGGCCGCAAGACCGCAGAAGGCCGGCTGAACCATGGCGGCGAATGGATTTCGTCCGGCGACTGGCCTCTGCCGGATGCCATTCACGCACGTCTCTATCTGGAACGCCGGGGCGGCCTCTCCTTTTCGCCGGCGTTGGAGGAAAGCACGCTCACCTATGTCAGCGACCCAAAGCGCCCGGTCCCGACGATCGGCGGCGCGTTTTCGTCCGGCGAACCGGTGATGAGCGCCGGCGCTTATGACCAGGTCGAGGGAGAGCGATTCTTCGGTTGCCGCCCGCCGTACATGCCGCTCGCCGCGCGCGATGATGTCTGCGTCTTTCAGACAAAGCCTTTGGCGGAGGAATTGGTTATAGCTGGGCCGGTGTCGGCCCGGCTCACCGTGCGCTCAAACGCGCCGGACACGGACCTGCATGTCAAGCTGATAGACGTCTATCCACCCAGCGCTGACTACCCGCAAGGCTTCGCGATGAACCTGTCGCACGGTGTTCTGCGGCTCAAATTCCGAAACTCCTGGGACCGCCCAACCCCATTGAAGCCGGGCGAGACCTACCAGGTGGAGGTGCGCTGTTTCCCGACCGCGAACAGGTTCGCCAAGGGGCACCGCATCCGGCTGGACGTCCAGTCCTCCAACTTCCCGCTGTTCGACGTGAACCCGCAAACCGGCGAAGACCCTGTTGCTACACAGGACTGGCGTTTGGCCCGCAACACCCTGGTTCTGGGTGGAGAGCGGGCCAGCTACCTGGAGGTAGACGTACTACCGACCGATGAGGGCTGAACCCCGCACCTCAGGGGCGGCTCGAACGTGGGGAAGGCGCGCCGGCGCCTCCCTCACCTCTACTC
>JAYPXD010000079.1:9682-14284 GCA_038135395.1 Alphaproteobacteria bacterium | reverse complement strand
CGAGCGCGATCGGGAACGGGCGCGGGTGAACACCCAGTATGCGCTGGAGCATTCGCCGACCGGGCAGGGAAATACGTGGCGTAATCCCGAAACCGGCAATTATGGAACGACCACGCCGACGCGGACCTACAGCCGCGACAGTGGCCAACCGTGCCGGGAATATCAGACCACTGTGACGGTGGCAGGACGCGAGCAACAGGCTTATGGTACGGCTTGCCGTGATGCCGACGGCAGTTGGCGGATCGTGTCGTAACACGCTTGAGGGTCGGCCCGGACAATGCAAGATCCATACGTTGCTTTAGGGGTTTCTCGCACTGCATCCGCCGACGAGATCAAAAGCGCCTATCGAAAGCTGGCGAAGAAATATCATCCTGACCTGAATCCGGATGATCCCAATGTTGCCCGCCGCTTTCAGGACGTCAGCGCCGCCTACGAATTGCTGAGCGATGCGGATCGCAGAGCCGCCTATGACAGGGGTGAACGCGAGGATGCGCCGCGAGGTTTCGGCGGGAGCGGTTTCCGGCGGGGATTTGGCGACGAAAGTGGATTTCACTTCCGTCGCAGCGCGAACCAGCAGGATGGCGATGATCTGTTTGAACAGATATTCGGCATGTTTGGGCAGAAAGCGCACCGTGGTGGCGGGCCGCGCCGGGGACAATTCGACCCGGCTGGCGAGCCACAGCCCAAACCTGCTCCGCTCAAATTGATGATGGAAGTTCCGTTCCTTGTGGCCATTATGGGTGGTACCCAGCGGTTGCAATTGCCGTCCGGACGCGAGGTCGATATGCGCATCCCTGTAGGGACGCAAGATGGTGCGCAGCTGCGCTTGCCGAACCAGGGCAATGTGGGTGGCGATGGCCGCTATGGCGACGTCATCGTTACCATTGGCGTCGAAGATCACCCGGTGTTTCGCCGCGACGGCAACAATATTCTGACGGATCTGCCGGTGAGCCTGGAGCAGGCGGTGTTGGGCGACCGGGTGACGGTGCCTACGATTGATGGCCCTGTGACGATGCGGGTGCCGCCTGGTTCCAACTCCGGCACCAAGCTGCGTTTGCGCGGCAAGGGCGTGCCGGCGCGGCGCAGCCTGGAGGCGGGCGATCAGTTCGTGACACTTCGGATTGTGCTTGCCAATCCTAAGGACCCGTCGCTGGTGGAGTTCTTGCGTACCCGAAAAAACCAACAGGCCGAAGCAGACTAAGGGGCCTCGCCTCTGGCATTGTCCCAAGTGGCCAGCAGGTCGCTCAACGGGTCTTGCAGTATCTTTGCCTCATGGCTGCGTAGGTCGCTGAGGATCGGTGCGTCTGGCGTGACCTGCGGCGTGCCGAGGTCGAGCGCTCGCCACAGGTCGCGGACCGGGGTTCGCGCAAAATCTCTGCCGGCGATCAGCCGCTCGTCGGTAGCGACGGCGACGAAGCCGGCGCCGATTAGTGTTTGCAGATTATCGTCGGCCCACCCGGCTTCGATCGCTTCCGGCCCGTTGGGGTCGATGCTTTCGCCTTTGCCTGCGGCTTTCCATAGCGCACTAAGCAGCGCCAGCGCGGTTTCCAGCCGGGCGGCTGCGGTACCTGCCATGGTCCCGCTGCGGCTGCGCGCCAGCGCTTCGCGCCATTCCGGCACGACGGCGGTTACTTCTGCGCCGATCAAAATCCCGGTCCACGAGGAATACAGCCACATCAGAAAGATCGGAATGGCGGCCAGCGCGCCATAGATCACGCGGAAATTGTCGGCGTTGTCGATATAGACGGCAAAGCCTGTCTTCAGTTCCTCGAACAGCACGGCTGCCACCAGGCCGCCGGTCAGGGCATGCCTCAGCCGGACCGGCGTGTTGGGAATGGTGATATAGAGCAGGGTGAACGCGACCCATTGCAACAGCAACGGCAGCAAGTGTCCGATCTGCTCCAGAACGCCGCTAACCATGCCGTCGTCAGCCACCGCGAAAAAATAGCTGGTCAACGACAGGCTGGCGCCCAGGAGCAATGGCCCCATCGTCAAGGCCGACCAATACCGCAGAATCCGGATGGTAAGCGAGCGCGGACTCTTGGCCCGCCAGATGCGGTTGAAGGTGCCCTCGATCGTCGACAGCAGCATCAGGGCTGTGACGGCGATGCCGGCCAATCCCGGCCAGGTCAGGGCCTTGGCATTGCCCAGGAATTGGTCGATATGCGCCGCCGCCTGTGTCTTGGTACTAGGCAACAGCACGTCAAGGACGGCAGCCTTGACGGTCTCTTTCATCTCGGCAAATGCACCAAAACCGGACAAGACCGCCAACGAGACCACCAATAACGCTACGATGCTGAGCAACGACGTATAGGTCAGAGCCGATGCGGTTTGCATGCCGCGGTCGGCAGTGAATCGACGCACGACCATGACGCCAAACTGCGCCAGATCGCGCCAGTTTGCCCATTCCTTGGCCCAAGCCATTGCGCGGGATGATACTGCCATTGCGTCCGCCTCTTTGCTGCCGCATAAACACTTGAGAAGTTTCCGGCCATCGGCCGGATGGTCTCGCCTGTCTCAACCTCCCTTGTGTATGGGGATTGGGCTCGAAGGCCAACCCTGCTCGCTGTCTTTGTTTAGCGCTCGCCTATTGGCGCAAGTCGTAGGAGTTATAATGGAATTGCAGTCGAATCTCATGGCCGGCAAGCGCGGTCTGATTATGGGCGTCGCAAACGATCGCTCGCTTGCCTGGGGTATTGCCCAGACTCTAGCCGCGCACGGAGCCACAATGGCCTTTACCTACCAAGGTGAGGCGTTGGAAAAGCGGGTGCGCCCGTTGGCCGAATCGCTGGGCAGCCCGTTGCTTTTGCCGGCTGACGTCACCGACAGCGACAGCCTGGACCGCCTGTTCGAGGCCTTGCAGCAGACCTGGGGCCATCTGGATTTCGTCGTCCATGCCATCGCCTTTTCGGACAAGGACCAGCTCAAGGGCCGCTATGCCGATACAACGCGCGAGAATTTCCTGCAAACCATGGATATCTCCTGCTTTTCTTTCACCGACATTGCCAAGCGCGCCAGCGCAATGATGGGCGAGGGCGGTTCGCTGGTGACGCTGACTTATTTCGGCGCCGAGCGCGTGATGCCCCACTACAACGTCATGGGCGTCGCCAAGGCGGCGCTGGAGACCAGCGTGCGCTACCTGGCGGAAGACCTCGGCAAGGAGAACATCCGCGTCAATTCCATGTCGGCGGGTCCGATGAAGACTTTGGCGGCGTCCGGCATCGGCGATTTCCGCTATATCCTGAAGTGGAACGAGTTCAACTCGCCGCTGCAACGCAACGTCACCCTGGAACAGGTCGGCGGCAGCGCTTTGTACCTGTTGAGCGAATTGGGCGGCGGCGTGACCGGCGAGACCCACCACGTCGATTGCGGCTACCATACGGTCGGCATGATGAATCCGCACCGGGCGCAGGATACGTCCGAGTTGTTGAGCACCTTCAAAGAAAAATAACCGGCAAAGAGAAATAAACTCGGCTCATGAGCTTCAACAGCTTCGGTCACAGCTTCCGCTTCACCACCTGGGGCGAAAGCCACGGTCCGGCCATCGGCGTGGTCGTCGATGGCGTGCCGCCGTTGATTCCGCTCGACGAAGCGCAGGTGCAGGCGCGTCTGGACCGTCGCCGGCCCGGCCAGTCCCGGTTCACGACGCAGCGCCAGGAACCGGACCAGGTCAAAATCCTGTCCGGTGTGTTCGAGGGGCGGACCACAGGCACGTCCATCGGCATGGTAATCGAGAACACCGACCAGCGCAGCCGCGACTATGGCGAAATCCTGGACCGCTACCGGCCAGGGCATGCCGACTATACCTATCAGGCGAAGTACGGCACGCGCGACTATCGCGGCGGCGGCCGGTCATCGGCGCGCGAGACCGCCATGCGCGTCGCCGCCGGCGCTGTGGCGGAGGCGGTGCTGAGCAGCGTGCTGGGCCCGGCGTGCCAGGTGCGTGGCGCTTTGGTCGCCATGGGCGGCGATGCAGTCGACCGGTCCGCCTGGGACTGGAACCAGGTGGATGCAAACCCGTTTTTCTGTCCGGATGCGGCGGCGGCGGAGCGATGGGCTGTGACCCTCGACGCGGCGCGCAAGGCGGGCTCCTCGCTGGGCGCCGTGATTGAAGTGGTCGCCGACGGCATCCCAGCGGGCCTGGGCGAGCCCATCTATGGCAAGCTCGATAGCGACCTTGCCGCGGCATTGATGAGCATCAACGCGGTCAAGGGCGTGGAGATCGGCGATGGCTTTGCCGCCGCGGCAATGCGCGGCGAGGATGCCCATGACCGCATGTACCCCGGCAACGGTCCGACGCCCCGTTTCGAGACCAATCACGCGGGCGGCGTGTTGGGCGGCATTTCCAGCGGGCAGCCAGTGGTGGCGCGATTTGCGGTAAAGCCGACCAGTTCCCTGCTGATCCCCCAGCCCAGCGTCAAGGTGACGGGCGAGCCGGTGGAAGTCCGCACCAAGGGCCGTCATGACCCCTGCGTCGGCATCCGCGCGGTGCCGGTGGGCGAGGCGATGATGGCCATAGTCCTGGCCGATCATGTCCTTCGCAACCGCGGCCAGATCGGCTCTTGAGAGCTCGACCCCTGACTATCGGCCACAGACGAGGAC
>JAYPXD010000079.1:1015-9672 GCA_038135395.1 Alphaproteobacteria bacterium | reverse complement strand
AGCGACCTCCTCGGCATCAACCAAGCTGTTTCACGGCGGCTTGCGGTATCTGGAACACTACGAATTCCGATTGGTCCGCGAGGCTCTGATCGAGCGGGAAGTCCTGTGGCGCAACATGCCGCATATTGCGTGGCCCCTGCGCTTTGTGCTGCCGCACCACAGCGGCTTGCGACCATTTTGGCTGATCCGGCTGGGATTGTTTCTGTACGACCACCTTGGCGGTCGCCGCCGCACACTGCCCGGGACGGCGACCTTGGACCTGCGGTGCGATGCGGCCGGTCTCGACCTTTTGCCGGTCTATCGCCGTGGGTTCGAATATTCGGATTGTTGGGTCGATGACGCCCGCCTGGTGGTGCTGAATGCCCGCGACGCCGCGGACCGGGGTGCTGTTATTCGGACTCGCACCCGCCTGGAGCGGGCCTGGCGTGAGGATGGCGTTTGGCGGGCTGAATTGCGGGACCTTGGCGCCGGCGGCATGTCCACCGTTCGGGCGCGGGCGCTCGTTAACGCGGCGGGCCCCTGGGCAGCAGAGGTGCGCGCGAACCGCCTGCCGCCCACCGCAGGCGATCCGCCAAAGCTGCGCCTGGTGCGCGGCTCGCATATCGTCACCCGCCGCCTGTTCGAGCATGACCGGTGCTATGTCCTGCAGAACGCCGATGGCCGCATCGTGTTCGCGATCCCTTACGAGCGTTACTTTACCCTGATCGGCACGACCGACCGGGATCATAGCGGCGAAATTTTGGATGCCCGCTGTACGGCGGAGGAGCGGGACTATCTGCTGTCGGTGGTCGCCGCCTATTTTCGCAGGCCTCTGGAGGCCAGCGCCATCGTCCACAGCTTTGCCGGCGTCCGCCTGTTGTTCGATGCAGGTGAGGGAGCGGCTTCTGCCGCCAGTCGCGACTATACCCTGACGCTGGATGCCGATCCGGTGGCGCCGGCGTTGACCGTATTGGGCGGCAAGATCACCACCTATCGGCGGCTTGCGGAGGCGGCCATGCGCCGCTTGCGCCGTCGTTTTCCCGAAATGGGACCGGACTGGACCGGGCATGCGCCGTTGCCCGGCGGCGATGGCCCGGTGGACGGCAAGCCGGCAGGTGTGTCAGCCTTGCGCGCTGCCTATGCGTTCCTCACGCCGGATTGGGCGGACCGCCTCTGGCGGACCTATGGCACGCTGGCATCCCAGGTGCTGGGAGACGCGGAATGCGCTGCCGATCTGGGTGAGGATTTCGGCGGCGGCCTGACGGCGCGCGAGGCCGAATGGCTGGTCAGCCGTGAATGGGCGTGCACTGCGGAGGATATCCTCTGGCGGCGGACGAAAATCGGTTTGCGTCTGTCCGATGGTCAGGCGGACCGACTGGCGGCATGGCTGCAAGCCCGGGCCTAACGGTCCTTAATCCGGGCCTGAAACAGCCGGTCATAGGCATCCAGCATGGTTTCGATGCTGTAGGTCGCCTGCACGTGGTCGCGGTTGGCTTCGCCGATTTCGGCACAGACATCGGGATCGGCGGCCAGCCATTCCAGCTTGGCAGTCAATCCGGCTTCGTCCGCCTTGTCGACCATGCAAGCGTCGGCGTATTCGGGGGCCAGCATTTGGCGCACGTCGCCGACGTCGGTCGCAACCACGGGCAGGCCGGCGGCCATGGCTTCGATCACGCTGTAGGGCATCTGTTCCGTATCGGATGACAGGGCGAAGATGTCGAAGCTCGCTTGCGCCCGTTCCGGCGCGTCAGTATGGCCGAAAAACGCCGCCCGCTCTCCCAACCCCAATTGCGCTGCTTCCCTTTCCAGGCCGGCCCGCGCCGGCCCATCGCCAACGATCAGTAGGCGAGCGGCTTCATCCTGCATCGCAGCGAATGCCCGAAGCAGTCGCGAAATATTCTTTTCCGCCCGCAACATGCCAATTGTGCCGATTACGGTGTGCCGGTCGCCGAACGGCATGGGCAAGGGCTCGGCGTCGGCAAAGCGCTCCAACTCGATGCCGTTCGGCACGAAATGGCAGCGATGCGCTGGAATGCGCCAGACTGTGCGGGCAATGGTCTCCAGCGTCCGCGACGGCACCAACAATTCGCAGCGGCCGGCCAAAGCCAGGCGGCGCGTCCAGACGCGGCGGAGAATTTGCCGGCCATTGGCCTCTTCTGGGCCGAACCCGTCCTCGCTGTGAATTTGCGGGGCGAGGCGAAACAGACGGTTGCTCAGCGCCCATTCAATGGCGCCCCAGTTGTAGGACAGCAGCAGGTCGGGCCGTTGCTGCCGGACCACGCCGGCGATGCGGCCGAGATTGCCCAAGGAAAGGCCGCCGGATTTTTGGGTCGGGGCGGGGATCACCTGGAAATCGACGTCGCTGTCCAATCCGGCTGCGGCTGCCGTGTTGCCATCCATGGCGACGAGCGCATGACGGTAGCGCGGGCCGAAGGCGTTGGCGATTTGCAGGAATCGCCGCTGCGGGCCGCCCATCGCAAAGGTCGAAAAGGCGTGCAGCAGCAGTGGTGCCGAGTTAATTGCCATAGCCGGCGAACGCCCGACGGAGGAAACGGTCGCGGTCGGTTTCCGGTTGCCATTGCAGCAGCGCTTTCTCGGCGGTGCAGTCGAACTGGGAAACCAGGCCGCGGGACTTGAGGTCGTGATAGGGCGGCAACGGCAATCTTCGTCCGGCGACGCGCTTGATGCACCACTTCAGCAATTCCTCGCCCTGCAACAGCCACGTCGGTTGGGGGTGATAGACCAGGGGGCGGCCGGTGGCATAGCCCAGTTCGCAGGTGTAGTCGCGGGCAGACAAGCGGACATCGCCAACCAAATTCAGCGTCTTACCGATGGCCTCCGGCGTCCGGATGGTTGCGGCGATGGCGCTGGCCACGTCTTCGCCCAGCACCAGGGGCAACGGGTTCTGGCCATCGTTCCAGCCGATGCAATGGGTCTGGCGATTATAGAGGCCGATGCCGGAATGAAACGGCGATGTGCCGGCGCCCAGCACCACGCCGGGGCGCAGAATCGAAACCGGCAAGCCGCGCTGGCGATGCATGTCCAGCATGGCCAGGTCGGCCAATGCCTTGGCGCGGGCATAGTCGGCGCGTCGCTCATGGTTCGGGTCGGGCGGCGTATCGGCGGTGATTTTTGCATCGCGCGCCGCCAGATTCAGCGCCGCGATGGAGGAAACAAACACAAGGTGCTCACATCCTGCGGCCAACACGGCCTCCGCCACCAGGCGCGCGCCGCCAACCATGGCAGCCTCAATCGCGGCGGCATTGGCGCCGCCGCCGCCGTGGGCAAGGTTGACCACGACCGGGGCGCGGCGGACCACGTCTTCTACCGCCGCCTTGTCGCCGATGGAGCCACGGAATACGCCAACGCCGGGCTCGTAATAGGGCGCAGGCAGATTTTCGACGCTACGGGCAAACACTGCGACCCGCTTGCCTTCGGCGCGCAATGCGGCCAGCGTGTGCCGGCCGATAAATCCTGTGCCGCCCAGCAAAGCCACGTCATAGCGCGCGTCGTCGCTGGGGGCGGCCGGTCGCGGACGAGCCTTCGGGCCCTCGATCTTGGCGGCGATGTCGCAGCAGACCTGCACCAGCCGTCCGCCCATTTCGCCGCGAGGCAGCTGTTTTTGGCCCAGTTGGCGGTAAAACGCCGAAAGCGAGCCATGCATGCATTTGTAGAACGCGTCGCCACGCGGCGCGAGGCCGCTCATGCCGGCCAGATAGGATACCGCGCCGCCAATGCTGCCGGAGACCAGGCCGCCGGCCCGCTCAAAGCCGCTTTGCAGCGTATCGCCGAATTCCAGCCAGCGGCTGGGGGTAGCGGACGACAGGCGGCTGTTGATGACGTCCGCCTCCAGCATTCCGTCATCGCCGACGGCAGTCAGGGTCCAGACCGGATGCGTTTGGCCCAAGGCAAATTGCATTTGCGCGGTGCCGCGCTCGCACCGCAGCGAGATCAGCCAGCCTGTGACCAGGGCGACGCCTTCGCCATAGGATTTCGGCGGCTGCGGCTGGGCCGAGACCTCTGTAACCGGGCCCAGCAGGTCTTCGATCTGCGAAAGTGGGTGTACGGCCTGTTCCAGCAGCAGGTTACGCGGTTCGGCGAACATCCAGTGTCCTAGCTGGCCGGCATCCAGCTGGCGCAAGGGCATGTTGTAGACGACCGAGACATGCCGGACCGGGCCGATTTTATTCGCCCGAATGGAAGCCTTCAGAAGGGTCTGCGCCGGATGGAAGACAAAGTTCTGGTTAACGCCCAGTGCAACGCCCGCGCTGGCGGCGGCGTCCTGCAGGGCGGCGCAGTCCTCCGGCTTTTCCGCCATCGGCTTTTCCAATAATACGCTGAGACCGCCCCGCAACAGAGGCTCGACAACCCGGCGATGCAGGTTTGGCGGAACAAGCACGTGAGCCACATCGACCTTGCCGATCAGGTCTTCGGCACTGGCATAGCATTGCGGAATTTTCCACCGTTCCGCCAGAGCCTGCGCGCGCGATGCGACTGGGTCAGCGATAGCGGCGACAAACGCGCCCGGAATGCGCTTCAAAGCTTCAGCATGGATATCGGCGATGAAACCGGCCCCAACGAGGCCAACGCGAATCAGCGACATAAGGTGTGTTCCCGTTCGGTCCCGCAACGAGGGGCTGAGATGGGAACGGGTTATCCTGCAACCGCTGGGCGCACCAGATTGCAGATTGTCGCCCAGTGCTTACTTCACCTGACGCGGGGCAGTCTGCATGGCCGAGGGCGGGGTGGCGGCTGGCGCCTCTTTGATGGATACGCCGAAGATCGGGTAGATCGCGTCCCGACCCCAGTTCTGGAGTTGACGTTCGAAAATGGCGACGAAGATGGCGATGACCGCAACGACCAAACCGGTCAGGGCCAGTCGAACAAGATCCCGCCCCAGTCCGTTGTCCGCTTGAACCGCGTCCAGTTGCTCTTCCAGCATGGCCATGCGCTGCAACAAATGCTGGTTCTGCTGATTCATTTCCTGCCGCATCTGCCCCGGCAGGATATTGCGCAAGTGCAGCAGGACCTCGTCGTCCCCCTGCGGCAATTGCTTGGCCGCAGATTCCAGGCGGGCGACCAGCGCTCCGACTTGTTGAGAAATTTCCCGCCGGACCGTATCGGCAACGCGCGCTTCGACCGCGGCGGCAATGGCGTTGGCATCGACTGGCGGGGCCGCTTGTTGTGGCGCCATCTGGTTGCGTTCCGTCGCCTGGCGCACGGCTGCACGAAATTCTTGTGCGGTTTGCCCTAAAGTGTTGTTGGCCATGCGATCCTCAATCGGTTGATACGGCGTCGCCCAGTGCATTGTCAGTGTGCGCCGAGGCGAGGCGACGAGCTTTCCACGACGCGCGCCATCGACGCAGATTGTTTTCTACCTTCAAATGCCAGCGCGGCGCAAATGCCACTAATGATTCCATATGGATGGTATTGTTTGCCAGACTGTTTTTATACCGGGCGGGTCCTGCTAGAAAGTCATAGCGGTAATCTCCGCGATTCATACTGAATGCTATAGCCGCACAATGGCTTACCAGTCCAGGCTTCCAACGATTGTCGGGAGCGGGCGCGAAGCCGCTTTGATAGGCCATGCTCCATCCGTCATTGGAAAAATTGTAAAGATACCCGATGTCCTGATTGCCGGCGGAAACGCGCAACATGTCGATCCGGTTGCGCTCGAAACTCAACCGAATCAAAGCATGGTGAAACGGCTCGAATGCCGGATTGGAGAATGCGTGTAAAGCGGCCCGGTCCCGCCATGCCGCGATGTGCAGGGTTTTCATCCGCTCGAACCATTCGGTCGCTTCGGCGACGGAGGCTGCCCGATCTACTCGAATAGGGCCGTGCTGCTCATAGAGGCGGATAGCCCGGCGCACCGCCGCGCGGGTGTTGCGGCCGCTGGCGCTGACGATATCACCGCCGCCGGCCCTGACGGCATCCAGATCGACAACTGCGGCGGGGGCGCTGTTGAGCAGACGGATGCCCCATCCATTGGCCGCTGCAGCCTGGCGCAGCGCAGCGCTGGCACCGGCGGTTGCGTTCCGGACGACCAATTCGTCGACGCCCGGTCTTTGTTGCATCAACGCGCCAAACAATTCGACCGCGGCGGGGGCATCGTCGGTTTCAGTTAACAGCCCGTTGTACTCGATGGCCACACGATCGAGCATTGGGTCGCCTGATTCATTCAGAACCCACTGGCGCGTCGGCAAAATGCGGCGGCGCCGGGCGGTGCGGACACCCAGGAGGGCCATC
This sequence comes from Alphaproteobacteria bacterium, assembly GCA_038135395.1. GTDB lineage: Bacteria > Pseudomonadota > Alphaproteobacteria > Bin95 > Bin95 > JACKII01. The sequence continues at coordinate 3,444 of JAYPXD010000079.1, read as the reverse complement.
GGCGTCTGGCCCTCTAGCACCATCATCGCCGTGCTATCCCGCGGCAATACTGAAGCGAGAGCACGCAGCCAATCAGCAGAGCGGAAGACGGTCTGGCCGGCCGCGATGGCATCCCACGCCGACAACATCATGGGCAGGTCGCATTGGGCGAGCGGGATCATCCGCACATTCGGGTCTCCGATCAGGGTGCCGGCAACTGTTCCACGATTTGCCATGATTGGGGTGCAAATTCAAAGGATCGCAACCATATGACCTGTAAGATCATCGGCCATGCGGCATTTGCCAACAGCATGGTGACAGTGGCATGGTCTTACATCCTCAGGTGGCAAGGTAGAGTTTTATGCTGCAGATTACACGCAGGCGTTTGGTACAATACGGCGCGTCGATGTCCGTCGCTGCAGTGTTGCCTTGGACCGTGCCGGCTGCGGCCAAGGCTGAGGCGGTGGCTTATTCCCCGCGTGAATCGTTGCCGGTCCTGGAATTGGACGTCGAAGCCTCGCTGGCCGGTGGAAGGCTGATCACCAAGGGCGGGGATTATCGGACGATGGCCAAGGGGGCGGTGATCATGGTCCCCGCCGGGGCTGTCATTCCAGCCTTCTGGTGGGCGATGAAGATCACCCGAGGCCATACGATAGAGCCGGGCGCCCGGTTCATTCTGCGCGGGGCCGACAAGAAGCAGCGCTCGGCTCTTGCCGTGCCGGCGAACCAAGGATTGTTGAACCTGATCAACTATTCCGACACGCCAATATCCATGGAGCTGGAAAACCTGTCGCTGAAAGCTGGCAAGGGCGGCGATGCGCTGCGGTTGTCGGGGCCGGATCACATCCGGCTGACGAACGTGCGGGTGGAAGGCGGCAAGAACGGGATTTTTGCGCCGACCCACCCGCTCGACCTGGAAATGTATGGATGCGAGGTATTGCACTCGGGCGATGGCAGTGGCTTGACCCATAACGTTTATCTGAACTACACGCGCAGCGCAATCATCCGCGATTGCCGTTTCCATTCGCCGCGCGCCCAGGGGCATGTGTTCAAGAGCTATGCGCAGCACATGGATGTGCGCAACAGCTACTTCGCCCATTACGAAACGCCGCAGGATTTGCAGACGGGATTCTATGGAGAATTGCCGGTGCTGGACCGTGGCGCCTGGGGCAGCACTATCGCAGTGGGCAATACGTTTGTGCGGCGCGGGCCGGCGCGGGACGTTGTGATAGACGTCCGTAATCGAGCCTTTCCGCCAGGCTATTCCAAATACATTCGGCCGGGTTGGGGGACGACCCCTGTTGACTACCACTTGGTCGACAATAGGGATTCCCAAAATCCCTATCTGTTTCACCACCTTTTTTACAAGAACACCATCATCAACGGTGTAATGCCGGATCAAACCCTGGACCCGGCAATCGTGCGAAGCCCTGGGGCATTCGTCCGCAACAATGGCAGCACGCCTTGGGACGCCCACTATCCGAGCAAGCCTGAAAAACAGCCGGCGCCGGCGGATTTCCTGCCGCGCAATGAGCGGGCCGTAGTCTACCTCGCCGGCAACAAAATCAACGGCATGCAATTCCGGAACTATTACAAGGCGTCGCCCTTCGGCGAAGATGCCATCAAAACCCCGATTATCGACCTGAAACAATTGCCGCCGTGGCTCAAGGAATGGGCCAAGGTTTAGGGTATTGTCCGATCGCGTGAGCCCATTCGACCGGGACTCAACATCTAGAGCGCCATTTTGCCGAAACAGGCGCGCAGGTCTGCAACGAACGCCTCCGGTTGCTCAAACGCCGCGAAATGGCCGCCCTTGGCGTGTTCGGACCAATGCACGATGTTCTTGAAACGGCCTTCGGCCCACCTGCGCGACGTCCGCATGATTTCTTTCGGATAAATGGCGCCGCCCATGGGGGTGTTGACCGCCCCGCCGCGGAGCGATCCGAAGCTCTGCCAGTACAGGCGGGCGGAAGACGCTGCCGAGTTCGTCAGCCAGTAGATGGAAATGTCCGCCAGCATCTCATCTTTGGTCAGGATATTTTCCGGGTGTCCGTCGCAATCGGTCCACGCCCAGAATTTTTCCAGAATCCAGGCGCATTGGCCGGACGGCGAGTCGGCCAAGCCGTAGGCTATGGTTTGCGGACGGGTCGCCTGTTGCTTGGAATAGCCGCTATCCCAGTCCTGGTAATGCTTGAAGGCCGCCAGGGCCGATTGCTCCTGCGCCGTCAGGTCTTCCATCGACGTGGGACGAGCGGTGATCAGATTCATGTGGATGCCGGCGCAATGGTCCGGGTCCTGCGGCCCCAAACACCCGGTGACAGCCGAGCCCCAATCGCCGCCTTGTGCGAAATACCGATTGTAGCCGAGGCGGGCCATCAGGATGGCCCAGGTGTCGGCAATCTTTTCAATGCCCCAGCTAGGCGCTGTCGGCTTCCCCGAAAAACCATAGC
>JAYPXD010000079.1:0-1005 GCA_038135395.1 Alphaproteobacteria bacterium | reverse complement strand
ATGGAATGCGTCCTCTGGTTTGCCGCCGTGGGCGGTCGGGTTGACCAGCGGGTCGATGACCTTGTGGAACTCAATCTGCGAGCCCGGCCATCCATGGGTGATCACCAGCGGACGGGCGTTGTCATGCGGTGAGCGGACGTGGAAGAAATGGATGTCGACGCCGTCGATGTCCGTTTTGAACTGCGGCCAGGCATTCAACTTCGCTTCCCACGCGCGCCAGTCGAAGTTGGTCGCCCAATAGTCGCATACCTCTTTGACATAGGCGAGCGGCGCACCTTGGCTCCAATCTTCGACCACTTCTTTCTCGGGCCAGCGAGTCGTCCTCAGGCGGCGGCGAAGATCGTCGAGATCGGCATCGGGAATGGCGATGCGAAAGTCACGAATGGCGTCAGACACGATGGTTGCTCCCCTAGGACAATGAAAAGCCCCGAACGGTCAGCGTAACCGTTCGGGGCTCGCACTCAGTCACTTGCGTTAAAAGCTTTCCAGGCGTTGATGTGCCGGCACTTCCAACTGGAAGCATTTTGCGGCGTTGATGCCCAGCACTTTGGCGCGCTGCACATCGTTCAGCATGCCCATGGTCCGCTCGATCGCCTGGAACGAATGCGGCCAGGTGCCCTCGTGGTGCGGGTAGTCGTTGGCCCAGCAGAAATTGTCCATCAGGCGCCAGTCTTCCGCTAACGCCAGACCGGACGGGTCTTCCTGGAAGGTCGCGAAGCCGTTCTGGCGGAAATATTCCGACGGCAGCATCTGCAGTTTCGGCCGCACCCACATGTGGTGTTTGCGATAGGCCTCGTCCATCGCGTCCATCAGCCAGGGCACCCAGCCGATGCCGGCCTCGACCGTCGCGAAGGTAAGCCCCTTGAAGCGCTCCAGCACGCCGCTGGCGCACAGGTTCGCCACCGGCTCGATGGTTGGGGCGAGCGAGTGGGTGACATAGTTGATCACCGCGCCGCCGTTGCCCCGCGCCGCCCGCGGGTCGCGGCCCGTCGAGACATGGAAGGT
>JAYPXD010000078.1:13658-14303 GCA_038135395.1 Alphaproteobacteria bacterium | reverse complement strand
TGCCAGCATAGCCCTTGGTATTGACGGTTGGCGCCAGTAACAAAAGCGCGTCCATTTGGCGCTCATCCCAAGCCGCCGCAAGCCGGCGCAGCGCCTGGCCCGGCTGGTCCAGCCAAACCAAATCGCTGTTCACCACATAGAAGGGGCTTAGGCCAAGCCATCGCAGCGCCCGCCGCACGCCGCCGCCGGTATCCAATAGGTCCGCCTCTCGCGATACCCGCAGGTTCGGCAAGCGCCAGCGATGCACATGGTCTTCCACACGCTCCGCCAGATGGTGGGTGTTGACGACGACTTCGCTGACGCCCGCAGCCAAAACCTGCTCCAACGCCAGGTCGATCATGGCCGAGCCGCCGACGCGGATCAGCGGCTTCGGCGTCGTCGCGGTCAGGGTCGCAAGCCGTGAGCCGCGCCCGGCAGCCAGGATCATGGCGCGATGTGGCGGTGGCGTCAGGCTCATACCGCAATCTCCGGAACAGCTGGGGGTAAGCGGGTCGACTCTGGCCAATGCCTGGCCAGCCAATCCGCAATTGGCGCCAGTCGTGGCTCGCGGCTGAGGCACAGTTCAATCAACCGCCACATGCGCGGGACGTGCGCCAGGTAACGATGCTTGCCGTCACGACGCGACAGGCGCGCAAATATGCCCAG
>JAYPXD010000078.1:0-13648 GCA_038135395.1 Alphaproteobacteria bacterium | reverse complement strand
GGTTTTTCAGATGCCGCTGCAATCCCAGGGCCCAGTAGGCCAAGTCGTCCGCCAGCAAAGGCGCTTTTGCGGCATAGCGGGCGCGGATGGCGTCGGCCAGGGCGGGATCGACATCGCGGCGCTCGTCCTGCAGCAACGAGACAAGATCATACGCAGGCGGGCCGATCAGGGCGTCCTGAAAGTCCAGCAGGCCACAAGCCTGCACACCACCGCGACCCGGCACGATCATCAAATTGTCAACGTGAAAGTCGCGGTGCACCAGGACGCATGGGCCGGTCAACACCGGGCGGAGAATTGCTTCGAGCCCGGCAAGGAAAGCGGCGCGGTCCGCCGGCGCGGGCTTTTCGCCACGCAGCGCCGGCCAGTACCAATCGAGAAACAGTTGGGTTTCGTTCGCGAAGAACGACCAATCATAGGCGGGCAAAGGAATTTGCGCGTTCCGCGGATGCATCTGCAACGCCACCAGCGTATCGACCGCCTGGGCATACAGCGCGCGCGGATCGTCGCCGGCGTCGAGCCGGTTCGTGTACGTCGCGTCGCCGAAATCCTCGACCAGCGCCAGGCCGCTTTCCAAGTCATATGCCGGCACATCGGGCGCGGACAAACCTAGCCCGCGCAGGTGGGCGGCCACGGCAATGAACGGGCGCAATTGCTCCTTATCCGGCGGCGCGTCCATCAACAAAGCGGGGTAAGGGCCGCCAGTCATGCGGATGTAGCTGCGGAAGCTCGCGTCGGCCGAGCGTGGCCCGCGCGCCGCGCCGGCAAAACCCTGGCGGCTGAGAAACGCAGCAACGATGTCGTCCCGGGTCATGCGGCCAGCCTTTCTGACAGCCGCGCGGCCCAGGTTCCGGCATCCGCCTCAAACGTTGCAAGGCGCCCCTGCCCCGCTTCATCCAGATAGCCCCAGCGCGTCTCGGGCGGCAAGCTATCGCCGGCGCGCGACGGCCATTCAACCAAAACGACGCCGTCAGCCAAGGCGTCCTGCCAACCGAGCTCAACAAATTCCTCCGCGTCGCTGAGGCGGTAAAGGTCGAAGTGCCAGATGCGCGGGCCTGCCGGCGGGTCATAGACCTGGACCAGGGTAAAGGTCGGACTGGGCACAGGCGCACCGGAACGCATCGCCTCCTGAATCAATCCACGGGCCAGGGTGGTCTTGCCCGCCCCCAGATCGCCCTCCAGCGCCACAACGTCGCCGGCCGCCAGTACAGGCCACAGGCGCGCGCCCAGGCTATGGGTCGCGGTTTCGTCGGCAAGCGGAATGGTCAGAATGGGTTGCATGGTCAAAGTATAACCACGCACCGCCCCGGTGCTAAAGTCTTTGCGGCCATTGGCGCCGTTGCGCCGTCGTTTTCGGTGGATAGGCTCCGCCGCGATCTGATGACCTGCGGAGGCGCCACCATGGCCGACACCCACACCCTCGTTTTGATTCGCCACGGCCAGAGCCAGTGGAACCTGGAAAACCGCTTCACCGGCTGGAAGGATGTCGACCTGACCGAAGCCGGACGCGAGGAGGCCCGCCGCGGCGGACAGCTACTGCGCGAGGGCGGCTACGACTTCGACGCGGCCTATACCAGCGTACTGACCAGGGCGATCCGCACGCTGAACATCGTGCTGGACGAGATGGACCGCCTGTGGTTGCCAGTGACCAAGGACTACCGCCTCAACGAGCGCAGCTATGGCGCGCTTCAGGGGTTGAACAAGGCGGAAACCGCGGAAATCCACGGCGCAGACCAGGTCTTTATCTGGCGCCGCAGCTTTGACATTCCGCCGCCGGCGCTGGAGCCGACCGACGAGCGCTACCCGATCAACGACCCGCGCTACCGCAACCTACCGAAAGAAATCGTGCCGCTGACCGAAAGCCTAAAAATCACGATCGAGCGGGTATTGCCGTATTGGGAAGCGGAGATCGCGCCGAAAGTCCGCGAAGGCAAGCGGCTGATCATCTCTGCCCATGGCAATTCGCTGCGCGCGCTGGTGAAACACCTCGATGGGCTGTCAGACGAGGAAATTCCGCTGGTCGAAATCCCGACCGGCGTTCCACTGGTCTACAAGCTCGATGCGAACCTGAAGCCGGTGGACAAATTCTACCTGGGCCACGACGCGGACTGAGCCCTAAAGGGCGTAGCCATCGGCTAACACGCCGGAATCGCTGAGTTGCGATCTCCGCACCGATGGGATCCGAACCCGCTTTAGTCTAGCCTGGTCGTCACGCCTCCCCTGGCAAGCATACCCGCTTAGGCCAAAGCAATACAGTTTCCCTGTGTTTTAAGCTGCTTGATTGTGTTAGGTTTTCAACTTGAAGTATTGAATGGTACCCCAGTCCAAGTTGGAGGTTGCTAAGGATGAAGCGGTGGATTGGAACATTCCTCAATACAATCGCTGCCTCGCTGGCTGTGTTGACGGTGCTGGGCGTGGTGATTGTGGTCGCCCTTGCAACGACCTCTGCACAGACAGGGCTTAGCTCTTCGGCCATTGTCCGCTCGGCGCTGAACAAGGTGCAGGATTACATCGGCACCGGCGAGGGCCGGCTGGCCCGCTTGTCAGAAAATATGGTTTCGCTGCGGGGCGAATTCAGCCAGGCCTTCTTTGCACTGGAGCAGCGGGTGCAAACGCTCGAGCAACAAGCGGGCGCAGGCTTTCCCCCTGCAGTGCCGCAAAAAACCGGTGGCTTTATCAGGGCGCAATTGCAGGTGCCGCCAATGGCCGCCCCGCCAAAAGCGGCCTTCGGCGGCGCCATCTCCGAAGACATATTACGGCGCGACCCCATCAACAGTCCGCCTACCATTAAAGTCAAAGCCAGCAATACTCCCGATGTCTGCTACTCTGGATGCCGCTATCAGACGGTGCGGGCCGCCTATAGAGACGTGAGGGCCGGCGATACGATCACGTTGGCTCCCGGGTTTTATACGGAAGGCCTGGTCGTCAAAAAGTCGATCGCCATCGTCGGCCTGAAGGGCCCTAATGGCGAACGCGCAGAATTTACCGCACAGTGCCGTGGCAAAGGGGCATTCGTTGTCCAAGCTGATCAATTTGAACTGCGTGGCGTAGCAATCCGGGATGTTTCCGTTCGCGACAATAACGGCGCCTGCGTGCGTTTGGACCCACAGACCGGCACGGTTCGCGTCAGCGACATCGTTTGCTCGAACAGCCAGAATGGTATTTTGGGTGCGGCGCGAAGGGCGATCTTTATCGATAGCTCGTTATTTATCGGCAACGGCAGCGCAGGTCGTGCGCATGCGATCTATGTGCAATCGACACCGGAATTGATCGTGCGCAATTCGATCATTCAGTCGACGAAAGGCGCGGGCCATACACTGAAATCCGGTGCGGCACGAACAATTGTTCAGAACAGCATTCTGGCCGCCTTGGATTCCGAAAACTCGCGGGCAATCGACCTCTTTGCGGGCGGAACGCTGATCGTCACCGACAGTGTCCTTGAGCAAGGCCCCAATTCGTAGAACCATGACGTTGTCTACTTCGCGGGCGAAGCCAGCCGGATCAATTTGTCCGCGGAACATATCGCGCTCTTTGAAAACAACTGGATCATCTATGACTACAAAGAGGGCCGCTGCTGCCGTTGGCTGGCAGCCGGTAAGAAACTGGCCCCGATCATCTTCCGGCATAACAAATTAGTGGGGATCAACAGCCAAAACCTGGAAGGCCTGCAGATGGAGGACAATCAGGAGTTTGAAGACCGCGCTGCGGCTGGGCTGCCCCCATATACCGGCCAGCTCGAATCGCTGCCCTTCCCAGCGGCTTGGAAATAGCGCGCCTGCCGCGGCCTTCAAGCCTGATCGGCGCCGCTATAGTCGGTCTGCGTGAACGACGATGGAATTGACCAGCGCACGCTGCTCCTCCGGCGGGATGTGGTAAATATAGGGCATGCAAATGATGGTGTAGAAGGATGGGCGCTTGGCGCCCCCGACATTCGCGGCTTCGCTCTGAAATTCGGAGCACATGCCTCTGTCGATCATGAAGTTATGGAAGTCCAGATCACCGAACCGGCTGTCCCGGGGCGCGAACGCCAGGTCACTGACGCGGATTCCCTCCCGCTGCCAATCGCGGTCAAGGATTGCCGCCACGCACGCGGCAGTGCTGCCGCAGTCCGGACGGATGACAGCGCCGATTGCGACCATCGCAAAACCTGTTCCCCGTCGCGTTACCCATGTAGCCAGGTGTTCGGCCTTTCCGGCTTCGCCGCGCCGCTGATAAAAGACCTTTCCAAGGCGATAGTCTCTGGTCCACTGATCCGGCAACACCAGTTTGCTCAGGTCTAACGCGCTCTCGCCAAGATCAATCGTCCGCCAATCTTCGAACGAAGCCGCCCGCAAGACTTTTGGCTTGCTGGCCGCATTCGTGACCGGGGTTCCGACTTGCACTGCGGAAGGGCCGGCCGGCTTTTGCGGAGACTGTGCTGCGGGCTGCGTTGGCGTCGAGGAACAGCCGCCGATCATGGCGAAAACCAAGCCTGCCGCAGCGCCAAGCGCCGCACGTCGAACCCTTAGAATAGATCGCATCGCACTTTACCGCCTTTACAACCTGCATAACGCCGCCGTGGCGTCCGCTTCCCCAGGCAAACCCGGCCATGCATCGTTATAGCCAGGCGGACCGCAACATCTCGTTCGACAACCTACTGCATCAGGCCTCTGGCCTCGACGGTAAACTCGCGTTCCACGCGTCCGTCGGCAATGCCGTAGACCTTGTTGAACAGATTTGTCACGACGCACGCATGGTTCGGGACCACATGCACCAATTCGCCGATTGCAGGCTTGGCCCCGGTGCAGGCTGAAAGATCGACGACCGAATGTTCTTCGCTCAGCATCCGTATGACGGCGTCCGGGTATTCGCGGATGTATCCATGCCCCTGCAGGCCGCCCAGGTCGCTCGACAACGCCTTCGATCCGGCATCCAGCACGGCCCGCGTGTCCGTCGGACGGCTGACGACCGTGGTGAGCACATCCAAAGCGCAGGTCTCCCACGTCGCCGCGCCCGCATCCACCATCATACGATCGTTATAGATATAAGTCCCGGCCCTGTGTTCGGTCGCGGTCGATACCTCATGCGCACGCCAGATGTCCGGCGTGCCGCCGCTGGAGACCACCTCACAAGCGATGCCTGCCCGTTGAAAGGTATGCATCGCATCGGCCAGCCAGTCGCGCACGACCTCGATCCGGCGCTTCGGCGGGTAGGTCATCAGGCCGCCGAAGCGCAGGCCATTCGACCGCTCGATAACCTGCGCCAGGCGCACGGCATCTGCAGCCGTCTGAACGCCACACCGGCCGCCGCCGGAATCGCATTCGACCAGCACGGTCAACGGCGGGCCGCCGGCGAAGGTTGCAGCCAATCCCTCAATCACCACGTCATTGTCGGCAACGACCGAAAGCCGGCATTTGCCCGCCAGCGCCTTGAGCCGGGCCAACTTGGCCTCACCCAGGATATTGTACGTCAGGAGCACGTCGCTGATGCCGGCGGCCACCATCACCTCGGCCTCGCCGATTTTTTGGCAAGTGATGCCGGCTGCGCCGAGTTCCACCTGACGGTGCGCGAAATCCGGCAATTTGTGAGTCTTGATATGGGGGCGAGCCGCCAGTCCGTGGCTGTCGCAGTACGACTGAAACCGCGAAAGGTTTGCCTCTACCTTCGGCAAATCAATCACAACGGCGGGGGTTTGCAGCGCGGGCACTGGCATGGCTACGACCAATCTGATCCAAAAATATGCATTTAGTATGCATTAATCCAATTGAAGGCAGATTGCAATCGTATTCTACAAGTCAATATTGCGATACATTATTATGTAATTTGGAAATATTGTGTATGATAATACAAAAATATTGTAAAAATAAGGCACGCTGTCTTATTTTACAAAAAATAATGGTCAATATGCGCCTGTCCGCGGCGCAGCAGAAAATGTGATGGAGGTTTATGTCATGTTAAGAGGCGTAATATTTCGGGGCATCATTGCCGCCAGTTTCGTAGCGTTGACGTCCTGGGTCATCAGCCCGGCGGCTGCGGTTGTGCAACTCGCCTTTGTTGTTGATGAATCGGGCAGCGTTGGGTCAACAAATTTCGGTAATATGATGCAGGGCATTCATGACGGGCTCGAAACGCACCTGCCGACCGACGGCAGTTTCGAAGTCACGGTCATCAAGTTCAGCTCATCGACAACGCTGGTATTCGCCCCAACCCTGATTTCGGAACAGGGGCAAAAAGATGCGTTGCTCAATGCCATTCTGACCGCCCCCTACCTGGGCGAAGCACCAACATGCACCTGGCGCTGGATCTGGCTGTGTCAGAGATTACAGGCTCGGTCTATTTCGGTACCGGCGCCTCCCTGATCAACCTGGCGACCGACGGCGCGCCAACCAACGAGGCCGCCGCCACGCAAGCCGCCATCGACGCACGCAACGCCGGCATTACCGGATTGAGCGCAGAATCGATTGGCGCTGGCGGCCCGACATCTTATCTCGCCTCGATCGTGTTCCCGGGCACGTCGCCCGGCACGATCGTCAATGTCGGCGCCGGTGACCCGGTGCCAAATCCAATCAACCAAGGCTTTGTCATCTCAGTCGCCACCTTTGGCGATTTCAGCTCGGCCATTGACGCCAAGATCGAGCAGACCGTCGCAGCGGCGACTCCCGAACCGAGCGTCCTAAGTATGCTGGGCTTCGGCATCTTAACCACCGGAGTTCTGTTGCGCCGTCGCGCCTAAAGACCACCTCCGTAGTCACGGAAGAGAGGGCGCTGTGCCGCGGCAGTGCCCTTTCGTCTCTGGCGGGAAGTTCCGGGCAATTGAGATTTGTGCTCGACTAGGGCTCCCAGGCAGCGTATGCCGGTGCACCCCATCCGGCTCTGAACGCCGGTTCCGTTGCGCCCTAGAGCCCGAGCCTCCCCAATGTCAGATTACGACTATATTCCGAAGCTGTACGACGTCCACTATGACGCGCCGGAAACAGACCGGCAGTCGGATGAGTTCTTTTGGGCCACCGTGGACGGTCGCAAGCAGCGCTTCAATATCCACGACTATGCAACGCTCTATCGCATCCCCTGGCTTTATGACATTGCTCTGTACCACAATTTGGTTTGCCGGACGCCGACCGAAATGTCCGCAGCCATTGACAAAGTGTGGGCGGCAGCCGGGGTCGACCGGTCAGGCCTGCGGGCCCTGGAGCTGGGCGCCGGCAGCGGCGCCTTTGGCCACGAGTTGCGCCATACGCTGCGCATCCCGCACCTGGAAGCCATCGATATTTGCCCGGAGGCGGCAGAGGCGGCCATCCGTGATCGGGCTGGACTCTATGACGCCTATCATATCGACGACCTGACCAACCTCAGCCCCGCAGCAGAGACTGTGCTACGCAAGGCCCGGTTCAACGTCGTGGCGATGGCGTCGGCCACCGGTTGGGGCAATCACATCCCGCTTGCCGGCTTCGAGACCAGCTTTGACCTGCTGATCCCCGGCGGCTGGTACATTTTCCACGTCAAGCCGAACGACCCCGATCCGGAATGCATCGAACTTTGCTCCTGGGTCGCGGATAAGGTGGATAACGGCGCGCTCAAGCAAGCCTATCGCGGCTCTCACTTCCACCGCAAAAGCTCGAACGGCAGCGACATCTTCTACGACGTCGTGGTTGGCGTGAAACAATAGGTGCGTGGGCCAGGTGGAGCCGGACGCCGCTTAGGGGAGACGCGCCTCCCCACCCGCGCAATCAATGCATAGCGGGGTGGCGGGATCGGCGCGCAGGCGACCGTCCGCGATTTCCTCGCCACAGCGCAGGCAGAGGCCGTAGCTCTCATCGTCGCAGCGTTTCAGCGCCGCTGCGATGCGCAACAATTCCTGGCCGCGTCGCGCGTCCTGCGCCTTGGCCATTTCCTGCCCCTGCAAAGCGTCTATACGGCTGAGCCTGCCGACGCGGGTCTGGTCAAGCTCCACTGGCGCGCGGTCGGCTTCGGTCGATTGGCTGTAGCCAGCCAACTCTTCCCGGCGGACCAGCAATAAGGCTCGCATTTCGTCAAAAAAAGCATTGTCCATCATCGGCCAAGGTTAGCACAGGCGGCGCGCCTGCTCCAGCAGGGCTGCCCTGCCCCTCCCGGCGTCTAGCCTGTGCCAGGTGATCGGACCGACATCATAGCCAGTTTGCGCCATTGCCACATTTGACTCTGCATCCGAGGCATCACCGCTGCGGGCCTCGACCCGCACAACCCGAATGTCCTGCGGTGCATCCAGCCAAAATCCGGTAAACTGCACCCCAAGACGGGCTGCCAGGGCCTCAACAGCGATCCGCTCCCACGGTCGGGCAAAAACTGCATCTACGACGACCGACTGTCCGGACTCTAACGCCGTCTCCGCAGTAGCAAACAGGCGTCGGTAGGTCTTTTCCGAAGCTTCCTGCGAATAGGATTCCGGAGGCAAGCGCCGCAACGGCGGAACGCCGGCCCAGGCTTTACGCAGAACGTCCGAACGCAGCCACCGGGCCCCCGGCGCCGGGTCGGCCAGCGGCGCTACCGCACCGGCCAGCGTGGACTTGCCCGAGCCGGACAAGCCGCCTATGGCGATCAACCGCGGCCGTTTGGGAGCCAAATAGCCAAGCGCCTGGCGCAAATAGGCAGCAGCGCCAGCGCGCAAGGCATCAGCCTGCTCCGGCCCGCTCTGCAGGTTCGCCATATGTGCGCTGACCTCCGATTTGATCCTGGCGCGCAACGCCAGGAACAACGGCAATTGCCGCAATCCGGCTTCATCCGGCCAACCGGCCAGCGCCCGACGGTCCAGGTAGGTGTTAAATGCGAGATTGGCGAGACGACGCTCATCGCGCGCGTCAAGGTCCATCAACAGGAAGGCCAGGTCGTAGAGAACGTCGATACGGGCGAAATCGGGGTTGAACTCGATGGCATCGAACAAGGTCGGCTTGCCATCCAGCAGGCAGATGTTGCGCAAATGCAGATCGCCGTGACTATGGCGTTCCAGCCCAGCCTTGGCGCGAACGACGATAGCGTCACGGGCCGCGACATGCCGGACCCGAATGAGCCGCTCGAACGCATCGACGTCGGTCGCAGCCAGCACCTGCGGATTGCGCCGCATTTCGCGGACGACTCCTGCGATCGCATCGCTGACGCGGCCGACCGGGTCCGCTCGAAAAAATGGCTCGGCCTCATGATGAAAGGCGGCGACGGCTTCGGCGACGGTTGCGATGTCGTCCGCGGTCAATCGGCCTGCTTCCGCTCGGTCCTCCAGGGTGGCTTCGAACCGACGCATCACCAAGACGTATTCGATCGCGCCGGGATCATCACTGCCAACAGGTTTGAGGCGCAAACCATCCGCGGCTTCGACGATTGCCGCCAGCCCCAGATACAAACTCGGCGCAGTACGCCGGTTGACGCGCAACTCCTCGCGCAGAGCAGCGTATCGCTTTTCCCGGGTTGAGAAGTCCATGAAGGGAAAACGCACTGCACGTTTCACCTTGTAGACCCGGTCGCCGGCGATGAAAATCATCGCGCCATGTGTGTCGATCCGTTGCGGCCGGACGCCCGCATGCGTGGCGGGGTCGGTCAACAGCGCCACGACGGCGGATTGATCCTGGACAACGAATGATTCTGTCATAACTGGCAGCCGAATGTTTTTAGCGGCGCCTGCGCCCGATCAAGCTGAGGCTTCAGCGCCGCCGCCATAGGGGCAGCCCTCAATCTTGGCACGGAACGCGGTCTCGCTGAACCCATAGTTCACGCCGAAACGCTTGATGTTGAACAGGTCGATTTCGCCATCATTGGTGCCGCCGTAAGCCGCATAGCACGCACTGTAGCCAAGCCGCCGCGCCAATTCCCGCCGCTCTGACGTGATGTCCGTACGCTTGCCGAAGCAATAGGCATAAGCCACGTCCTGGACGCCAATTTCCTGGCGCACGCGGGCCAGAGACTCGGTCAATTCGGTCTCTGCGGTCGCCTGATCGACCTTGGCAATGTTGACATGGTTGATGGTGTGAGCGCCGATCTCATGCCCTTCCGCATGCAATTCGCGGATCTGGTCCCAGGACATGTTCGGCAGCCCCCGCACGTTTTTGTCGATATCGTGCTGAAACTCGCGGTCGGTGTCGACAATGCCGGTGGAGACGAAAAACGTCGCCGGCACGCCGTGCTTTTTCAGGATCGGATGGGCGTTGGTATAGTTGTCGAGATAGCCGTCGTCGAACGTCACGGCGACAATCGGGCGGTCGCTGCGGCGGTCGATCTCGCCCCGGACGATGGCGTCGGCGCGAACCACCTGGTAGTGGCGCTTAAGCAATGCAATCTGCTGGTCGAATTGCTCCAACCCCAGGGTGACATTGTCTTTCAACCGGTCATCGACGCGGTGATAGCAAAGGATGCTGACGCGCTGCGAGGCTTGTGCAGCCAGGGCCTTGGCCTTGGCCGGGGCCTGGAGCCGGGTATAGGCGGCATAGAGCGCCCGCTTGGCAATCTCTCGCAGCGTCAGCGGCAGGCCGGCCATCGCAAAATCCCCTAAACTTTGTAGTACCAGCGGAACCAGTCGAGGAAATTGCTGACGCCTTCCTCGATGCTGGTTTCCGGCTTGAAGCCGGCGTCGGCGATCAACGGATCGACGTTGGCGTACGTCGCCGGCACGTCGCCCGGCTGCATCGGCAGCATGATTTTCTCGGCCTTTTTGCCCAGCTTTTCCTCAATGACCTGGATCAGGTACATCAATTCGACCGGGTTGTTGTTGCCGATGTTCTGCAGGCGGTAGGGCGCGGACGAGGTGCCCGGATGCGGGTTGGCGCTCGACCAGTTCGGATCCGGCCGGGCCGGCCGGTCGGCGATGCGGGTCACGCCTTCGATAATATCGGCGATATAGGTGAAATCGCGCTGCATCTGGCCATGGTTGAACACGTTGATCGGCTTGCCGTCCAAGATGGCGCGTGCGAACAGGAACATCGCCATGTCCGGCCGGCCCCAGGGCCCGTAGACCGTGAAAAAGCGCAGGCCGGTGGTTGGGATGCCGAACAAATGGCTGTAGGTGTGGGCCATCAACTCGTTCGACTTTTTCGATGCCGCATAGAGGCTGATCGGGTGGTCCACCGTATCGCCGACCGAAAACGGCAGGGTCGAATTCAGGCCATAGACGCTGGAGGACGACGCATAGACCAAGTGGTCGATCTGGTGCTTGCGCGCCTGCTCCAGAATATTGGTGAAGCCGACGATATTGCTGTCGATATAGGCTTGCGGGTTCTGGAGGCTATAGCGAACGCCCGCCTGCGCCGCCAGGTTCACCACCACCCGCGGCTGGTGCTTGTCAAAGACGCCGGCGAGCGCCTCTTTATCCTCCAGCTTAATGCGGTAATTGACAAATCCTCTGTGGTTGCCAAGCCGGTCGAGCCGCGCCTCTTTCAGGGTCGGATCGTAGTAATCGTTAACGCAATCGACGCCGATGACCCGGCGGCCTTCCTGCAACAGCCGTTCGGCCAGGTGAAAGCCGATAAAGCCGGCTGTGCCGGTGACGAGATGAACGCCGTCGCTTGGCGTGGCTTCGAGCATCCGGTAGCTCCTTACAGGCTCCAGTAGGCCATTCCATCGGGAATCGTGCTGGCGTCCAGCATCGACTTCACGTCTATCACCACACCGCCGGGCTTCAGCATGGCCAAAAGGTCGGCCTGCGGCCGGTTGCGGTAGGTGTTGTGCGAGACCGCCAGCACCAAACCGTCCAGGTCCCGGAAGGCTGCAAGGTCGGCCAATTCGAGGCCGAACTCGTGGCGGGCTTCTTCTGCATCCGCCATCGGATCATGCACCAGCACCTCCACATGGAAATCCCGCAATTCCGCGACGATTCCCGGCACTTTCGAATTGCGTAGGTCTGGGACGTTTTCCTTGAAGGTCAGCCCCAGCACGCCAACACGTGCGCCTTTTACCCCGTGCCCCTGTCCCGCCAGCATCTTGACCATGCGTTGGCCGACATAGGCCGCCATACTGTCATTGATGCGGCGGCCCGCCAGGATGACCTCGGGATGATAGCCCAGCGACTGCGCTTTGGCCGTCAGGTAATAGGGATCGACGCCGATGCAATGGCCACCGACCAGCCCCGGCGTGAACGGCAGGAAATTCCATTTGGTGCCGGCCGCTTTCAAGACATCCTGCGTGCGGATGTGCATGCGGTCGAAGATCAGCGCCAGTTCGTTCATCAACGCGATGTTCAAATCCCGCTGCGTGTTCTCGATCACCTTGGCGGCCTCCGCCACCCTGATCGAAGGAGCGCGGTGAATGCCGGCGTCGATGATGGCACCATAGGTGTCCGCCACCCGGTCCAGGGTGGCCGCGTCGTCGCCGGAGACGACTTTGGTGATTTTCTCGATAGTGTGCAGCTTATCGCCCGGATTGATCCGCTCCGGCGAATATCCCAAGTGGAAATCGATACCCGCCTTCAGGCCCGAAACCTCGGCCAGGATCGGGCCGCAGACATCTTCGGTTACGCCCGGATACACGGTCGACTCGTACACCACCACATCGCCACTCTGTAGTGTTGCACCGACGGTGCGGCTGGCTCCCTGGACGGCGCGCAGGTCCGGTTGGTTATTGCCGTCGATCGGCGTCGGCACGGCGACGACGTAAAACGTCGCGTTCTGCAGGTCCGCCGGATCGGCGCTGAAGCGAATGCTGGAGCCTGTCAGTTCGTCGGTCGAGCATTCGCCGGTCCAGTCCTCGCCGGCAGACAGCGCCCGAACCCGCCGCTTGTCGATGTCGAAGCCCACAACATCGGCAAACTTTCGCGCAAACGCCAGCGCGACCGGCAGTCCGACATATCCCAACCCGATAACAGCAATACGCTCCGCCATAATCCTGCTTGTCTCCTGAATTCTCAAGCGGCCTTCAGGCCCAGGGCCGCCACGCTTTCATACAGCGCCACCTGCTTCGATATGGTGTCGTCCCAGCTATAGGTCTGTGCATAGGCGCGAACAGTCGCAGGCACGCCGCCAGGGCATCCGCGGTGCGCACCGGCGCTATCCGACCGGCAGCCGGTTGCGTGACGATCTCCGGAATGCCGCCGACATTGGTTGCCGCCACCGGCGTACCGCACGCCATCGCCTCCAGCAACACGTTCGGCCAGCCTTCGCGCTCTGACGCCAGCACCAACACATCGGCTGCGCTATAGAGCGCCTTCAGTTGATCTTGCGGCATCGTGCCGACCATATGCACCCGCTCGCGCAGGCCGGAGCGCTCGGCCAAAGCTTCCAGCGCGCCGAGTTCCGGTCCCTGCCCGGCAATCAGGAGGTGCGCATCCGGGATCGATTGCAGCGCCTGAATGACCAGGTCGTGGCCTTTCAGGGGGATCAGGTTGCCGACTGAGGCAATAACGAATTTTGCGCCCGCCGCCCGCGCGCGCCATGCGGACCCGTCAACCGGCTGGAACACCTGGTCGTCCACGCCATTCCGCAATACCGCGATGCGGTCTGCGGGAAACCCAATCGCCTGGGCTCGTTCGCCCAGAGCTGCCGAAACGGTAATGAGGCGGTCAATTGCGGGAAACGCCGCCTGAATCTGCTGCTTCGGCCCGGGCAGATCGGCGATCAGGTTCAAATCGCTGCCGCGCGCGGAGACCACAACCGGCTTGCCCAGCAGCCGGCCCAGCCGCGCAGCGGCGACCCCGTCCGGATAGACATAGTGACAATCGATG
>JAYPXD010000077.1:5804-14345 GCA_038135395.1 Alphaproteobacteria bacterium | reverse complement strand
TTGCCGTTGCCCTGGTCAGAATAGTTCAGCAGCGAAGAGTTAATGATGTCAGCGCTGCCGAAGCTGAGCGCCATGGACGTGGCGACGGCATTGAAGACGGTGTCGAAAGCGTCGATCCGGTTTACGGCAATCTCAAGCCCAGCGCGGGCATCGGGCGACTGGTCGGGCTGCTGGAATTCGGCGAAAAGGTCGGTCGTCGTGGTGAAGAGAAGGCTGCCGCCGATCCAGAGCCGCCCGTCCAGTGCGCCGACCTGGGAATGGTCCAGGTCGATGGTCGATGCGGTGGCGACGGCGACGGGAGCTGCATCTGACAACAGGAAAAACGACCCAGCCGCCGGCGCCTGCAGGCGCAGGTCCGCGCCATCGGTCAACAGTATGCTGTTCCGTGCGACAATGCCGCCCGCCGCCGACACGGACATAGCGCCGTTATTGACGACCTGAGAGTTCTGAAAAGTGATGCCGCCGGAGCCTGCTGTGAGGAAACCAAAGGCCGCGGGCGCTGCACTGGTCAATACGTCGGTCCCCGGCGAAGCTGCGCTGAAGTGGCCGCCATCGTTCAGGAAAATGGCGCCGGCGTCGCTGACATGGAAAGCGGCGGGAACATCGATACTGGCATTCTGGCCGAACAGCACGCCGGCGGGATTGAACAGATAGAATCCCTGGTGGCCGATCTCGGACCGCAACGTGCCGTTGATAGCCGTGGCAGATCCGCCGGTAACGCGCGAGACCACGTTTGTGAAATCGCCCGGGCCGGCGAAGGTGACGGTGGCTCCGGAATTGACATTGAACTGGCTGAAGCTGTGGAAAAGATTGCCGCCGACGGCTGTACCGAAGCTCGCCGGAATTGTGGCGTTGCCAGCACCGAAATCCTGCGCAGCGCCGACGCTGCCATCGGTGCTGACCTGGGCATTGGCAGGCGCGCCGACCAGAACGACTGCTACCGCCAACGCGGCAACGCGCTTGCAGCCGTATGAATGTGGCCCCAGCCTCATAATCGTCCTGCGTCAGTCGGATTGGTGTTCTCTGGCATGAAGCCATCCAATCTTGGTACGGGACCGCCTTACAATCGGAGCGCATGGCCGCGGCGACGGATGGCCAACGCCCAAATTCCTATCGCTGCGGAAAAATCTGTGGATACAATAGAAAACGCACAATCGAATAAAAGTTTTATCGCGGTTGTGCCCCGGTGGCGTTGGGGCGCTTTGTTAGCGCAGATAAGCCGCCAATGCCTCATAACTGGCTTTGCGGGACTTTTCGTCGTGGGCGGCAACCTGAATGCGGAGGTCGGTCGCACCAGCCGCGCCATAGGCGGCAAGCCCGTCCAACACCTGCTGCCAACTGCCGATCAGGTGGATGTCGGACGGGTCGCTCAGACCTTCGTGCTTGGCAGCGGCGGCATAGGATGGGATCGATTGGTATTGCGCGGAAATCTCCCGCGCCAGGACTTTGGCGCCGGCGAAATCGTCGGTTACACAGATGCGCACCAGCGCCATGATGCGTGGCGTTGTGGTGCGCCCCGCTTTTTCCGCGCCGGCTTCCAGGTTCGGCCGGATATAGGTGGCAATGGTGCGCGGGCCGCATTGGCCCAGCGTCGTGCCGGCAAGGCGGCTGCCGGCGAATTTCAGCATGCGTGGGCCGAGTGCCGCCAGCAGGATCGGCGTTGGGCCAGCGTCGATGCCGAGCTTGGTGTGGGCCGTCACCAACTCGCCGTCGAAGTCGGATTGCTCGCCGGCCAACAGTGGCTCCATCGCCGTGATGAATTCGCGGGTGTAGGTGAAGGGCTTGTCCCAGGAGAGGCCGAGCATGCCTTCCGCGCTGCGCCGCGCCGCCGCGCCAACGCCCAGCGTGAAACGACCGCCTAAGGCATTCTGCGCCGTTCGCGCCAATTGGCTGAGGCCAACCGGATGCCGGCCGTACAACGGTGTGACCGAGGTGCCGACCTCTTTCAATTCCGGGAAATCTTTGCCGAGGCAGGCAAGCGCCACAATCGGATCGACGCCCATGGCGTGCGAAATCCAATAGCTGTCAAAGCCTGACGCCTCCGCATACTGCGCCATATCGCGCGCTTCCTGGATGGACGCCAGCGTTGTGCCGCCGGCGAGGCCCCAGCGGAGGCCGAAACGGTCGTTGCTCATGAGCTCGGTCTTTCCTATCGGTGCTGAACTGCGAACCAGTGGAGGAGGGCGCAGCGGTCGTGTAGGCAGTATTGCAGCGCAAAGTTGCGCGCGCCGCAACTCGAACGATGCTCAATCCCCTGGAGCATCTCGTTGGGCGTGCTCGGCGATGCGGGCTGCGCGGCGGAGATTGCGTTGCGCCTGGAACGCATCGCTGAACGCGGCGGCGAAGATACCGGCCGGCAGGGCGACAACGCCGATGGCGATGGTAGCCGTGAAGCCGGCGATGATTTTCCCTAGCCATGTTACTGGCACGACATCGCCATAGCCGACCGTTGTCAGCGTTGATACCGCCCACCAAAGCGCCCGTGGAACCGATCCCAGCTTGTCCGGCTGGATATCGCCTTCTACCAGATACATGAGCGTTGCGCTGACCAGAAGAACCGCGAACGCAAGGCCGAACGACAGCAACAGCTCGATCCTGCGGGATGATAACGCGGTGGCCAGCGCCTCTACCGCCGTCGCGTAGGGGCCGATCCGGGTATACCGGATGATCCGGGCGATACGGGCCAGGAGCACGATGATCGAATCGTCGGTCATGCCCAGGAAAACCGGCCCGATCGCCAGCAGGTCGATGATCATCCGGAACCGGGTCACAAAGCGCAGGCGGCCGCGCCAGCCTGCATATTGCGGCAGAGCGCCTGCTGCATAGACGCGGGCGATATATTCGATGCCGAACAAGAATGAACAGAATTTCAGGAGCCAGTCGATCCAGTCCTGAGCCTCAGTTGAAATGGTTGGCTCCGTTTGGACGATGGCCAGCACAGTCGAAAACAGGATCAGACCGACGATGGTGCCTTCGGTGCGCGACAAGCCGCGAGGCGTGCGCGTTTCGGAAAACAACTCGCGAACGAGAAAATCGCGCATAGCGCAGCATCCTACACCTGCAGGCGAGTGGAAAACGGTGCAAACAGTAGGTCGGACCGGATAGCATTTGCGATAGGGAATTGGTCCCGATTTTGAAGCAAAGCAATAGTCTAGGGCATCGCCTGATCGAATTGAATCGCCAAGGCGATCAATTTGTCGGGGTAAGATGCTCTAATTCTTAGATTGAGAGCAGATTCACCCGATCCAATCGGATCGGGATCTGCTCTAGGAGCGTTATCCATGAAAATTGATGGCCAGTGTTTCTGCGGGCATGTCACCTATGAGGCTGAGGTCGATCCGGATCGCGTCGCGATCTGCCATTGCACCGATTGCCAGATGCATTCGGCGTCTGCCTATGGGGTGGTTGTCGGGATCGACATCAGCCGTTTCCGTTTGCGGACAGGAACGATGAAAGCCCACGTAAAAGTCGCGGAAAGCGGCAACCGCCGGGCTCTGACGTTTTGCCCGGAATGCGGGACCCGCATCTATGGCGGCCCTGCGGACGGCGGACCAGGATTTGTCAGCCTACGGGTCGGCACGATCCGGCAGCGGGCCGAACTGACGCCCAAAGTCCAGGTTTGGACGCGGTCGCGCTTGCCGTGGGTGATGGACCTGTCCGGCATTCCGGCCAGGGACAAGCAGTCGTAGCGGCTTTGGCGTTCGATGCTGTTCAGATGGCGGCGTAGTCGGCGTTCAGGCGGTCGGTAATCAGCATGCGGCCGGGCTTATGCGTGATGCAGATCGGCGGCTTGGCATATTCGATTACCGATTGCGGAGTAACGCCGCAGGCCCAGAACACCGGTGTCTCGCCCGGTTGGATCAGGGCGGGATCGCCCCAATCCGGCTGGTAGATATAACGTATGCCGATCTGCGCCGTGTCGCCGAAATGCACCGGCGCACCTTGAACCCAGGGAAATCGTGATTTGATCTTAATGGCGCGGATGGCGTCGGCCGGTTTGAATGGCCGCATCGACACGACCATTGGCCCTGAGAATGGGCCGGACGGTGTGGTCTGGATGTTGGTGCGATACATGGCGACATCGGTATTGCGCTGCAAATGGCGCAACGGCAGGCCGGCGCTGACCAGCGCTTCCTCGAATGAGAACGAGCAGCCCAACACGAAGGCGACGAAGTCATCCTGCCAAAGGTGGCGGATATCCGGCACCTCTTCGATCAACTGGCCATCGCGGAAAACCCGGTACATCGGCACGTCGGTCCGGATGTCGATATCGTCGCCCAATTCGTTGAGCATATACTCGCCCGGCCGCGAAACGGTCAGCAGCGGGCACGGCTTTTGGTTCAGATGGCAGAAGCGGAGGAAGTCGTCGGCCCAATCCCTGGGCAAGATCGCAACATTGCCCTGCACAATCCCCGGCGACAGGCCGGGCGTCGGCGACGACAGGTGGCCGCTGCGGGCGCGCATCCTAGCTTCGCGTGCGATTGCTTGCAGGTCGGCAGGGGTTTGTGTGCTCACCATGGCCTCATTCTGTCGGT
The DNA here is from genome assembly GCA_038135395.1 of Alphaproteobacteria bacterium. GTDB lineage: Bacteria > Pseudomonadota > Alphaproteobacteria > Bin95 > Bin95 > JACKII01. The sequence continues at coordinate 9,810 of JAYPXD010000077.1, read as the reverse complement.
ATCGGATGGGGCGTGACTATAGGCCAGTTTGCACTGCCGGCCCAGGTCGGAGATGTCCATTGGAGCAATCATGGCTTTGGCCACGCCGACAACGATGGAGGTTGAGTGAGATGGCAGGTAGCGAATGCCGGGTATCCGGACCCTGGTCCCCTGACGAAGCGTCCGGTTTTCTGCAAAAATCCGGCGTTCCCATTCGATTGGCCGTGAACGGGTCTACCGGCTTTCCGATCGTCATGCCGCTCTGGTATCTGTGGGCGGATGCGAGCTTTTGGGTGGCGATGAAACCTGGGGCCGGGCTGGTCCGGTTGTTGCGGCAGGATGGCCGGTGCGGGTTCGACGTGTCGCTGGAGACGCCGCCCTACAAGGGGGTCAGGGGGCGAGGCCGGGCGGTCGTGTTGGACGATGGCCTGCCCGTGCTTCAGCAATTGCTGCAACGCTACCTGGGAGAGGGCTCGCCGGAGTTTCAGAAATGGCTGTTGGCCCGCAGCCAGGACGAGTGCGCTGTCCGCATTCGCCCCGAGACGATGGTTTCTTGGGATTTCTCCCGCCGAATGGGGGATTAGAACATCGCCCGATCAAATGAGATGATTCGATCGGGGCAGGATGTTCCGAATTCGAAGAGTTCGAGCAGCTTCACCCGACCCAATCGGATCGGGATTCGCTCTAGAAGCGCGAACGGCGCTCCTCGACATTGGCCATGACCTCGACCAGCACGGTGCGGCCCGCGGCGTTCAGCTTCTTTGCCTGTTCCAGCGCGGGAGCAAGCTCCGCCACCTTGGTCACGCGGATGCCGACGGCCCCCATGCCCTCGGCGATCTGGGCATAGTTGCCCTGCATGGTGGAAACGCCGTAGGTGTTGCGCGCTTCCTCGCCAATGGTGCCGCGGGTCGGGCCGGAATAGGTGGCCATGGCGCTGTTGTTCAGCAGCAATGTCGTGATCGCCGCACCGGAGCGGGCCGCGGTTTCGATATCGGTGCCGGACATGCCAAAGGCGCCATCGCCCATCATGTTCAGGCAGAACTTGTTCGGCTGGGCCATCTTCGCGCCGATCATCAGCGGAATGCCAAAGCCCAGATGGGTGGTCTTGCCCCAGCCGATATAGCTGTGCGGCGTCGTCGCCGTGTAGAATGGCACGATGGAATCGCGCGGCGCGCCGGCGTCGTGGGTAACGATGCTGTTTTCCAGGTCTAGCGTCTCGTTCAGGGCGCGGATAACGCGGTAGTAGGAAATCGGCTCCTCGTCGCCGGAGAGCGCGGCTTCCCAATCGGCTATCCATTTGGCCTTCGAGGCCGCGACGGCGGCCTCCGCCTCGCCGCGGTTGCCGCAGCCCTTGCCGCCAGTCTTGGCCTTGATGCAGGCGATCAGCGCCTGAATGGTCAGCAACGTGTCGCCGACCAGACCGATGTCGGCGGCCTCGTCCTTATTCAATTCGTCCGGGTTGTTGGTGTTGTGGATCAGGGTCTTGCCCGGCTTGATCTTCTGGCCATAGGGCGTGCGCGTCAGGCTGGAGCCGAGCGCCAGCAGCACGTCGCTGCCGGTGAGCCAGTCGTTTGCCGGGCCGGTGGTGGTGCCGCTGCCGGCGCCCAGCGCCAGCGGGTGACGCTCGTCAAAGGCCGACTTGCCCGGCATGGTGCAGAACACCGGCGTCGCCGTCAGTTCCGCCAGTTCGCGCAGCGCAGCGGTGGCGCCGGCGAACATGACGCCCTGGCCGGCCCAGATTACCGGGCGCTTTGCTGCGATAAAGGCATTGGCTGCGGCCTCGATCTCTGCCGCATCCGGCTGCTGGCGGTGGATTTTGGGCGACTTGTACGTCCGCGCCGCCTCCGGCACCTCCTGGCTGCACACGTCGGCGGTGAGTTCGACCACCACTGGCCCCGGCGTGCCGTTGCGCAGCGCGTGGAAGGCCCGGCGCATGACGTCCGCCACCTGGCTCGGCTTATAGATCGCTTCGACCCGCTTGACCCAGCCCTGGTATTGCTGCGCCGCGCTGAAATTCGGGCGGACCGAGATGCTGTCCAGTGCGTTGCCGCCGACGAACATCAGCATCGGAATGTTATCCGCATTCGCCTGGGCGAGGCCGCCCATGGCGTTCTCTGCGCCAGCCTGGCTCTGCACGGCAACGACGCCGAAGCGCTGGCGGTCACTGATGCGGCTGAAGCCGTCGGCGGCCATCACCGCGCCGCGCTCATGCCGGAAGGCGATGGGCCGGATGCCGACGCGGGCGGCGGCGGAGATCAGCGGGTTGCTGGGGAAGCAGGACATCCATTCGACGCCTTCCTGCTTCAGAATTTGTGCGATGTAGTCGATGCCGTTCATGATGTTTCTCCCAGCGGGTTGGGGTGGCCGACGCGGACAGGTGCCGTTGAGAAAACAGCAAAGCCCGCTCCGCCTGTGATAGTTCGCCGGCATGGTACAGTTGCGCCGACCTGCAGCCCAGGCGGTTTTCCACAAAATTCGCTGGCGCGCGAGATCTCTCGCGCCGGCTGGGTGCGCCGCGGCATTCCATCGCCGCAGCGTCTCAGGCGACCGGCTGGAAATCGCCGCTGTCGGAATCCAACCATTCGAGAACGCCGGTGGCGATGCCAAAGAAAGCGCCATGCGTTGTCAGGGAGCCGTCCGCCACCCGTCTCGCCACGAACGGAAACGCGTTCAACTGCTGGAGCGAATGGCGGATCGCAGCACGCTCCAAGGCCTTTGCGGCGTCGGGCGCGGCCAGCCCGGCTGGGATCGACTCGTAGGCGGGGCCGAGGAGCGAGGCCCAGCGGGCGATATAGCGTCCGGCGACGGCTTCGCCCATCGCGCCATCGACATAGGCGCGGACGCCACCGCACTGAGCATGCCCCATAATGACCACGTGCCGGACCTTCAGCACGCTGACCGCAAATTCGATTGCCGCACTGGTGGACCGGAACGCGTTGTCGTCCGCCGGCGGCGGCACTAGGTTGGCCACGTTGCGCAAGACGAACAATTCGCCAGGTCCGGCATCGAAAATCATGGCGGGGTCGGCGCGGCTGTCGCAGCACGCGATCATCATGACCGTCGGCTGCTGGCCCTGTTCGGCCAGATGGCGGTAGCGCTCACGCGCTTCCAGAAAGCTGCCGGCCTGAAATCGCCGATAGCCGGCATAAAGATCGTCAATGGTGCGGATGCTGCTCAAGCGCGTAGGCTCCCTCGTTGGATGGCGGAGATGCTTGTCAGGAGAGAAGGGGAAAGCTAACGTCCCGGCACCCTATTTAGTCTCTCTCAAGGAAACGCCAAGATGGCAGATACTACGGTCGAATCCGAGATCCCGGGCAAAGTGTTCCGGATCGAAGCGCCGGTCGGCACTGCAGTGGAAGAAGATGACCCGATCATTATCCTTGAAAGCATGAAGATGGAAATCCCGATCGGTGCGCCATGCGCCGGCGTCGTTAAGGAAATTCTGGTGGAAGAAGGCGACGCGGTCGAAGAAGGCGACGAAGTCGCCGTGATTGCGGGATAGGCTGCAGTCGCAAGTCCGGCATTGCAGCGCGGTCGGCACAGGCCTCAATCTTCGGCCGCCGGTTTGCGCAGCAACGCTTCGCCAAGCCGCATCAGGATCGTCGCCAGCTCGGGGTCGGTGACCGCGGCGCACTTGGCGGTCAGGCGTTTCATGGCCTCGTCGGATGGCGCCGCCTGCCGCTTGGCAGGAGCCGGCCGTCGGTCCGGGCGCGCCGGGATCGGCCCTTGGCGCAGCGCCAGCCGCTCCACCATCGCCTGGCCGAAATACTGGTTGATTCGCTGGGCGATTTGCGGGGCCATATGTTGCACTTCGGTTGACCAACCGGGCGCTACCAGCAGCCGCAGGGTCGGCGCGCCGCCTCGGCGGTCGAGGCGCTCCGGTCTGGTCCGTGCAGCCAGATGCTCGCCGACAATCGCCGGCCATTCGGCCAGCAGCCGCGCCTCCCGGAAACCGCGCTTGGCAGCCGGCTTGGCCAGAATCGGGGCCAGGCTCGCGGCGATTGGCCGGCCCATGCGGCGGTAGGTG
>JAYPXD010000077.1:0-5794 GCA_038135395.1 Alphaproteobacteria bacterium | reverse complement strand
TGCGGGCTGCTGCGGGCCAAAGGCCGGCTCTCCATTGAATAGTGACCATTCAAGGATACTTTAGCCCGATTATGCCAAATCCGCACGTCCAGACTACGCCCTTTTCGGGCAGCGACATTGCCGGCATCCGCGCGGCAGTCCTGGCGTGGTACGACGCCAACCGGCGTGAACTGCCGTGGAGGGCGGCTCCGGGGCAGGCTGCCGAACCCTATCGCGTCTGGCTGAGCGAAATCATGCTGCAACAGACCACGGTGCCGGCGGTAAAGGGGTATTTCGCCAAATTCCTGGAACGATGGCCAACGGTGCGGGCGCTTGCGGCAGCCCCAATCGACGATGTCATGCATGCCTGGGCGGGGCTCGGCTACTACGCGCGCGCTCGCAATCTGCACCGTTGCGCCCAGCAAATTGTCGCGACCCATGGCGGCGTCTTTCCGGATGGCCTGGCGGAATTGCGGGCTTTGCCAGGAGTCGGCGACTATACAGCGGCGGCGATCGCGGCCATCGCCTTTGGCCAGCCGGCAGCGCCGGTGGACGCCAATATCGAGCGAGTGGTCTCGCGTCTGGCCGCGATTACCGAGCCGGTTTCACCTGCCAAGACCTTGGTGCGTAAGGTTGCGGCGATACTGGAGCCACATGAGCGGACTGGCGATTGGGCGCAGGCGCTGATGGACCTGGGCTCCTCCGTGTGCTCCGCCCGGGCGCCGAAATGCCTGCTGTGCCCGGCGGTGCAGTGGTGCCAGGCGCAGGCCGGCGGCGCGCCTGAGGCGTTGCCGGTAAAGCCGCCGAAGGCCGCGCGGCCCAAGCGGACCGGCGTCGTTTATTGGCTGGAGCGCGCGGATGGCGCGCTGTTGGTGCGCAAGCGCGCGGCTAAGGGCATGCTGGGCGGTCTGTGGGAATTTCCATCCGCTGGGTGGGACGATCGATCAGCGCCGCCGGCCGCGCCGGAGATCGAGCGGCTGGGGGTGCTTTGGGAACGGCAGCCCGGTGTGGTGACCCACGTCTTCACCCATTTCGAGGTAGAGCTGAATGTTCTGACCGGGCAGGCCCGGCCCGGCGCAAACCTGCCCGAGGGCGCACGGTGGACTGCCAGGGATGGCCTTGCAGGACTGGCTTTGCCGACGCTGATGAAGAAGGTGGCGCGGGCGATGGGGCTGCCCTGACCGGAAGCAGAACCGCGGCGCTCGCCTCCGCGTCACGCTACTCCGCGCAATTTCCCCGCCAACAAATAGGGCTGCAAATACTGGCCTGTATAGCTCTCCCCCACCTTCGCCACGTCTTCCGGCGTGCCCTCCGCCACGATCCGGCCGCCGCCGGCGCCGCCTTCCGGTCCCATATCGACGATCCAGTCGGCGGTCTTGATGACATCCAGGTTGTGCTCGATCACCAGGACGGTGTTGCCTTGCTCGACCAGGGCATGCAGCACCTCCAGCAGCTTGTTCACGTCCTCGAAGTGCAGGCCGGTGGTCGGCTCGTCCAGGATGTAGAGCGTGCGGCCGGTCGCGCGGCGCGAGAGTTCCTTCGCCAGTTTCACCCGCTGCGCCTCGCCGCCCGAAAGCGTCGTCGCTTGCTGTCCCACCTTGATATAGCCTAGGCCGACGCGTTGCAGCGTGACCATCTTATCGCGGATTGACGGCACCGCGTGGAAGAGGTCAGCGGCCTCGTCCACGGTCATGTCCAGCACATCGGCGATGGAATGGTCGCGGAATTTCACCTCGAGCGTTTCGCGGTTGTAGCGCTTGCCTTTGCAGACGTCGCATTCGACGAAAATATCCGGCAGGAAATGCATCTCGATCTTGATGACGCCGTCGCCCTGGCAGGCCTCGCAGCGCCCGCCCTTGACGTTGAACGAGAAGCGTCCGGCCTTGTAGCCGCGCGCCCGCGCCTCCGGCAGGCCGGTAAACCAGTCGCGGATCGGCGTGAAGGCGCCGGTGTAGGTGGCCGGATTGCTGCGCGGCGTGCGGCCAATGGGCGATTGATCGATGTCGATCACCTTGTCGATATGGTGCAACCCGTCCAACCGGTCATAGGCGCCCGGAATCTCGCGCGCGTTGGTCAGGGCGCGTGCCATGGCCTTGTACAGCGTCTCGATGATCAGCGTTGACTTGCCGCCGCCGGAGACGCCGGTGACGCACACGAATGTGCCCAGCGGCAACGACAGGTTCACGCCATGCAGGTTGTGCTCGGCGGCGCCGGTCAGTTCCAGCGTCTTGCCGTTGCCGGTGCGGCGGAACACCGGCACAGCGATTTCGCGCCGGCCGGTGAGATAGGCGGCCGTGATGCTGTCCGGCGAGCGCATGACTTCTTCGGGCGTGCCCTGGGCCACGACATTGCCGCCCAGTATGCCGGCGCGCGGCCCCATATCCACCAGATAGTCGGCGGCGCGGATCGCCTCCTCGTCATGCTCGACCACGATGACGGTGTTGCCCAGGTCCCGCAGGCGCACCAGCGTTTCCAGCAGCCGGGCGTTGTCGCGCTGGTGCAGGCCGATGGAGGGCTCGTCCAGCACATACAGCACGCCGGTCAGGCCCGAGCCGATCTGCGAGGCCAGGCGGATGCGCTGGCTTTCGCCGCCGGAGAGCGTGCCGGATGTCCGCGACAGGTTCAGATAATCGAGGCCGACGGCATTGAGAAAGCCCAACCGGTCGTTGATTTCCTTCAGGATGCGCTCGCCGATTTCCTTGTCTTTGTCGGTCAGCGAAGCGTCCAGCTTCAGGAACCAGTCGCGGGCGTCGGCGACGCTCAGGTCAGAGATATGTGAGATCGGAGCGGCCCAATCCCGCGGGCCGACGCGGACCGCCAGCGCCTCTGGCTTCAGCCGCTCGCCCTTGCAGGTGGCGCAGGGCTTTTCCGCCTGGAATTTGCCGAGTTCCTCTCGCACCCAGGCGGAATCGGTTTCTTTCAGGCGGCGTTCCAGGTTCGGGATGACGCCTTCGAACGGCTTGGTGACCTGGTATTTGCGCAAGCCATCTTCGTAGACTAAGCGCACCGGCTCCTTGCCCGAGCCATAGAGGATGGCGTCTTGCGCCGCCTTCTCCAGGTAGCGGAACGGGGTTTTCATCGAAAACCCGTAATGGTCCGCCAGACCGATCAGCGTTTGCTTGTAGTAGGGCGAAGGCGTTGCCGCCCGTGACCATGGCAGGATCGCGCCATCGTCCAAACTGAGCAGCGGGTTCGGCGCCACCAGGTCGGGCGAAATGAACATCTGAACGCCCAGACCGTCGCAAGCGGGGCAGGCGCCGGCCGGGTTGTTGAAGCTGAACAGCCGTGGCTCGATTTCGGCGATGGTGAAGCCGGAGACCGGGCAGGCGAATTTGGCGGAAAACGTAGTTTGCTCGCCGGTGTCGGCATTCTCGACCAGCGCGATGCCGTCGGCGCGTTCCAACGCGGTTTCCAGGCTGTCCGCCAGCCGCTGGGCGATGTCGTCGCGGATGACGAGGCGGTCCACCACCACCTCGATATCGTGCTTGATGTTCTTTTTCAGGTCCGGGACCTGGTCGACTTCGTACAACGTCCCGTCGACCTTGACGCGCTGGAAGCCGGCGCGCTGCAATTCGGCCAACTCTTTCTTGAATTCGCCTTTGCGGGCGCGGGCGATCGGGGCCAGCAGGTAGAGCCGCACGCCCTCGCCCATGGCCATGATCCGGTCGACCATCTGGCTGACGGTCATGGCGCTGATCGGCTCACCCGTCGCAGGCGAGTAGGGCACGCCGATGCGCGCCCAGAGCAGGCGCATATAGTCGTAAATCTCCGTCACTGTGCCGACGGTGGAGCGCGGGTTGCGCGAGGTCGTCTTCTGCTCAATGGAGATGGCGGGGGAGAGGCCCTCAATCGAATCGACGTCGGGCTTGTGCATCATTTCCAGGAATTGGCGCGCATAGGCCGACAGCGACTCGACATAGCGGCGCTGCCCCTCGGCATAGATCGTGTCGAACGCCAGCGAAGATTTGCCCGAGCCGCTTAGGCCCGTGATGACCACCAGCTTGTCGCGAGGTAAATCGACATTGACGTTGTTAAGGTTATGTTCACGCGCGCCGCGTACACGAATGGCAGGAGCCTCGCGGTCGTGGATCATTCCGGTTCGCTTCGTCGGTGGGGTGGTGTCGTTCGGCATGGGCGGCAGTCTAATGGAAACGGTCCACAGGCCCTAGTCGCAATGGCTCGGTTAAGGGCTGGATTATCCCCAACCGGGCTGCTTATCTGTGGGCGAATGGTTTTGAAGTCTATGAGCAAGTGAGCAAAACAGATGTCCGGTAGCGTCAATAAAGTCATCCTGGTCGGCAATTTGGGGCGCGATCCCGAGGTTCGCTATATGCAGTCGGGCGACAAGGTGGTGAATTTGGCCATTGCGACGTCAGAGCGCTGGAGCGACCGGCAGTCCGGCGAACGCCGGGAAAAGACCGAATGGCATCGTGTGGTTATTTTTGACCAGAACATCGCCGATGTGGCCGAGAAATATCTTCGCAAGGGCACCAAAGTGTACCTGGAAGGCCAGTTGCAGACCCGCAAGTGGACGGATCAGGGCGGCCAGGAAAAGTATACGACCGAAGTGGTGCTGCAACGCTTCCGTGGCAACCTGACCATGCTTTCCGGCCGCGGTGAGGATGGCGGCGGCTTTGGCGGCCCGTCCGGCGATCCCGGCTATGGCGACGAAGGCGGCTACAGCTCCGGCCCTGCCGGCGGGCAGAGCTATAGCGGTGGCGGCAGCAGTGGCGGTGGCCAGCCGCGCCGTAGCGGCGGCGGCGCTCCGGCCAGCGACCCGATGGACCTGGACGACGACATCCCGTTCTGAGGAAAGTTGCTGATCCCCGGAGCATGCGAAGCTTTCATCCGGGGTCTTTGTCGGCGTGCGAACACTGTTGGCGGACGTGTTCGCGCGATCAAGTGTTCCCGGCTCACCGCTCCGCGGCGGCTGGGACCCGTTCGACGCCAAGGCGGATTTCTAGCTAACGGCTTTCGCAAGTTTCCGGCATGACCACTCTCACCACCATCTCCGCCGCCGGGCGCCGCCTCGAAGTCCGCCACACCGGCCCTTCTCCGGACAAAGCGCCCACCCTGGTCCTGCTGCACGAGGGCCTGGGCTCCGCCGGCCTCTGGCGCGATTTCCCGGAGAAGCTGGCGGCAGCGACCGGCCTCGGCGTCGTGGCCTATTCCCGCGCCAGCTACGGCAATTCGGACCCGGAGCCATTGCCCTGGCCGATCACCTACATGGAGGACCACGCGACCCAAGTGCTCCCCCACGTGCTCGACGCCATCGGCTTTCGCCGCGGTTTATTGGTCGGTCATTCCGACGGCGCCAGCATCGCCGCGCTCTATGCCGGCTCGGTCAGCGACGCGCGGGTGAAGGGGGCGATCCTCATGGCGCCGCATTTCTTCATCGAGGACATCTGCATCCAGGCGATCCGTGAGGCCAAACAGGCTTACGAGCAGGGCGACCTTCGCCCCCGTCTGGAGCGCCATCACGGCGCGAACGTTGACAATGCATTCTACGGCTGGAATGCCTCCTGGCTGAACCCGGATTTCTACCACTGGGACATTACCGACGCGCTGCACCACATCCGTGTGCCGCTGCTGGTGCTGCAAGGGCTGGCCGATCCTTACGGCACGCGCGCGCAGGCAGACGTGGTCACGGAGTTCTGCCCGGCTCCCGCTGACATCCGCCTGATGGAGGGCGTCGGCCACGCCCCCTGGCGCGAGGCGGAGACAGAGAGTCTCGCAGCAATTCGCGCCTTCGCAGGAAAGCTGCTCTAACTCTATGAATGGCGAGCAACTTCCCCCGATCAAATGACTCCATTTG
>JAYPXD010000076.1:4351-14394 GCA_038135395.1 Alphaproteobacteria bacterium | reverse complement strand
GCCACCCAATAGCGCGTTGTGCGAGTCATTGTCGTTCTGGCAGGGATTTGTATCGTGGCCGCGGCTTCGATTCTGTTCGGCATGGGGCTGGCCAAATGGAACATGCTGCCCTATCGCGCCGTGCTGACCATTGCCCGGACCGCCATTGGCTTGGATACTGACCGGCCGCGGCCAGCCGTGAATTACTATGTGCGCCGGACCGACCAGTTCGACCGTCTGCCGGGTGGCGCGGATGTCCTGGTGATCGGCGATAGTTTGGTTGAGCAGGGCGAATGGAATGAGTTACTGGCGCCGCTGGCGGCCCATAACCGAGGCATTGGCAACGACACGGTCTATGGTTTGTCTTTGCGGATGGCTCAAACCTGCCGTCATCCATATAAGACGGGCTTCCTGATGATCGGCGTCAATGACGCCCTGAACGGCTTCTTGAAAGCGATTTCGCCGCTCGTTACCGGCTGCTGCTTCAGGAACTCGCAAGGTGTACCGCACACCAAGTTGTGCACCCGATCATCGTTCCAGATCGCTCCAAGGCCGTCGCCAGTCGGGTTGCTGCCTATAATCGGGAAATTGTTGCGATTGCACAGGCCAAAGGCGCTGAGGTTATCGACCTCAACCCGATTCTCGCGCCCGGCGGCGCACTGACGACGGAATATTCCGACGACGGGCTCCATCTGAACGGCCGCGGCTATCTCCTATGGGCCAAGGCTTTGAAAGCAGCGATCCGGTAGCCGCTATCAGACCAATCAGCGGCTATTTCGCCGCCATCGCCTGAACAATAGATCGTACTGGCGTAGCAGGCGGGGCTTCCAGGATCATAGCCTTCAGCGCCTGCCCTTTGTCGCCCAACAGCGCATCGTACTTGCTCATCAGGCCAGCGTTGAAATTCGGCGAGTCATGGGCGCCGGACGGATTGTCCCGATATTCCCGAACCACACCGTCCGCGGTATGCACCTCGACCCATCCGGGGTATTTGGCCGGGTAAATCGCGTCCAGGTGCGGATCGCCGACAATCTCGATTCGCTGAGCGAGTTCACAGACATCGGCAGCGGCCATCCGTTCATCGGTAAACTGGTCCGGCAGCACCGCTCCATCCAGCAAGGCGACCGCGATGCAGTACCGGGCCGACATTTGCGCGAACAGCGACGTGCTGGGGACGTATGGATAGCCGCATTGCACATCCACCACCTTCGCCAACCCGGTCACTACCCGCTCGCCCGGTAATGGCGCACGGCCCAACTTCCGACGAATTGCAATCGCCGCATCGTTGTAGGCATGTACCGAGCCGCAACACGAGAAGGGTTTGAAATTCGTGGTCCGCAACTCCCAACGCGATCCCAAGCCATCCAGCAATTTTGCGCCGTCGGCGTGGTCGCTGAACGCGTTCAGGAATGATCCGTCCGCGGTTTCCAACACTTTCGTCGGCCCTGAAAAGCCACGGTAGGCAAGCTCGGCCGCCATAACGCCACTTTGCGCGGCGCGCCCCGGATGGAAGCGCTTGCTCATAGCGCCGTCCGCGTTAAAGGCAAAAAGGCCGGACCCCTGGGTGGCGCCAAGGCCCAGCGCCCAGGCGGTTTGCTCGCTGCCCAGCCACATCAACCAGCTGGCGGCGGCGGCGGCGCCCTGGGGTCCGCAAACCCCGGTCAAATGCCATCCGCGCAGCCGGGCCTCATTCGGATTCAGAGCCATCGACAACCGGATCATGGTTTCATAGCCAACGGCGATGCCGGCCAAAAGCTGGCCGAGATTGCGGTCGTTCGCTTCCGCGACCGCCATCGCCGCCGGGATGACAACTGCGCCGGGATGGAGTTTCTGGCAGAAATCGTCCAACTCGAACGCATGTGCGGCTATGCCGTTGACGAATGCAGCATCCGAGGTCCGCAAGAGCGCCTCACTTTCGCCCCACACGGTCGCGGCGTCGTCTTCATCGGGGGCCGTTGCGCCGAACGCCCAATCCCGCGCAATTTCGGTCCATTCTTCGCCCTGGCCATGAATACCAACGCCCACTGTATCCAGCAGCGCCAGCCGCATCGCACCAAGCACATTTCCGGGTAAGTCGCCCCGATCGAAACCACTGATCCAGTCAGCGAGATCGCGCGTTAAATTCGCCGGCATCGAACCGGAACCGGTCAGGGTATCGGGCATAGGTATCGTCCTTATGTCGAAATCTGATTTCGTCTATCATCTCGGTCTGGCTGGCCATGCAAACGTGTCACACAGGCGCGCCCGACTAAAGTTCTCAGGCTACGGCGATTCCGCCCCTCGGCGCGCCTGCCGCGACGTTTTTCCAGAGAATGGCATGATCCGCCGGCAAGGCCCGGCTGTTCGGCATCGTCAGCCACAGCCGGTGCAGCAGCCGCGCCTGCCCCGCCGCGGCGTCGTCCTGAAACGCCGTGCGGGCGTGGTAGGTAATGTGGCTGTTGATCAACTGCATGTCGCCGGGGACCAATGTCATCCGGAAGGCCAGTTCGTCGGCGACGGCGGCCAACAGGTCCAAAGCCTCCCATTGTGCGTCGCTCATGCGGGGCGTGGTCGGCATCAGTTGGGCGGCTTCAACATACGTGCGGGAGTAATGGCTGGTCAGTTTGCCGGCTTCGACGCCGAACACCGGCAGCGGGTAGACTTCATCGCCGCCGCCGACCTCTTCTCCCAAACGCGAGCGATAAATCGGCTGGTAGAGCAACTCCAGCAGGTCGGGCCGGCGTTCGAGGATGGCGTTATGCACTGCGGCAGTGCTGGCGACCGAGCTTTCGCCGCCGGATGCGGAGCGGCGCACCATGAGGAGGCCGACCACGTCGGTTCTGTCCGTATGATAGCGCAGCAGGCCATTGCTGTACGTGCGCGCCTTCGATGAGAGGAATTCGCCGCCGCTCGCATCCTTGACCCGCTCGTGTTTCGCCCCCAGGTCGCCCGGTTCGGCCTGAATATCGCGCATCATTTGCCCGGCGTTGTCCTGCGTCACCGGCTTTCCCAGCCAATGACCAAGCCCCATCCATATCAGGCGAAGATCGTCGGGCGCATACCGCTGAACCGGCAAGCCTTGCAGCAGCACAAAGCCGCGGCCGTTTTCCAGCGCCTCGGCGACGCCGGCCATCTTGTCTGCGGCTTTGTCTAACGGGAAAGTCTTGCGGCTGACATCCAGCCATTGCGTGCCGGAGGCTTTGGCATGGGCGAGCGCAGCGTCGATTTCGGCCAACTCGGCGGCTGACCATGGATAACGCCAGCTTTGATCGGCTGCCAGGTCGGCGCCGGTCCAGACCGAAGGTCCTGTGAAGGGTTTAACCATGAAGAGGCTCCCTAAATTGGGGGCGAATATCAGACTGTCCGGCGGCCGCCCTTAAACCGCTGCCGCGTTATTCCGCCGCCCGCGCTGCGGGTTGGGCTTGCAGTCCGGGGTTCTTCGCCGCGGAAACGTAGACAAAGCCATCCATCAACCGCCGCTGGGTGCGGAATACGCTTGCCGTCTCCGCATGCCAGGAGCCGTCGCCCAATTGCCGTACATCGGCATCGACCACCGTGGTGCCGGAAGCCTGACCGACGCGGACTTTATCGCCCGGGCGCGTGACCTCGTGCACCAAAGTGCCCACGATCTTGGCGGCGACCGATGTGCATAGCGCACCCGTCAGCGGTATGGCGCGGTGCGGCTGGCCAACAGAGATCATGCGGGCCAACAGGTCCACCTCGTCCGCCTCCATGGTCTTGCCATCCAGGGTCTGGGACGACATCGGCGGCGCGACGAACGCAACCTTCGGCGCGCTGGTAACTTTGGCCGCCTCTTCAAGATTGCCGGTGATACCCATGGCGACGCTGGCAGCGCGGCGCACTGCTTCGAGCCGGTCCAACAACGCCAGATCGGTATCCATCGCCAGCGGCGATTCGTTGCCAGCCGCGCCGACATCCGCAGCGCGCACGAACACGCAGGGATTGGCGGCATCGACCATGCTGGCTTCGACGGTCGAGCCGTCCGCCAACGTCAGCACATCGCGGACATGTCCAGTCGGCAGGATTTTGCCGGTGCGGGCACCGCCGGGCTTGAGGAAGTCCAGTGATACCGCCGAACCGTGGCCTGCCACGCCAGGCAACGGAAAATCGCCATCGACGGCGGAAAAGCCATCGTCCACAGCAAATCGGCTGATGATAATCTTTTTCGTGTTGGTGTTGTAGATGCGCACCCGGGCCCGATCGCCCTCGACCTTCACCAGCCCCTCGTCTACCGCGAACGGCCCCATCGCGCTGGACATGTTTCCGCAATTGGCGCTTTCATCGACCGTATCGGCGCTGGGCGATAGCTGGAAAAAGCTGTAGTCGATATCCGCATCCTCGCGGGCGCTGGGCGCGACGACGCAAACCTTGCTCAGCGAGGAAATGCCGCCGCCCATGCCATCCAGCTGGCGGCCATAGGGATCGTTGGCGCCAATGGCGGCGCGAAAAATGTCCGGCCACAACGTTCTGTCCGCGGGCAGGTCGCGGGCATGAAACACCAGGGCTTTGCTGGTGCCGCCGCGCATAAAAGTGGCTGGCAAACGGAATTGGCGCATGACAGTCTTTCCTTCCAACAACAGGCGAGGCACTGTCGCGCCAAATCTTCGAAAACGCAACGGAGCACTTCCACACCATGACTTGGCTCGAGGCCGCAGACTGGCCCACAGAATTGCCCGGCGACCGCTTCGCCGCCCTGGTTGACCGGCCCGGCATCCTGCGCGTCCCTGGCGCACACAATGCCATGGCGGGACTATTGGCCAAAAAGCAAGGATTCGAGGCGCTCTATATCAGTGGCGCCGCCATTACGGCATCGCTCGGCATCCCCGATGTCGGGATCCTGGCGTTAGAGGAGCTGTGCTTTTTCACGCGCACGATCTATCGCGCGACGCGCCTGCCGATCCTAGTGGATGCCGACACTGGCTATGGCGAAGTGATGAACGTCATGCGGACCGTGCGCGAGTTGGAGGCAGCCGGCGCTGCCGCCATGCAGATGGAAGACCAGGTATTGCCGAAGAAGTGCGGCCACCTGAACGGCAAGCAACTCGTGACCACCCAGGAGATGTGCGAGAAGATCGCGGCCGCCCGCAAGGCCCGCACCCACCTGCGCATCGTCGCGCGCACCGACGCGGTCGCGAACGAGGGGTTGGATGGCGGCATTGCCCGCGCTAAAGCCTATGTCGAGGCCGGCGCAGACTACGCCTTTGCCGATGGCGTGACGGACGCGGCGGGCTTCCGCCGGTTTGCGACCGAGTGCGGCGCGCCGTTCATGGCGAACATGACGGAGTTCGGCAAAACACCCTACTTCACTGCCAGCGAATTCGAGGCGATGGGCTGCAAAATTGTCATCTGGCCTGTATCCTCGCTGCGGGTCGCGGCCAAGGCGATGGAACGCGTCTATGCGGAACTGGCCGAGAAAGACACCTTGTTCGATCATCTGGACCAGATGCAGACCCGGGCCGAATTGTACGAGACCATCGGGTACCATGACTTTGAAGCCCTGGATGCCAGCGTCGCCAGGACGGTGGTGCCCGAAGATCGGCGGACTCGGAACTAAAGCCGTGGACTTGCGGCCATTTGCGGCTCTGGGGAACGTCGTTGAAGCGGGACCGAGCGGTTGATCCTTGCCACTACAGCGCCCACCTTGAGAAAAACCCAGAGTCCGGCTGCCAAGCCAGAACAGAATATCGAGCCAATCGCCAATGACAGATACTGCGACGCCCGCCAGATTTTGGGCGCCTATCACCGATGAAGCTGCCGCGCGGGAAGCGTTGAAAATGGGCGGCCTACCGATCCTCGGCCTGGGAGTCAGTCTGCTTTTCCTCGCCCGGACCAGCTTCGTCGCCACCACGCTGCCGCTTGGCTTTATCTCGATCTATCTGGTGCTGGCGGCGGTCTTTATTGTGTTCGCTTTCCGCATTCGCAGCGGAAAAGCGGCGTCCCTGCCCTATCTCGCGGCCGCATTCTTTTGCTTTATCACCGTCGAGTTGGTGTTTTCCTTCATCTATTCCGCCGGATCGGTCGGTGAGGGCTGGGCCGAGATATCGGTGGTATTGACCCACGCCGTCACATTCCTTGCCGCATTCATGGCCGTTCGCGGCGTTCGCGGCTGGCGCTACCTGAAAAATATCAACGCGCCAATGCGGTTCTGACCGTCAGGGCTGCACCGGCTTGCCGTCGATTTCGATGGCTATGGCGTTGGCGACCAGGTCGACATGAACATCGCTGACCAGGGCACCGCCATAAATATGCGCGCCGCGCCATCCGATCAGGTGGTTGTCGCCCAATGCGATGTGCGCGGTGCCGAGACGGAATTTGTTTTCGACGTGGCCGATTTCTCGGGCGAACGGATTGGTTCCCAACCCTAGTTCCGCCAGCATCCAGGCATTATCGTCTTTGGCTTGGGCCAGGACGGCTTCCAGACGTTTTGCGGCGCTGCCGCCGCTGATGCGAATGCACCGTCCTTTGGCGAACTCCAGCCGGATCGGGTCCTCCAGAAGGCCAAGCGGCAGACCACCTCCATTCAGATAGACGGCCTGGCCAAAGCTATCGGCGATAAACACCCCTTCAGCGGTCCCTTCTGCCGGCGATGTCATGGCCTCGCCGGAGGGAAATGAGCCAAAGCCGGTATCGTCTTCTGCGTGACCAGTCAGCGGCAGGCTGGGTCGGCAGATGCCAACGGTCAGGTCCGTGCCGTTCGGCGAAGTCACCCGGACGCGACCGCCTCGCGACACCGCCCGCGCCAACGCAGTCGTCCGCTGCCTCAACTCGGCCGGATCGGCCAGCGAAGCGCCCCGGCCAAAGTCCGCCAAGGGGGCATTGTTGATCAACACCTGGCGCTTGCCGGCGGCAAACAGCGCCTCGCTAAGGTCATCATAGGCCCGCGGGAACCGCAGGCTGGTGGCGACAATGGTCAGGTCGGCCCGTTCGACGCCGGCGATAACCGCAGCCGGGTGGCGATAATCCCGCATTACCGCAGGCGCTGCGATTATCGCGGCGGTAACCGCCCCCGCGCCGGCGCCGTCGCAGGCGCTGACCAGCGCCTCGACAATCTCCGGATATTGGTCGGAAGAGGCCACGATCAGCACCTCTTCCCCCGACCGGACATTGTCGCTGGCCAGATTCCAGGCAGCGCGGCGGAGCTCATGCTGCGGCATCAACATTCCTGGCATATGGGCGAACCTTTCCCGTAGCCGCGCTGCCGTCAGATCACGCCTGAGCGGGACAATTCATCGATGGCGGCATCGTCCAATCCCAGCAACTCGCCCAATACCGTGCGCTTGTCCGCGCCAATTTCCGGGAAAAACTGCAACGGGCTGGTCTCATATTCGAACAGCCGCAACGGCGAACTGGGCAGGACCACATCGCCCATATAGGGATGGCGCATGCGGTTCAGCATGCCGCGGGCGTGCAGGTGGCGGTCGTTCATGACCTCCTCCACATCCCGGACCGGGGCGACCGGAATGCGAGCCGCCTTCATCTTCTCATAGGCTTCGTCGCGGGTTTGGGTGATGGTCCAGGCCGTGATCATGTCGTTGATTTCGGGCTCCTTCGGATTGCGGTTCGGATTGCCATCGTAAGCCGGATCATCCGCCAGTTCCGGGCGGCCGATCAGCCGCGCCAGGCTTTTCCATTGCGCCTCGCTGACGATGATCAACGCCACCCAACCGCCGTCCTTGCACTCGTAGCGGCCATAGGGCGTGGTCAGGCCCGCCGACTTGTCACCGCGGCGCGGCGGTATCTCGCCGGTGCGGTGATAGTGCGAATATTCGCTGGAGATATTGAAGTAGATCGCCTCCAGCATCGCGGATTCGACCATGGTGCCGACGCCGGTGCGCTCGCGGCCAAGCAAGGCGGTCATCAGCGCGCCGTAGAAGTGAATCCCACCCATGAAGTCGCAGACCTGTCCGCCGGACCGCGCGGGTGGGCCGCCGTCTTCGCCGGTGATGCTCATCATGCCGCTCATGGCTTGAACGGTGTGATCCATGGCCAATTGATCCCAATCGGGCCCATAGCTGCCGTACCCGTTGGCTGAGCCATATATCAGGCGCGGATTGCGGGCGCGCAGCACATCCCAACCGAGGCCGAGGCGGTCCATCGTGCCGGCGGCATAGTTTTCGATTAGCATGTCCGCCTTCTCGACCAACGACAGTAGCAACTCCTTGCCGCGGGCCGATTTCAGGTCGAGCGTTATGCTTTTCTTGTTCGAGTTCAGCATGGCGAAGGCCAGCGGCGTATCTACGCCCCCTCCCCGCCGCGTGCGCTCCCCGCCGATGGGCTCGATCTTGATGACTTCGGCGCCGGCCATGGCCATCAGGAAGCTGGCGTAGGGGCCTTGATAAATCTGGGTCAGGTCCAGGACGCGGATGCCCTGCAATGCCTGCGGTTTCATAGTGCGTGTCTTCCCAAATTTTCAGATATCGTTGCCGACAAGGCTAATGCGGAACTGCGGGAAAACGAAAGGGAAATGACGCGGGTGAGCGCAAGCTGTTCAGGATGGGCCTTGGTTATTCGCGCAGGCGCGCTCTATCATTCCGGCGACCAGATCACCCTGCAATCCCAATCGGAGCCCGCCGCATGCAACAGCATTATCTGCAATATCACTGGTTCGGTGAGCATCACACCATCGGCTATCGGGCCTTTGGCGACGTGCACAATCGTAATGTGCTGTTGTGCGTGCATGGAATTTCCCGCAACGCCCGCGATTTCGACGATATCGCAGAGGCCCTGTCCGACCATTACTATGTGCTCGCACTGGATATGCCAGGACGCGGCGAGAGCGAATGGCTGGAGGACAAAGGCCACTACGGCTACCCGCTGTACGAAACCGTTGTCGGCGAGGTGATCGAGATGCTGGGCGCCCGGCAGGTCGATTGGATCGGCACATCTATGGGCGGCGTGATCGGCATGCGGATTGCCGCGATGGAACACTCGCCGATCCGGCGCATGGTGCTGAACGACATCGGCCCCTTCATTCCCGCTGCCGGTCGGCGGCAGAACGGCGCGTCCTTCGGGCTCGACAACCGGTTCGCCAGTGAGGCGGACGGTATTCGTTGGATCCGGGAAAACCGGACGGCATTCGGCCCGTTTACCGACGCGGAATGGGAAAAGTTCGGTCGGGATTCGCTGCGCAAGATCGGCGATGGCGAATGGGGGCTGGACTATGACCCGGGGTTGGCGGAAACCCGCGCAACGGGCGACTACAACGCTTGGGACCAGTGGGCGAAAATCGCCTGTCCCGTCCTGTGCGTCTGGGGGTTGGACTCGGTCTTGCTGACCGCCGAAACCGTCGAACGCATGCAAACCACCGGGCCGAAGGCTGAAGTCCATAGGGTCGCCGGGGCCGGCCATTGCCCCGGCCTGGTCAACGCGAAACAGATCGGCGCGGTTCGGCGGTTCCTGGTCGGCGGACAATAGCCCGCGACGGGCAACGCGCCCGGGCCACTACACAACAGCCTTAGCGGGATTCGGTGGAATACCGATCCTACTCTATCGAGCCATACGGCAAGGGCATCGGTCCTTCAACCGGACCGACATCCTGTTTCGCTTCGATCAGCTTGCGGCGGATTTCTCGGGTCTGACGAATGAGGGCTTCGATCTCCTCGCCCTCGCCCCAACGGATCGCGCGTTGCAGGCGCGCCAGATCCTCCTGCATCCGCCCGGCAACCTCCAGCAACGCATCGCGGTTGTTGAGAAAGATATCGCGCCACATGATCGGGTCGCTCGCCGCGATCCGCGTAAAGTCGCGGAAACCGCTGGCCGAGAACTTTATGACCTCCTGCTGCAGCACATCTTCCAGATCGCTGGCGGTGCCGCAGATGGTAAAGGCGATCAAATGCGGCAGGTGGCTGGTAATGGCCAGCACCTGATCATGATGGCCGGGCTCCATCAACTCGATCATCGAACCCGCCGCCTCCCACAGGGCCTTGACCCTGGCGACCGCGGCCTCGTCCGTTCCCGGCGGTGGCGTCAGAATGCACCAACGTCCTTTGAAAAGCGTCGCGAACCCCGCTTCCGGGCCGGAATGCTCGGTGCCGGCGATGGGATGGCCCGGAATGAAATGGACG
>JAYPXD010000076.1:0-4341 GCA_038135395.1 Alphaproteobacteria bacterium | reverse complement strand
CGCCATCGGGAATAAATGGGCCCAGGTCGCGCAGGACCGACCGCTTCGACGACCCGGTATCGGTCACGATCATGCCCGGCTTCAGAACCGGCTTGATCGCAGCGCCAACCTGAGCGAAGCCGCCAATCGGAATCGCGACAATGACGATATCAGCGCCATCAGCCGCTTCCGCGGCGCTGTCATGCACCGAATCCGCAAGGCCGAGTTCCAGGGCTTTGGCGCGGTGCGCCGGGCTTCGGTCGCAAATCGCCAGATGGTTCGCCAGCTTGTCGCGCCGGATGACGTGCGCCAGCGAGCTGCCGATCAGGCCAATGCCGATAATGCAGACCCGGTTGAATAAAGGGCTACCTGTCATGCCCGCCCCATAAATTCAGTCAATGCTTCGACGACCGCCTCGTTGTCGTCTTCCAGGCCGATGGTAATGCGGACACAGTCCGGCAAGCCGTAGCCACCCATTTGGCGGGGGATAATGCCGTGCGCGTTCAAGTGCGCGATGGCGGCCTGAGCGTCGCGGCCTGACACTTTAGGAAAGCGGACCAGAATAAAATTGCCCTGGCTTGGCGGCACTTCCAGGCCCAAAGCACGAATTTTCTCGGATAGCCATGGAAGCCAACGGGTGTTGTGGGCGCGTGAGCGGTCCTGATGGGCCTTGTCCTGGATCGCAGCCACGCCGGCCGCCTGGGCTGCGCTGTTGACATTAAACGGTCCGCGCACCCGGTTCAGCACCTCTGCAATCGCCTTTGGCGCATAGCACCACCCAAGGCGGACCGCGGCCAGGCCATGGATCTTCGAATACGTCCGGCACATCACGACATTCTGGTTCTGCCGTACCAGATCAACCGGGTCGCCGTAATCGCCGGCGGTCACGTACTCGACATAGGCAGCATCTAGGACCAGCAGAATATCCTGCCGCAGGCGGGCCCGGAAATCCCGCATGACGCTCATCGGCAGATAGGTGCCGGTGGGATTGTTAGGATTGGCGATGAACACGATTTTGGTCCGGGGCGTCACCGCTGCCAGCAAAGCCTCAACATCCGCCGTCAGATTGGTTTCCGGCGCAGCAACCGGACGTGCGCCCACGCTTTGGGCGATAATCGGGTACATGGTGAAGCCGTGAGCCGAATAGACGATCTCATCGCCGACGCCGGCATAGGCATGTCCAAGCAAATTCAGCAACTCATAGGAGCCGGCGCCGCAAACGATCTGGTCGGCTTCCAGACCTTCCGCAGCGGCGATCGCCTCCCGCAGCACGTGCGAACTCCCATCCGGATATCGCTCCAATGAACCCGCTGCCTCAATATAGGCTTTCCGCGCCGCGTCGCCCGGCCCAAGGGGATTTTCATTGGCGGACAGCACCCGCACCTTGTTATGGCCGGCAAGGTTGTGTCCCCCCGGCACATAGGGGGCAATGCCCATGATGCCGGGTTGCGGTTTGATTGGGCCGGTCGGATCGGTCGCCATCGTCTTTGTCCTACAGTATCTGCGCGCGCAAAAAATGTTTGCGCGGGGCTAAAGCGTTTGCGCGAGCGGCATGGCATAGCCGCCAAGCACGCGTATATCCGTGACATTGGGGCGCGCCGCAAGGGCTGCAAGCATCGCACCGGCGGAATCGAGCAAACCGCTGGTTTCAATCCACGCGAACGATCCGCTGACCAGCGTTTGACCGATGAGGCGCAATCCCGCCGCTTCGGCCATCGCCCTGATTTCCGGCGCGCTGGCGGGTTCAGTCAGCCTCAACCCCAGCACCCCGACATCCTGGCTACTGGCATCCGGGGCGAAGGGCGAAAGCACCAGGGCCTGCCCAGCCGTATCGGCCTGAAAAAACGGAAGGCGCGCCACAACCTGCGGCGCGCCCTCTTGAGCGTTCGACGTTAGCATTTCCCGCCACCACAGGCCTTCGCCTGCGTGCGATACAAGCGGCAGCACGGCGGCAGCGATGGACTGCTCGCTCAACAGTGCAAACGCCTGTGCAACCGAATCAACCGGCTCGTAAACTGCGCCCAGTCCGAAATGATCGCGCGCCAGATCCCAAATCGGCCCCGCGCCGCCGAGAACGGCTATTCGTTGCACGGCCTGGATACGAGTTGCACCCGAAATGATTTCCCGCCAAATGCGCAACAGGCTGGCCGTCGGAAAATCTCCGGCGTGGCTTTTGACCAATTTCCGCAAGACTTCGGCTTCTCGGCCTGGACGGAACGGTGGCGTCACCTCTCCGGCGGCGGTTGCAGCCCTCTTGGCGCGCAGGACGCCCTGAACGACCTTGGCGCGCGCTTGCAAAAGGCGTTGCATCTCGCCATCAATGCGATCTATCTCGGCCCGACGATTGGCCAGGTCCGACGAAGGCTGGGACATTTGACAACTCTGGATTATAAAGGGCGCCAACGTCGCCGGTGATGCACCGGCAAACGTCAGCCATAGCATGTAGACATAAAGCGGCAGCGAGCCGAAATCAAAGGCAACATTGGAACAGCAGTCCTCTCCCCCGGCAAACCACCCCAGCGCCGCCCAACCGGCGCCGCCACGTCCAGGGTCCCGCGCCCTTCCGGGCCACGTGCTGACACTGGACGCCAGCACCCCTTTGCCGCTGGATTGCGGCATCATGCTGGCGCCGGTGACGTTGGCCTATCAGACCTATGGGACGTTGAATGCAGAGAAATCGAATGCGATTTTAATCTGCCACGCGCTGACGGGCGACCAATTCCCGGCGGAAACCCATCCGATTACCGGTAAACCCGGCTGGTGGGAAACAATCATCGGGCCCGGCAAGCCGGTGGACACCGACCGGTTCTTTCTGATTTGCGTCAATGTGCTGGGCGGCTGCATGGGCACGACCGGCCCCGCCGACATCAACCCGGCAACCGGCCAACCCTATGGCCTGAGTTTCCCGGTTATCACCATCGGCGACATGGTACGCGGCTGCATGCGGGTCGTGGATGCCTTGGGCATTGACACCCTGTTCAGCGTCATCGGCGGCTCAATGGGCGGCATGCAGGTGCTGGAAGCAGTCGCTGCTTATTCCGACCGCATTTTCAGTGCGATACCGATTGCAACCGCGGCCTATCACACCGCGCAGAACATCGCCTTTCACGAGGTCGGGCGGCAGGCCATTATGGCCGATCCGGAATGGCGCGATGGCAACTATCATCTATACGGCACGCTGCCGCGCAGAGGCCTGTCCGTCGCGCGCATGACGGCCCATATCACCTATCTGTCGGAGCAGGCACTGCAACGGAAATTCGGACGGTCGTTGCAGGACAGGGAAAAAGTCAAATTCGGATTCGATGCGGATTTTCAGGTTGAAAGCTACCTGCGGCATCAGGGCCTGAGTTTCGTCGATCGGTTCGACGCCAATTCCTATCTCTATATCACCAGGGCCATGGATTATTTCGACCTGGAAACCAGCTATGGCAACGGTTCGCTCGCCGAAGTGTTCAAGGGATGCAAAACGCGGGTCTGCGTCGTCTCCTTCACCAGCGATTGGCTGTTTCCGACGTCGGAAAGCCGTGCGATGGTGCACGCGCTGAATTCGGTGGCGGCCCCGGTCAGCTTTGTCGAAATCGAAACCGACAAAGGTCACGACGCCTTTCTTTTGGATGAACCGGAAATGTTTCATATCCTGCAAGGCTTCATTGACGGAGCGGCGGCGGCGCGGGGCCTGCCGCGATGAACTCCGCTGTCACGGAGTTGCGCCCGGATCTGCAAATCGTTGCGAAATGGATAGCGCCTGGCTCGCGCGTGCTGGACATCGGCTGCGGATACGGCGAGCTTCTGGCCTTTCTGGGACGCGAAAAAGGCGTGGATGGCCGCGGCATTGAAATCCGCCGCGCCAAGGTGAACCGTTGTGTCGCCGCCGGTCTGTCGGTCATTCGCGGCGACGCCAACCGCGACCTTTCGCTCTATCCGAAGGACAGCTTCGACTATGTAGTGCTGACCCAGGCGCTTCAGGCCATGGAAGAACCCAAAACGGTACTGGAGGAGTTGATACGGGTCGGCAATCGCGCCGTCGTCTCGATCCCGAACTTCGGCCATTGGCGGGTTCGGTTGTCGCTGCTGTTCAGCGGCCGCATGCCCGTAACGGAGACTTTGGATCAGCCTTGGTACGAAACGAAGAATATCCACCTGTGCACGATCTTGGATTTCCTGGATCTGGCACGTCAGATGGGATTGGTGATTGAGGACGCAGTCGTTCTGAAGCCGGATGGAACCCCGGCTCGGTCGCCCGTCACCTCAGCCCGCGCCAATTTCTGGGGCGAACAGGCCGTCTTTCTGCTGCGCCGGAAATAGCGCCGGCAGCCTGTCTGGCGGCCGACGCTGTCTCTAACCCTGCAGTCTCTAACCCCG
>JAYPXD010000075.1:13687-14400 GCA_038135395.1 Alphaproteobacteria bacterium | reverse complement strand
GTATATGCACCGCTGCAAGCGCCCAACCTATGACGACGACTATCTGCCGACCTTCAACCTGCCGAACGTGCATCTGGTCGATACCGACGGCAGAGGCATCACCGAGATCAACGAACGCGGCGTCGTGTTCGAAGGCACCGAATACCCGGTCGATGTGCTGATCTACGCCACCGGGTTCGAGGTCCAGGTTACCGGCATCTATAATGACATCCGTGGCGAAAACGGGTTGGAGTTGAACGACAAGTACAAGAACGGCATGCGGACCGTCTTTGGCATTCACTCCGCCGGCTATCCGAACCTGTTCATCATGGGCGGCTATCAGGCCAGCTTCCAGTTCAACCTGACGTTCATGTTGCAGACGCAAGGCTTCCATATCGCCGAATGCATCAAGTATGTGCGCGAGCATGGCTACACCACCATCGACGCCAAGCCCGAAACCGAAACCTGGTGGGTGAACGAGGTCATCAAATACCGCGGCACCACCAACCGCAACAAAGAATGCACCCCAGGTTACTATAACTTCGAAGGCGAAGATAACCGCCGCGAGGATGGTAACTACAACGGCGGGATGTGGCAGTATGTGCAGCACCTGGATGAATCGAAAGGCCGCTTCCGCGAGTATTTTGACTTCCAGCAATAAGCCTGTGACGGGCGGCGGCTTTCTGAGGAAGCCCCCGCGTTTTTTTTCGCCATAAAAGAAATAGTGACAAATT
>JAYPXD010000075.1:9931-13677 GCA_038135395.1 Alphaproteobacteria bacterium | reverse complement strand
CACCCCATCTACCCCCCCGCCGCGGGCGCGGCGCCCCCCGCCCCGGGCTGCGCGCGCTTCAACGTGCTGCAAGACGAAGAAGACCAGAACGTTTACTACTTTTACGAGGTCTACAAGGATCAGGACGCAGTGCTGGCACACCGGGCTGCACCGCACTATCAGGTTTGGAAAGCCGCGGCCCACACTTTGGACGGCCCGATCGAGCGAACCGAAACGCGTTCCGTTTTCCCTGCTGACCCGGGTTATTGGTTTCAAAAATAAAGGACAAGAGCATGCGCTTTGGCTTATTCGGCGGCGCCAAGTCTGCGGGTACCGGACCGGATGCCGATAGTCATGGCTACCAGTCCTTTATTGATTATGTTCTGCGGGCCGAAGCGTTGGGATTTGAATCCCTGTTCATGGTCGAACACCACTTCACCGGCGTCGGCCAGGTGTCCGCTTCGTTGAACCTGTTGACTTATCTGGCGGCCCGCACGACCCGCATCCGCCTGGGCACGGCGGTGATCGTGCTCCCCTGGCACAATCCCGCCCTTCTGGCTGAACAAGCCGCTACCCTCGACCTTCTGTCAGGAGGGCGCTTCGATTTCGGCATTGGCAAAGGCTACCGCAAGGCTGAATTCGATAGTTTCTGCATCGATCAATCGGAAGCAGAGGCGCGGTTTCAGGAATGCCTGGATTTTCTGCGCAAGGCCTGGAGCGAGCCCGGGCGGTTTTCCCATCACGGGCGTTTTTGGGACTATGAAGACATTGTCGTCGAGCCGCGCCCGATCCAACGGCCGCATCCCCCGTTCTGGATGGCCGCCGGCAGCGTCGAATCTATCCGACGGGCGGCGCGCGAAGGCTTCAACCTCCTGCTGGACCAGTTGGCGCCGTCCGACCTGAGTCTGGAGCGCGCCCAGATATTCCGCGACGCCCTGGAAGAATTCGGTCGCGACCGGAATTCCAGCAAAATTGCGTTGGCGCGGTCGCTGCAACTGGCGGAGACCAGGGCTGAGCGCGACGCGGCTTTGGCAGTCCGCCGCCGCGTTCTGAGCCGCATCGGCGATCTCGCCCGCGGACGGGGGGCCGAGCGCTATGCCGATATTGCGTCGGTCAGCGACGAAGAATTGGCCAAAGACGATTCGACCCTGATCGGCATGCCGGACGATATCATTCCACGCCTGCAAAAGCTGTCGGACGGTAGCATCGACACGGTGTTGCTGATCGACCCGAACGGCGATCCGCGCTCGCTTGAAATCTTTGCTTCGGACATTGCCCCGATGATCGACGGAGCAGTCCAAATGGCTGAGAAGGTATCCTAAGGCGCGGCGGGCCTGCCCGTCCGACCGATGTTGTAGAGAAGATCGCATATGACCCAACGCATCAGCCTCGTTACCGGCGGCGCAAGCGGCATCGGCCGGGCCACCGCACTGCGCCTCGCTGCTGGCGGAGATTCGATCATCGTTGCCGATATCAATGCTGAAGGCGGTGCAGAAACTGTGCGCCGCATCCATGATGCTGGCGGTAGCGCCCGGTTCGAACATCTGAACGTCGCCGATGAAGCCAGCGTCGCCAGTCTGGCCGGCCGGGCTGGCCCGATCCGCAACCTGATCAACTGCGCAGGCATCCTGCAAAACGCCAACCGGGTCGAAGATATGGACCTGGGCGAGCATGACAGGGTTTGGGCCATCAACTATCGCGGCACCTACCTGTGTTGCCGCGCCTGGGGCGGCATCATCGCCGAGGCCGGCGGCGGCTGCATCATCAATATCGGCTCCATCGCCGGCAAACGCATGTTTCCCGTGCCCGCCTACTCGCCAAGCAAAATAGCGATCCATGGCCTGACGGAGGAACTCGCCGCTGATCTGGGTCCACGCGGCGTGCGGGTCAATGCGATTGCGCCAGGCTTCGTCCTGACCGAAGCCCTGCAAGCACGGATCGACGCCGGCGAACGCGATACTTCGGTGATGGAGGCGCAGACGCCGCTCGGCAGGCTGATGCGGCCAGAGGATATTGCCGATGGCATCCACTTCCTTTGTTCCGACGCGGCTGCCATGATTACCGGCATTGTGCTGCCGATCGACGGCGGCTGGCTTGCCGGCGTCACCTATTATTCCTACGCAGGCCTGAAGAAAAACTAGGGAGACCCTTGGATATGAAAGCCGCAGTCATGCGCGCAGCGCACGCGCCGCTCGCCATCGAAGACATCGCCATTGCCGACCCCGGCCCACGCGAGGTGCTGGTCAAGACCGCCGCGTGCGGCGTGTGCCATTCCGACCTGCATTTCATCGAAGGCCTTTATCCGACGAAGATGCCCATCGTGTTAGGCCACGAAGCCGCTGGCGTCGTCGAAAAGGTTGGCGCGCTGGTCGACTATGTAAAGCCCGGGGATCATGTCATCACCTGCCTCAGCGCCTTCTGCGGCACGTGCGAATATTGCATCACTGGCCACCTGTCGCTGTGCACCAAGGTTGGCCTGGAGCGCGCACCTACGGATACGCCGCGGCTCGGCACGAAAGACGCGCCGATCCATCAGTTCGCCAACCTCTCCGCATTTGCCGAGAAAATGCTGGTGCATGAGAATGCGGTGGTGAAGGTCGACAAAGATATGCCGCTGGACCGGGCCGCTCTGATCGGTTGCGGCGTCACGACCGGCGTCGGCGCGGTGCAGAACACAGCGCGCATTCATGCGGGCGAGACCGTAGCGGTGATCGGTTGCGGCGGCGTCGGGCTTTCCGCCATCAACGGTGCATTTATTGCCGGCGCCAGCAAGGTAATCGCGGTCGACCTGTCGGCCACCAAGTTGAATATCGCCAAGGAGTTCGGCGCAACCGACGTGATCAACCCGGCGGCTGGCGATGTCGCCAAGCAGGTGCGCAACCTCACCGGTGGCGAGGGCGTGCATCACGCCTTTGAGTGCATCGGCCTGAAGCAGACTGCCGAAGACGCCTTCCGCATGATCCGTCCGGGCGGGACCGCCACAATCGTCGGCATGATCCCGGTCGGAACCAAGGTGGAGCTTCACGGCCCCGAATTCCTGCGTGAGAAAAAGATGCAGGGCTCGAACATGGGGTCCAATCGCTTCCGCATCGACATGCCGCGCTATGTGGATTTCTACCGCCAGGGCAGATTGAAGCTCGACGAAATGGTGAGCCAGCGGATTTCACTGTCCGACGTCAACGATGCGTTCGTTGAGATGAAACGCGGCGACATCGCCCGCAGTGTCATCGTATTCGACTGACGCCGATGCCTCCCCTCTTCGCGGTCGGCAGGGTGTGACGCGCATCCGCGGCCGCGGGCAGGTGGAGGGGTCGGTTAAGGAACGACCGCAGTTGCTGCGTCACAGGCAGAACAATACCGGCATCGGCCTAAACTCTGGTTGAAAGGAAAGATGGAATTTCACGGTATTTGGATTAGCATTCCCCAAAAGCTGTGAACTTGCCGAATTCCGCCGTGTCCGGACGAAGCATCGAGGGTCAAGCAATGGCATTTTCCATCCAACCTCTGGACGCACCGCTGGGCGTTGAAGTGATCGGCTTCGACGTTGATCGTGACGCAACCCCCGACGCGGCGGCTCGCCTGAAGCAAGCTTGGCTCGACCACGTTGTGCTCTGCTTCCGTGACCAGCATGTCGGGCCAGAGGGGTTCGTCAAACTCGCCAGCCTGTTCGGAAAACCAACCCCACAGCCCCTGCAGCGCGCCGAATACCAGGTTGAAGGCCATCCGGAGCTTCGCGTTCTTTCCAGCGAACATCGCGATACGCTGGG
>JAYPXD010000075.1:6784-9815 GCA_038135395.1 Alphaproteobacteria bacterium | reverse complement strand
ATTCCGACCACTCGCATCAACAAAGCCCGCCGCGCGGCACGATGCTCCATGCCCTGCAACTGCCGAGCCATGGCGGCAATACCAGTTTCACCAACCAGCACGCCGCATTCAAGGCTTTGCCGGCGGCCAAGCAGGCGCAGGCGAAGTCACTGATGGTGCACCACGTCTATAACAGCCCCTATGCACCGCGGAAAATGCAGACGCTCAGCGCCGCCGAAGCCCAGACTGCCGCGCCGCAAGCCGTTCATCCGCTTGCCCGGCCCCATCCGGTCGATGGCCGCCTGGCCTTGTTCCTGAATCCGATCCGCACGGCCCGGATCGAAGGCATGACCGACGAGGCGTCCCAGGAATTGCTGGACGAGATGCTGGAGCATTCCACCCAGCCGCAATTCCGCTATAGCCATACCTGGCGCAAGGGCGACGTGCTGATTTGGGATAATCCACAGGCCCTACACATGGCATCACATGATTACCCGGAGAACGAGTTGCGCCTGATGCACCGGACCTTGGTTCGGAGCGACTGACGACCGCCTAGAGCAACGCCCGATCAAATTGAATCGCCAAGGCGATCAATTTGTCGGGGTAAGATGCTCTAATCATTAAATTTAGAGCAGATTCACCCGATCCAATCGGATCGGGATCTGCTCTAGAGACACCGGTCTCAGTCGCTGGAAATCGCGTCTTCCACCCGTTCGCAGAGATAGTGGTACAGCGCCAGGTGACCTTCCTGGATCCGCGGCGTGCTGCGACTCGGCACCGCTAGGAGGGCGTGCGCCAACGGGGCCAGTTTGCCGCCGCCCTCACCCGTAAAAGCGACCACCTTCATCTGTTCCCGGCGGGCCGCCTCGGCGGCTTGAACGACATTGGCGGAATTGCCGCTGGTCGACAGCGCCAGCAGCACGCCTCCGGGGCGGCCATGCGCCTCTACCTGCCGGGCAAAGACGCTGGCGTAGTCGTAGTCATTGGCCCAGGCGGTCAGGACGGCCGGATTGGCGGCCAGCGCGATGACGTTCAGCCCACGCCGTTCCTTCAGAAAGCGACCGACCAATTCACCGGCGATATGTTGGGCGTCCGCGGCGGAACCGCCATTGCCGCAGACCAAAACCGGCAGGCGAGCGGCAAGCGCAGCGGCGGTCCAGTCCACCGCGTCCGCCATCGCCTTTTCCAGCCCGGCTTCCGCCGTTGCCTGCACGGTCGCGGCGCTGGCAGCAAGGTAGTCATGTAGCGACATGTGGTTATTGCTCTTCCGTCAAACGGGCGATGATGGCGGTCGTGCTCTGGCCAGCGATCAACGGCGCCAGAAGCACCTTGCCGCCGCGGGCCTGGACGATGTCCGCGCCCACAACAGTGGCGACAGTATAATCCTGTCCCTTGACCAATACGTCCGGTTGCAGGGCCCGGATCAATTCGGACGGCGTATCCTCGCCAACCGCCGTCACCAGGTCCACCGGCTTGAGCGCGGCCATGACCGTCGCGCGGGCGGCGAGGGTATTGACCGGGCGGGTAGGCCCTTTGAGACGGCTGACCGAAGCATCGTCGTTTAACCCCACCACCAGCCGGTCGCAACGCTCGCGCGCCCAGGCCAGCAATGCAACATGGCCGGGGTGGATGAGGTCGAAGCACCCATTGGTAAAGCCGACCGTCTGGCCCGCCGCCTGCCATGCTGCGACGCGACGCGCGGCCTCGTCTCGGCTGGCGACCAGGCTTTCCAGCGGCGGATGGATTTCATCTTCCGGCGCCTGGCGGGCGGCGCGGAGTTCATCCGGCGTCACCTGGGCGGTGCCACGCTTAGCAACGACGATCCCGGCGGCGGCGTTGGCCAGGCTGGCGGCGTCAACCCAATCCATCCCACCGGCCAGTCCCAAGGCCAAAGCAGCAACGACCGTGTCGCCCGCACCAGATACGTCGAATACTTCCCGCGCTTCCGTGGGAATATGGGTGGCGGGTTCATCGGCGCGGATGATCGACAGGCCATCCTCGCTGCGTGTGGCCAACACGGCCTCCAGCCCACAGGTCCTGATTAGCACTGCGCACGCTTTTTCGACCGAAGCGTCGTCTCCGATTTTCAGACCGGTGGCCTCCGCCAATTCACGGCGGTTCGGCGTGACGGCGCTGGCGCCGGCATAGATGGTGAAGTCGCGCCCCTTAGGATCAACCAGCACGCGCTTTTCGGCATTCCGGGCAGCGGCTATCACGGCACCCGCAACCGGCGGCAAGGCCGAGCCCTTGCCATAATCCGACAGGACAATGATGTCGGCGGCGCCAAGCCGGGTATTGAAGGCTTCGAGCAAGGCCGCCTTTTCGTTGCCGGAGACCGGCTCCGCCCGTTCCCAATCGTGCCGCAACACCTGCTGCCCCTGCGCCAGAAAGCGGGTTTTGACGCTGGTTGGGCGCTCCCCGGTGGCGACCAGGCCCTTTGGAGAGATGCCCCATTCTTCCACGATCGACCGCACCGCCTCGCCATCGGCGTCCCGGCCGATCAGGCCGACCAGATCGACCTGTCCACCCAACGCGGC
The DNA here is from genome assembly GCA_038135395.1 of Alphaproteobacteria bacterium. Classification (GTDB taxonomy): domain Bacteria; phylum Pseudomonadota; class Alphaproteobacteria; order Bin95; family Bin95; genus JACKII01. The sequence continues at coordinate 7,299 of JAYPXD010000075.1, read as the reverse complement.
GATATTGGCGGCGACGTTGCCGGCTCCGCCCAGCATCTGGCGGGTCTCCTTATGGCGCAGCACCGGCACCGGAGCCTCCGGCGAAATGCGCTCGACATCGCCGGAGATATACCGGTCCAACATAATATCGCCGATCACCAGCACACGGGCGGAGGCGAAGGCGTCGAGACGGTCGAGAAAGGGCACGGGGTGCAACGGCCTAGCGGTAAGGGTCTGACTGGCTGAGGAAACGCCGGACATAATCGCCAACGCCCGCCTCGATCGATTGGAACGGCTGATTGTAACCGGCCGCGCGGAGGCGATCCATGCGCGCCTCCGTGAAATACTGATAGCGGGACCGCAGCACCTCCGGCATTGGCACATACTCAATGCGCTGCGGCTGACCACAGGCGGCCGCCAGGGCCCCGACCAGGTCTTTGAAACTGCGGGATTCGCCGGTACCCACGTTGTAAAGGCCGCTCCTTGGCTTGGATCGCAAAAGCCACAGGGCGACATCGACGCAATCCTGCACATAG
>JAYPXD010000075.1:6432-6684 GCA_038135395.1 Alphaproteobacteria bacterium | reverse complement strand
CTTCAGGCCGGCCCAAAACGGCGGCTGGACCATGCCGCGGTCGCGCTGGTCCACAGCCCACCGGTCGAACCAATGCTTCGACCAACCATACAGATTGAGCGGTTTAAGCTTCGCCATCGCCGCGGCGCTGTCGTCATCGTCAAAACCAGCGTCGCCGTCGCCATAGGTCGCCGCCGACGATGCATAGACCAAAGGAACCTGCCGCTCTGCGCAGTATTCCCAGAGCAGGCGCGAGGTCTGGAAGTTCTGGCG
>JAYPXD010000075.1:2204-6358 GCA_038135395.1 Alphaproteobacteria bacterium | reverse complement strand
CCGCATCCGCATCGCTGACCGTGGTCGACGAGATCGCGCCCATGTGCAGCACGCCGGTTAATTGGCGTTGCAGCGATAACCAGGTGCCCAAGTTCTCCGGCAAGACCACGTCATCGATCAGGTGATGGGCCAGATTACGCCACTTCTGGTCGTCGCCGAGCCAGTCACAGACCGCTACCGGGCCGCTGCCAGCCTCCAGCAAGGCCGCCACCAGGTTCGAACCAATAAATCCGGCGCCGCCGGTGACTAGGATCAAGCGCAAACCTCCGCCGCAACCAGGCCAGAGCGATAGTGGGACGCGTATCGCAAGAGGCCGTAAAATCCTCAGTTTCAGTTGCGCCACCATAGCCGACCCGGCGGCACACGCCTATACTTCCGGCCAAGGACAGATCGTCTGGCAAAGGAGCATCAGCAGCAATGCAGGCAGACAGCAAGGCCGCGGCAGGCCAACTGGAACATATTTGGGGATTGGCCGGCGGCGATGCGACGGCGCTGAACCGGGTTACCCTGACTGGCGACGAGCCGGCGCTGCCTGGCATCTACAATGTCGGCGTGCAGGCGCAGGCAGCGATTGCGGCAACCGGACTTGCGGCGGCGGAAATTCACAAGGCGCGTGGCGGGGCAGCGCAATCCGTCAGCCTCAGCATGCGGCACGCGGCGGCGACATTCCGGTCGGAAAGCTATATCCGGGTGGACGGCAAGCCGACGCGGGACTTCTTCGATTCGATCCACGGCTTCTACAAATGCGGGGACGGCGGCTGGGTGCAGGTGCACGCCAATTATCCGGCGCATCGCATGGCGGTCGCGGAATTGCTGCATTGCCCCTACTCGCGCGAAGGCGTGCAGAAGGTGTTCGACGGCATGACGGCGCAGGCTGTCGAAGACCTGCTGGCGGCAAACAAGCTGCCGGTGGCGCGGATGCGCTCTGAGGCCGAGTGGAATGCGCACCCGCACAGCGCCGCCCTCGATGCCCAACCCGTCCTGATCCTGGAAAAAATCGGCGACGCGGACCCACGGCCCTTGCCGGCGGCGGGTGCGCGGCCGTTGGAAGGACTGCGCATTCTCGATCTGACCAAGGTCATCGCCGGCCCGGTCTGTGGGCGGACTTTGGCGGAGCATGGCGCAGACGTGCTGCAAATCACCGCCGCGCACCTGGCGCATGTCATGCCGCTGGTGATCGACGCCAATCGCGGCAAGCGCAGCGCCTACCTCGACCTGCGCAAAGCGGCGGGAGTTGAGCGGCTGAAGGCGCTGGCGGCGGATGCCGACGTATTCGTGCAGGGATACCGGCCAGGCACACTCGCGGCCCGCGGTCTGGGCCCGGAACACCTGGCGGCGCTGCGGCCAGGCATCGTTTATGTCTCGCTGTCCGCATTCGGGCACCAGGGGCCCTGGGCGCAGCGGCGTGGCTTCGATTCGATCGTTCAGACGGCATCCGGGATCGGCCATGCCGGCGGGGTGGCTGCCGGCAGAGACGGCATGAAGCACCTGCCGTGTCAGGCATTGGATCACGCGAGCGGTTTCCTTATGGCTCTGGGCGCCATCATGGGCCGGCTGAAGCAGAGCCAGGAAGGCGGATCATGGCTGGCGCGCGTGTCATTGGCGCGAACCGGCCGCTGGCTGCAGTCGCTGGGCAAGCAAGATGCGCTTGGCGCGGAAGACATGACCATCGATGCCATCAGCGACCTGATCGAAGACTACGGCCCCACCGCCTTCGGCCATATGACCGGCGTGAAGCCGGCGGCGCAGTTGACCGCTACGCCGGGCCGATGGGCGACAACGTCCGTGCCGCCCGGAATGCACCCGGCGGAATGGCGGTAGGCAGCGGCTTGCAGGCTGCCAGGGGATCGTAACGCCGGTACTGGCAGCCCAAAGGCTGGTTCGCCCCGATTTATTGGTCGGTTGCGCGCCTCAGACGTATTGGCGGCATAGACCTTGCCTCGACCGCGTTTCGCTGGCTCACTATCGGCCAGACTTATCGCCAAGAGGAAACGCCGCCTATGTCCGCTACCTATGACTTTATAGTCGTCGGCTCCGGTTCCGCCGGATCTGTGCTGGCCAACCGGCTGTCCGCATCCGGCCAGCACAAAGTGCTGTGCCTGGAGGCAGGCACCGAGGGCTCGAACTATTTCTGGTCGCGCGTGCCGATTGGCATGGCCAAGCTGATCGATAACCCCGCCGTCAACTAGGTCTATTCGTCGGAGCCTGACGCGGGCTCCGGCGGGCGGCGCATTCCGGTGCCGCGGGGCAAGATGCTGGGCGGCTCCAGTTCGATCAACGGCATGGTGTTCGTGCGCGGCCAGCCGCAGGACTACGACCACTGGGCGCAACTTGGCAATCGCGGCTGGAGCTACCAGGATGTGCTGCCGATTTTTCGCAAAATGGAGAGCTATAGCGGCGGCGACGACGAATTCCGCGGGCGGTCCGCTCCCCTTCGGGTAAACGATACGCCCACGGATATTTCTCCGCTGCACCGGCGCATGATCCAGTCGGCAGAGAAAATCGGCATCCCGTTTACCAAGGATTACAATGGCGGCGACCAAGAAGGCATCGGCATTACCCAGGTGACGATCAACAAGGGCCGCCGTCAATCCACGGCCTATTGCTATCTGGACCCGGCGCGGGGACGCTCGAACCTGACCATCGAATCCGGCGCCATGGCGGAATCGCTGGTGCTGGAGGGCTAGCGCTGCGTCGGCGTGCGCTATAGCGTCAACGGCCAAAAGCGCGAGGCGCGGGCGGCCCGCGAAGTCATTGTCTCGACCGGCTCGATTAACTCGCCAAAATTGCTGGAGTTGTCCGGCATCGGCCAGAGCGACTTTCTGCGCGAAAAGGGCATCGTGCCCGTCCATGAACTGCGCGGCGTCGGCGAGAACCTGCGCGACCACTATAGCCCGCGAGTGCGGTTCGCCATCACCGAAAAGGGCGCAACGTTCAACGACAACGGTCGCGGTTGGCGGCTATGGATGGAGGGAGTGAAGTACGCGCTGACAGGACAGGGCTTCTTCGCCATGACCGCAGCGCCCATCCGCATGTATTTCAAGACAGGCGAGGGGCTGGAAAGCCCGGATGCCGCCATCGCGATGACGCCATTCCTCTATGAGTTGGACAAGGATGGCCACCTGGCCGTTTCAAAGCAACGCGGCGTGACGCTGAATATCAACGTGCTGCGCTCCGAAAGCATCGGCTCGATCCATATCAAGTCGGCCGATCCGTTCGAGCCGCCGGCGATCAATTTCAACTTCATGTCGTCGGAATACGACCGGCAGGGCACGGTTGCGGCTATCCGCAAGGCCAGAGCCCGGTTTGCCACCCAGCCCCTGGCCGATGCGGTGGGCGAGGAACTGGCGCCGGGCGCGCACGTGCAGACGGACGAGGACCTGGTCAAGTGGATCTGCAACTATGCGGAAACCACCTATCATCCGGTGGGCACATGCAAGATGGGCGCCGACCCGATGGCAGTGGTCGACGACCAGTTGCGGGTGCATGGTCTGCAGGGCCTGCGCGTTGCCGATGCCTCGATCATGCCGACGCTAACCAGCGGCAATACCAACGCGCCGTCCATCATGATCGGCGAGAAATGTGCGGAAATGGTGCTGGCCGCGGCGGCATCAGCGGGACGGGCGGCTGCCTGAGAATTGCGCGCCCAGTCCGACGCCTATCGCGTCGTCGCTGGGTCGCCCGATCCGTTCATTCGTGCTCTGGCTTGCGCTGCGCGGGCCAGGGCTCGCCCACATCTTCCAGAAAACAGTCCAGCGCTTCGACTTCCAGGCGGATCGCACCTCCGCCGGAAACAGTGAATTCCGCTACGCCATCGACAAAGGTCAAGCTTAGCACATTCATGATGCGATCCCGGTCGCTCCGGTCTATCCCGCGCATGCGAACGCGCGCGACCCCTTCGACCGAAAGCAGCGCGTGCGTGCGCGTTGGCGGATTCGGCTCGTTCCAGCGAAACCGGTTCAGCGCAATGACGAAACGCCGCTGTTCCTGCGCAAAGACCATGTCGGAGAGCGGAGCAAGCGCGTCCTGAATCATCGCCGACAGGACCGCCAGGTCGTCGACGTCTTTTGCTCTTAGCCTAAGGGGGGTCGTCATTGCGGTACCCTCTCGATCAAAGCGCCACATCCGGCCAGCTTTTCTTCCAGCCGCTCGTA
>JAYPXD010000075.1:0-2140 GCA_038135395.1 Alphaproteobacteria bacterium | reverse complement strand
GGTGATAAATGCGCCGGACTTCGGTCTCGCCTTTTGCCGCGAGCCCCGCCAGAACCAGGGATACCGACGCCCTCAGGTCCGTTGCCATGACCGGCGCGCCACGTAACTGGCGTACGCCGCGAACCAAAGCGGACGAACCGTGCACGGTGATATTCGCCCCCATGCGCGCCAATTCCGGAACATGCATGAAACGGTTCTCGAAAATCGTTTCCGTCAGCATCGCCGCGCCGTCGGCAACGGTCATCAGCGCCATGAATTGGGCCTGCAGGTCGGTCGGGAAGCCGGGAAACGGCTCTGTCATTGCATCGGTGCCGTGCAGACCATTGACCGCTTTCACCAACAAGCCGTCCGGGGTCTCTTCCACGGTCACGCCCGCCTTTCGCAGGATAACATTTGCGGCGGTAAGATGGGCTTCCCGCGCGCCAACCAGTTCGATCGCTCCGCCGGTGATTGCCGCGGCCATAGCATAGGTTCCCGTCTCGATTCGGTCGGGAATGACTGTGTGGCGGGCCGCGTGCAAGGCGTTGACCCCCTGCACCCGCAGCGTATCGGTGCCTGCCCCCTCGATCTTGGCGCCCATGGCGATCAGGCAGTTGGCCAGATCGACGATTTCGGGCTCGCGCGCTGCGTTCAGAATGACGGATTCACCCTGGGCCAAAGCCGCCGCCATCAAGGCATTCTCGGTGGCGCCGACCGAAACCTGAGCAAAAGCGATCTTGCCGCCGCGCAGTCCGCGCGGGACCTTTGCCTCGATAAAGCCGCCGGTGATATCGATTTCGGCGCCCAGGTCCTCCATGGCCGACAGATGCAGGTCGACCGGTCGGTTGCCTATGGCACAGCCGCCGGGCAGCGACACCCGTGCCTCTCCCGCCCGCGCGAGCAACGGGCCCAGCACCAGGACCGACGCCCGCATCTTGCGCACCAGGTCATATGGCGCAGTCGTGCTGGTCAGGTCGCGGCAGCACATGCGCATGACCCGCTCGCTGCCTTCACCGCTCAATTGTATATCGACGCCATGCTGCCGCAGCAGCTCCGCCATCGAGGTGATGTCGGCCAAACGCGGAACATTGGCCAGATCCAGGGCCTCCCGCGATAACAGGCTTGTCGCCATCAAAGGCAATGCCGCGTTCTTTGCGCCGCTGACCCCGATCCGCCCGGATAGCGACCGGCCGCCTTGGACGCGGATCATATTCATGACACGGTATCCTTCAATGCGCGCAGGGCTAGAGCCGCGGCAGGGTTACGCCGCGCTGTCCCATGTATTTGCCCGAACGGTCTGCGTACGACACTTCGCATTGCTGATCTGCTTTGAGAAATAGGAACTGGCACGCGCCCTCATTGGCATAGATTCGGGCCGGAAGGGGCGTGGTGTTGGAAAACTCCAGCGTCACATGGCCCTCCCACTCCGGCTCCAACGGCGTCACGTTAACGATGATCCCGCATCGGGCATAGGTGGATTTGCCGAGGCAGATTACCAAGACATCTCTGGGTATCCGGAAATACTCGACGGTTCTGGCCAGCGCGAACGAGTTCGGCGGGATGACGCACACATCCGTGTTGCGCTCGACAAAGCTTTGCTCGGAAAATTGCTTTGGATCGACGATCACGGAATCCACATTGGTGAAGATGCGAAATTCCGGCGCAACCCGCGCGTCATAGCCATAGGACGACAGCCCATAGGAGATCGTGCCTTCGCGGTGCTGGCGATCGGCGAACGGCTCGATCATGCCGTTGGTGTTGGCCTGTTCTCTGATCCAGGCATCGGGCATGATGCTCATGATTTAACACTTCCCTTCATTGGTATCGGGATCCGATAGCGTTTGCGTTGCGCTCGGATCGTCCGATTTGCGGGCATTGGCCTGGGCCTTGCGGCGACGCAAGTTTTCCCGAAGCGCCTTGGCCAGGCGTTCCGCCTTGTCCGCTTTTTCCTGGTTGGCTTTGTCGGCGTTTCCGCGCGCCATGACCGCCGCCTCTATTTTGGCATTGCCATATGGTGAGCCGCTAGATAGAAGAGCGCCTCACGCAAGGTCAAGCCGTCGCGGGCGCGCGCCCTTGCAACGGACTGCCAGTGCTGGCATTAAAGCGCCTCGCGTTATTGTTGCCGCCGTAGCTCAGTGGTAGAGCGCACCCTTGGTAAGGG
>JAYPXD010000074.1:11712-14425 GCA_038135395.1 Alphaproteobacteria bacterium | reverse complement strand
CTGCTGCCTGGCGAGATGGCCGGCGCGCCCGCACTCACCTTTTTCCCAATGCCAGACGCTGCCGACACCGCGCCGCGAGGCACGCTTGCGAGGCTGATGGCAGACCGCTTCGAATCCTACAAACGCGAGATCGCCGCGCCGTTCTTCGATCACCATCTGAAACGCATCGACCGGCAAGTGGTGCTGGTCGATATGCTGGAGCACCTGTCAGCCGGACCGGAAAGCCTGGCCGACCTGAAGACTGCGATTGACGGTACGCTTGGCGCATTTCGGCATGGCGAGTCCTCCTGGTTGTCGCTGCTGTTCGGCAAACGCATCAGCCGGGTGCTGTTCGCCGCCACCAAGGCCGATCACCTGCCCACCGCCGACCACCAGGTTCTGGCGGAGCTGCTCGATGCCCTTGTCGGCGATACCTCCCGCCGTCTTTCCTATGCCGGCGCCCGCATCCACAGCGAGGCGATCGCCGCTCTGCGCGTCACCCGGGAGGCGACCATTGAAACACCGGACGGCCGTTGGACCGGCATTGCCGGTCTGCCACTCGACTCCGACCGGATTGAGGAGGTGTTGCCCGGCGCGCTGCCGCGAACGCTCGAAGCTGTCATTGGGCCCGACCGATTCGCCCCCGTCGCCTTCCGCCCGCGGCAAGGCGACATCCGCCTTGACCAGGGACCGGCTTCGTTGCGCATGGACCGCGCCTTGGAATTCTTGCTGGGAGACGCTCTCGCATGAGCCAGGCCGAACAACCACCGGATCCGGGCGGCCCCCGCCCGTTTCGCCGCGCCGCCTCCGGCCAAAACGGTCATGAGTCAGGCGAGAGCCCGACACGCCCTCGCACCCGTCGCGCAGCGCCCGATCCGGACGCCTACCGCGACGATGGGCCGGATCTTGAGACCGCGCCGCCAGCCCAGTCGACAGCTCAGTCGCCCAGCCCATCCATTGCGAGCCAGCGCGCATCGTGGACCTGGCGATTTCTCCTTGCCGGCCTCGGTCTGGGCGCTACGGCGCTTACAGCGTGGCTTGTCGAAAACGCCATCGCTTCCGCAGCCTCCGGTTCAGCCCTCGGCCTGCTGACGACAGCCTCGTTGGGGTTATTGGGGTTGGCGCTGGCCGGTGCGATCGCCGGCGAAGTCATCTCGCTCGCCCGTCTGCGCAGCCGCAGCCATATCCGCGCGATGGTGGACCAAGCCAGCACCACACGAGACGCCGTCCAGGCAGAGCAAGCCCTCGCCGCCCTCACTGCCCTGCATGCGAAACGTCCGGACCTTGCCTGGTCGCTGGCGCAATATCGCGATGCCGCCGCCGATATTCCCGACGCCGCCGACAAGCTGGTTCTCTATGAACGGCTGGTGCTGGGTCCGCTGGATGAGGCCTGCGTCGCCGAGATCCGCACCATCGCCCGCCGCGCGGCAGTGCTGACCGCCTTTGCACCAAATCCGATCCTGGATGCCGTGTTCGTCCTGTGGCTGAACCTCAGCGCCATTCGACGCGTCGCGCATATGCAGGGGCTACGCCCGGGCGCGGCTGCCAGTTGGGCATTGCTGCGTCGCACGATCCTGGCGATGGTGGCAGCAGGCGGCATGGAGGCGTTGGGCGACATGATGCCGGCCGCTGTCGCCGGCAGCATCATGCGGACCGTAGCGCGCCGAGTCGGCGAAGGCGCCGTCAACGGCGTCCTGACCATCCGCATCGGCGTCGCCGCGCTGGAGGCGACCCGCCCGATGCCATTTGCTGCCCGCGAACGGCCCAGCGTCACCGCGCTGGCGCGCCAGACCGTCGGCGGTTAGCGACCGGCCTCAGGTGGCGAAGTCGGGCTCTTCCGCATAGAGCCGGCGCATTTGCGTCGGCCAGTCTCGGCTGACGGTATCCTTGCCGTGGCGCGCCTCGATCTTGTCGCTGGTCGCTTGCGCTACGTCTTCCGGCACAAACTTCAACGGCCGGCCGCTCGCCCGGCTCATCGCCATGGCTTGCAGCTGCGACTCGCAGCTCATTTCCAACGCATAGAGGTTACGCCAGGCTTCCGGCACGCTGCGGCCACAGCACATCAGGCCGTGGTTGCGTAGCACGATATTGTTGTTTGTACCCAGATCCTTAACAATCCGCTCGCGCTCGTCCAGGTTGGTCGCCGGGCCTTCATAGTCGTGATAGCTGAGCCGGCCATGGAAGCGAAGCTCGTGCTGGCTGAGCGGCAGCACTCCTTCCTTCAGGCACGAGACCGCAACCCCGGCCACCGAGTGCGTGTGCGCCGCGCAGATCAGGTCGTGCCGCGCCATGTGCACGCTGGAATGAATGGTAAATCCGGCTGCATTGACGCCGTGGCCGCCGGCATCCATCAGGATATTGCCATCCACATCGACCTTGACCAGCGACGATGCGGTGATTTCCGCGAACATCATGCCGAACGGGTTCAGCAGAAAATGATCCTCCGGCCCCGGCACCCGGGCGGAGAAATGCGTTCCGCCCAGATCGGTATAGCCGTGTTTCGCCGCCAGCCGATAGAACGCGGCGAGTTCCAGCCGGATCTCCCACTCTTCGGGCGAAACCTGGTCTTTTATGCTGGGGGCGGGAATAATATCGAGATAATCCAAAGGCATGGTCGTTTCCTTCCTCAATACGCACCGTCATTGCGCCCGACGGCCAGGGCCGCCGCGCAACAGCGTCTTAATTCTCAGTGCAAAAAGCTGGGGTCGGCTTTCTTCATCAGCCGCAGCGAGCT
>JAYPXD010000074.1:7662-11702 GCA_038135395.1 Alphaproteobacteria bacterium | reverse complement strand
GGGCGTAGGTGCTCTGCTTCAGGTCATCGGAAAGCTCGATCACCTCGCCACCGGCGGCTTCCAGCGCAATTTGCACCTGCGCGCATTTTTCGAGGTTATAGAGCAATGCCCAGGTCGAACGAATGTTACGACCACAGGTCAACAGGCCGTGGTTTTCCAGAACCATAGCATCGTTCTGGCCCAGGTCGCGCTGCAACCTCGCGCACTCATCCGGATCGTCGGCGATGCCTTCGTATGGATGGTAGGACAGAGCGTTGTAGAACCGCAGCGCCTTCTGGTGCACCGGTCTCAGCGTGCCTTCGACGGCAGACAACGCCATGCCGGCCACCGTGTGCGTGTGTGCGGCGCATTCCACATCCGGGCGCCCCGCCAGTACGCTGGAGTGAATGGTGAATCCGGCTGCGTTCACCGGATAGGCACTGTCCTGCAACACGTTGCCGTCGAAGTCGATCTTGACCAGCGACGACGCCGTGATCTCGTCGAACAACAGGCCGTAGGGGTTCAGCAGGAACTGCTTGCCCTCGGTTCCCGGCACCCGGGCGGAGATGTGCGTCCCCACCAGGTCGTCCCAGCCATGCTGGGCGACCAGGCGGTAGAAAGCGGCGAGTTCCACCCGCGTCTGCCATTCTTCCGGGCTGACTTTGCCCTTCAGGCTGGGGATGGTGTCAACGGCGGTGGCTGGCATGGCGGGCGTTCCTCTTTAATTGTCTGAAATATCAATGCCGATAGCTATCGTCGGTCGAATCAAGCTTGGCGAGATAGGCATCCCAATCGAAGTTCGAGCGGCCTTCCGCGGCATTCTTGAAGCTCTGGTTGAAGTTGGCGGCGGTCTTATCCGCAACTGCCTGTGGCATCAGCACGACGTCCTGACCCACGGCGCGGGCGGCGGCCATCGCCTCCAGCTGCGTCCGGCAGATACGCTCCAACTGATAAATCATCACCCATGCCGCAGGGATCGTGGGTCCGGCAACCAGCAGGCCGTGATTTTGCAGGATCAGGCCGCGGTTCATGCCCAGATCGCGCACAATGCGCTCGCGCTCATCCAGGTTCGTGCTGATACCCTCCCAGGCGTGATAGCCGACATTTTTGTAGAAATAGCCTGCGGTTTGACTGATCGGCAGCACTTCGGTCTCGACGCTGGCGAACGCCATGCCCGCCGCCGTGTGCGTGTGCGCAACGCATTGCACGTCCGGGCGGGCCATGTGTACGGCAGAATGAATGGTAAAGCCGGCCGGGTTCACCGGGAACGGGCTTTCCATCACCTTTTCGCCGTTCATATCCACCTTCACCAGGTTGGACGCGGTCACTTCCTCATACATCAGCCCATAGGGGTTGATCAGGAAATGATCCTCTGCTCCCAGAATGCGGGCCGAGATATGGGTGGCGGCCAGGTCGGTCATGCCTTCCAACGCCACCAAGCGATAGAGCGCGGCCAGATCGACCCGCGTCTGCCATTCAATATCCGAGACCTGTTCGCGCACGCCGGCTTGGGTCGGCACGCTCATAGCGGTAACACTCATCGTCGCTGGCCCTTCTCAGTGTTTCCAAGTCGGGTCGGCGCGGTCCAACAGGCGCAACTGGCTCTCCCAGCCGTCCTGGCGATAGGTGTCATCGCCCTTGTCCCACTGGGCAGCCACTTTCTCGCAGGCCTCTTTCGGCGGCACGCGCAGCTTGGCGCCCGATGCCATCGCCAGCAACTGCGCCTGCATGGTCTTTTCCAACGTATAGAGCCGCGTCCAGGCCAATCGCACCGACGACGCACAAACCATAATGCCATGGTTCTGCAAAATCATCGTGTGTTTGTCGGTGCCAAAATCGGCAATGATACGCTCGCGCTCGTCCAGATCCAGCGCCGGGCCCTCAAAGCCGTGATAAGCGGTGCGACCGTAATAGCGCATAGACTTCTGAGTCAGCGGCATCAGCCCATCCTTCAGGGCAGAGATCGCCATGCCCGCCGGCGTATGGGTGTGCGCCGCCACCTTCAGGTCGTGGCGCGCCATATGCACGGCAGAGTGAATGGTGAAGCCTGCGGCGTTCACGCCATAGCCGTTGTCCAGCAGGATGTTGCCGTCGACGTCGATCTTGACCAGGCTCGACGCCGTCACCTGATCAAAGCGCAGACCGTAGGGATTCAGCAGGAACACATCCTCGTCGCCCGGAATCCGGGCGGAGAAATGCGTATAGGTCAGGTCGGTCATGCCGTGTTTGGCGGCCAGGCGATACAGGGCGGCGAGATCCAGGCGCAACGCCCATTCCTCCTCCGAAACCTGATCTTTGACTGAAACGGCATTGCGAAGCGCAGTTGTAGCGGACATAGCGGAATTCCCATCGGCTATCATGATTGGGCACCATGCTACCCGGCCCGGCCGGCCCGTGCAAATTCATTCGGCGCGCGTCGCCACCTGCAGGGAATGTTAGCCCCGCCGCCGCCCGCCTCTGCGCCTGGGGCCGCCGGCCTTCAATTCATCCAGGCTCGGCCACGCCGGCTCCGGTTCTGGTTGCGCCGCCGTCGGTTCAGGAGCTTGATCGGCTGCCAGGGCGTCCGCGATGATATCCTCGACCGGCATGCCATAGACCTCATACCGGACGCGATCCTGCCGAGCAGGTTTCGCCTGTTTCCGCCTTTCATCCGTCATCGCGATCACCACTCCGCATCCGGCCGCATGGGAAAGCAGCCTGCGCTACTACCTAGCCATTCCCCTTTGCCGGGGGAACCCCGATGCTGCATCAAACGCAAAGCTCCTCCCGATGCAGAGCCCGTCATTGCATATTCCCATTCGCTGCCGGAAAACCTATTTCCTGGTCAACACGGATATTTATCAGGAGTTTCGCCATGAACCACGTCACCGCGGCGAACACCGCCGCCGGCGCCACGACCGGCGCGCTCACCTACATTGTCCGCCAGGATGAGAAGCCATACTTCCTGTCCTCGGCCCTTACTGGCGGCGAGCCGGAAGTACACTTCAAGACCGAGCAGCATACCGTCGCGATCAACAATATGCGCAGCATCGCCGCCGACGTGGACCGCGAAGGCTTTGAGGTCATGCAATCGCCCAGCCAGGTACGGAATTTTTATGACGTCGCCGAGGTCGACACTGCCTATAACGCCGAAGTCGTGGCGTTGCTGAAACAGCGCTTTGGCGCATCCGCAGTCTATATCTTCGACCACACTCGCCGTTCCGACGATGGCAAGGGCGCCAGCAATCCGGACGGCGCTCGTGGGCCCGCCGTGCGCGTCCATTGCGATTATACCGACAAAAGCGGCCCGCAAAGGGCCAAGGACGCCATGGGCGTGGCCGAGTACGAGCGTGTCGTCGCCGCCGGCGGCCGGATCGTCCAGGTCAACGTCTGGCGGCCGATCGGCAACGCCCCGGTACAGCGCGCACCGCTGGCCCTCGCCACCGCCGCCAGCGTTCCCAAAGCCGACCTGATCGCGACCGACCAACGCTTTCCGGACCGCACCGGCGAAATCTACCAGCTGGCTTATGGCCAAACGCATCAATGGTACTATGCACCGCTGATGCAGCGCGATGAGGTCATCCTGATCAAAGGATGGGATACGGTCGCGGATGGCAGTGTTGCGCGCTACACGGCGCACGGCGCTTTTCAACTGCCGAACCAGGACCCGAACGCCCCGCCGCGCGAGAGCATCGAGACCCGGACCTTCCTTGTGATTGACGCACCCTGAATAATCCGTAGGCCCCCAAGCGCTCGCCGGGCCTAACGCAGCGCGGCATATTCCACTTTCTTCGCAATCTGCGCCTGTGCATCCTGCCGGGCGCGGAACCGCTGCATCAATGTCTGATGATTGGCATAGGCCTCGGCGCTCAACTCCGCGCCAATCCGCCTCTCCTGCGCAAAGTGGCCAAAGCGATCCTCGCCACGCACGAGCATGGCCGAACCCGGCGTCGGGCCGATATCCTGGACTCGGGCTGGAATATAACTGATGCCGAACCCCATTCGCCGGTCTTTTGCGCGGTTTGGATGCGAGCAATGCACCAAGTTGGTGTGATGCAGGCTCATCTCTCCGGCCTTCAGCG
>JAYPXD010000074.1:6230-7652 GCA_038135395.1 Alphaproteobacteria bacterium | reverse complement strand
GTCATAGATCGCCTGGCCGCGCAGAATCAGGTTGTTCGGATTGGCGTCGTCGTCGTGATGATGCCATTCGTCCCGATGCGTACCCGGCAGCACGTGCATGCATCCGGCCTCGACGCTGGCGTCGGACAGCGCCACCCAGGCGGTCACGTGCTCTGCCGGGTCCAGATAGAAATAGGCGCCGTCCTGGTGCCAGGCGATGTATTGCGGCGTCCCCGGGTCTTTGATCCACATGGTCGAATGATAGACCAGGATGTCCGGCCCGATCAGATCCTCCACGGCATCCAGCACGGCAGGATGCCGGATCAGCCGGTCCGCCCAGTCGAAGAGCAGGTAGGATTTCGATTTTTCCGGATAGTCCAATGTCCGGCCGGAGCGCGCCTCGAACGCTTCGATCGCGGTCCGCGCCTCGGACACCTCGGCTGGCGTCAGCACCGACACCGGGCAGGTAAAGCCCTGTGCCTTGTATTCCGCGATTTGGGCCTCGGTCAGGCGTTTGGGCATCGTAAATCCTCCTGAAGCCTTGCTGCTGGCGCATTTTGGCCCATTGGCGAAGCAGAAGGCAATGGCCGGTCGCATGGCAACCGGCACGGTTGAAATTGCCTAATCGGCTCCTATCTTTGAGGCATGCTGATCGGCTGTAAAAGGCGATCGGTTGTGCAGTGCTGCATGGTGTGGGCTGCACGAGGCATAATGCGCCGTCATCGTCCTTAGCCGATGCGGTATTAGGAGATACGCCTGATGACACGGGTATCTTTGTTTAACAGCCCGCTACTGCTGGGCTTCGATCACATCGAGCGGGTGCTGGACAGCGTCAGCAAAGCCTCCGCCGATGGCTACCCTCCCTACAATATCGAACAATTGAGCGAGACCGCGTTGCGGATCACGCTCGCCGTTGCCGGTTTTGCCGAAGACGAGATGGAGATCACCGTCGAGGACAATCAACTGATCGTCCGAGGCCGCCAAAAAGCCGAAGACCGCGAGCGGACCTATCTGCACCGCGGCATTGCCGGCCGCCAATTCCAACGCCGTTTCGTCATGGCAGAGGGCATCGAGGTCGGCAGCGCCACTATGGAGCTGGGCCTGCTGCATATCGAGCTGTTCCGGCCGGAACCGACGATGCGCAGCCGCACGATCGCGATCAAAAACACCGGCCGGCTGAAGCGAACCCAGACCGTCGATATGTAACCGAGGGAGAGTGACCATGGAAAATCGTCAAAATCAGCAATCCGCCACCGACTTCGACCTGCAAAACTGGGGTCTGCAGCAGATCGCATACCTACGGCCGAGCCTCGTCGACGGCATGCGCGGCTTTGGTATTTTCTCCGCGACAGGCGAGATGATCGGATTTGCCGTCAATCGTAACCAGGCTCTGGGCGCGATGATCCGGAATGAGCTGGAGCCCGTGGCGCTGCATTAGAACAT